>DAIPIP010000007.1:0-32847 GCA_036770725.1 Opitutaceae bacterium
GCATCTTGGTCTGGCTTAAACTTTGAGCCTCCATTTTGAAGACAGCGCCTAGTGGGCGGTGCTCTGCATGACGGCGGAGGTGTTGATCGGGAAGTTTCCGCCCGGGGTGCCGGAGTTTTTGCGGCGATTTGAATACGCGGAGGTGTCCATCTCCATCGCGGTGCTGATCTGGCTGCTGATCTACCCCATGATGTTGAAGGTGGCCTTCACCAGCCTGCGGGACGTGCGCCGGGAGCCGAAGGAACTCTACCTGACGCGGGAGGTGAACTGGTTGGTCAAGCCCTTCACGATGTTCGGCATCGCGGCGCTGTTTTATTTCGTATTCAAGGCGTGAATACAGAATGAGCTGGCGAAGGTTTATCCGGGCGGGGCGGTGCTGCTTGGCGCGGCGCCCTGCACGGCGATGGTGTTTGTGTGGAGCCATCTTACGCGCGGCACACGGCCTGCACGGTGGTGCAGGTGGCGACGAACGACCTCAGCAGGGCGCGGCGGAACCGCGCCAACGCGTTGTCCCAAACGTGCTGGTTTTCAGGCACTGCGATCAGGGCGTGGCGAGCCGAGTCGGCGCAAGTTATCGCATCGGGGACAATGCGCTCCATCTACCCACTGAAAACATCGAGGGACCCTGAGGCGTTTTAAAAAGCACTATATTTTAAAATCCTAACGAATTCTATTGAAGTGCTACAAAACCGTAGCATATCTTATCTGCATCATGGGAATGCAAGTAAACGTCCGACTCGACGAGGCTGATTGGGAGAAGATCGTCGAGGCTATGCCGGGGCTGAGCAACGGCGAGCGCATGGCGACGCTGGTGCGGCAGCAGCTCACGTTGTTGGACTCGCGGCATGATTTGGCGCGGGCGCTGGAGCTGTTGGAGTCGACGCTCGACCCGGTCCGCCAATCCTTGCGTCGGCAGCGGCTTCAGGGGCGCGGCTCCGAGATCGCCGAGGAGCTGGCGCAGAGCGTGATCGAGATGGCGGCGTTGCTCCTCGCGCAAACCGACGCGCTGGCGAAGTCGCCCGAGAAACACGTGCCCGAACTGGAGGCCCAGCTGGCGTGGCGTTGGAGTCGCACCGCATCGCAAATTCTTAACGCCGCCGCGCTTGATCCCGCGCAGTTTCGCAATCAGCAAGGAGCCTTGCCCGAAGTCATCCGCATTCTTACTCAGGCGCGTCAGTTGTTCGCTTCGGCTGCGACGTCTGCGTTCCCCTCGTCCCTTTCGTCAGAAACTTCCACCCCCAACCAAGGATAACGTCATGGAAAACCGACTACGCGACCGCATTGCCCGGGTGCTCACCAGCACCGCCCACACCCTTGTCGACAAGATCGAGGGGCTCAACGAGGAGGGCATCCTCGAGGCCGCCATCCGCGAGGTGGACGGCGCCACCGAGGAGGTTCACACCGCGCAGGGCGAATCGCTCGCCCGCAAGCACCACGTCACGAAGGCCATCGAGCGCCTCACGCAGGAACGCGACCGCCTCGACGCCGAGGCCGAGACCGCGATTCGCAGCGGACGCGAAGACCTCGCCGTGGCCGGCCTCAGCCGCATCGACGACATCGAACGTCAGCTCCCCGAGTTGGAGAGCCAGATGCTCGACCACAAGTCCGAGGCCGAGCGGCTCGGCCAGTCGCTCGAAAGCCTGAAGGCGCGCCGTGCCCAGATGGCCGACGATCTCATCGTGTTGCGCCGCACCCGAGCGTCGTCGCCCGAGGCGGGCGGCCGCGCCACCGGTTCCTCGCCGCAGATCAAGGCCGAGCGCGCGGAGAACGCCTTCAATGATCGCTACGCCAAGGCCACCGGCACGGACCGCTCGACCCTGCACGCCCGCGAGGCGGAGCAGACCAAGCTGCGCGAGCTCAGCGCCGTCTCGCGCGACAACCGCGTGCAGATCCGCCTCGAGCAACTCAAGGCCCGGGTGAATCCCGCGCTGCCTTCGAGCAACTGATCCGCGTATGCTCGCGGCCGATTTTTTCGGCCGCGACCTCGCGACCTTTTTTAAGAACTTCCGGCATCTCCTCGCAACGTCCCCCCGTCTCGCCCCGCATGAGCTTCGCTGAACTCTTGTTTCACTCGCAGGTCTGGCCGTTTACGCTGCTCTTCGGGTTGTTTCTCGCCGCCGCCTTGCTGGAAATCGTGATGGTTTTCACCGGCGCGGGCGGAAATCTTGGTCTCGATCTCAGCGTGGACATCGAACTGCCCGACGTCACCAACCACGGCGGTTTGCTTGATTGGCTCGGCATCGGACGCGTGCCCTTTCTGATCACGATCGCGTCGGTTTTGTTCAGCGTGAGCGTGGTCGGGATGTTCGCGCAGGCCCTGCAACTGGAGATCGTCGGCGCGGCGCTTCCGTGGCCCTTGGTCATGGTCGGCGCGGTGGCGCTTTCGTTGCCGCCGGTGCGTTTGCTCAACCACGGTCTCGGCCGAATCTGGCCGAAGGACGTCGAGACGAGCGCGGTGACGACCGACTCCTTCATCGGCCACGAGGCCGAGGTCGTGCTCGGCAGCATCGGCGCCGCCGAGCCGGGGCAAATCAAGTTCCGCGACACCGGGGGCACGATGCACCATGCCATGGCCTATGCCGACCGCTCCGGTGAAACCTACCGTCAGTCCGATGCGGTTCTGATCGTCGGGCGACGCGGTGCGTTTTACACCGTGATTCTGCACCCGAATCCCTCGCATAAGGCGTCCGCTCCGGACGCCTAAAATTCCACTCTTCCGCCAGTTTTCTTCGCAACCACCAGCTCCGCTTCCACCCATGCCCACACTGACCATTCCGCTTATCGTCGCCGTCGTCGGCGGCTTCATCTTCATCGTGCTGATCGGCGCGCTGATCGCCAAACTCTACCGCAAGGCCAATCCCGAGCGCGCGCTCATGCGCACGGGTTGGGGCGGTGGAAAAGTCATCACCGACGGCGGCACCCTCGTGCTGCCCTTTCTCCAGCAGATCACGGAGATCAATCTGCAGACGCTCCGCCTCGAGGTGCAGCGCCGCAACCAGGACGCGCTCATCACCCGAGACCGTCTGCGCGTCGATGTGCGCGCCGAGTTCTACGTGCGCGTCGCCAAGACGGTGGAGGACATCATGGTCGCCGCGCAGACCCTTGGTCACCGCACCTTCCGTTCGGAGGAGCTGACCGGCCAACTCCAGGGCAAGTTCGTTGACGCCCTGCGCGCCGTGGCCGCCACGCTCACGATGGACGAGCTGCACGAGAAGCGCGTCGAATTCGTCATGCAGGTGCAGAAGGCCGTGACCGAGGATTTGAGCCGCAACGGTCTCGAACTCGAATCCGTGTCGCTCACCGAACTCGACCAGACCTCGCGCGAGTTTTTCAAGGACTCCAACGCCTTCGACGCGCAGGGTCTCGCCAAGCTCACCGAGATCACCGAGAGCAAGCGCAAGGAGCGCAACGACACCGAGCAAAACACCCGTCTCGCCATCGAGCAGAAGAACCTCGAGGTCGAGCGCCAGTCGCTGACCGTGCGCCAGATCGAGGCGCAGGCGCAGTTCGAGCAGGAGCAGGCCATCCAGATGGCGAAGGCCGCGCAGGAAGCCCGCATCGTGCGCGAGCGCGCCGAGCGCGAGCGCGAGGGTCGCGAGGCTCAGATCACCTCCGAGCAGGCGGTGAAGGAGGCCAACATCAACGCCGAGAAGGCCGTCGCCGCCCGCGAGATTCAGCGCAAACGCGAACTCGACATCGCCGGCCAGGAGGCGCGAATCGCCATCGCCAAGAAGTCCGAGGAACTCTCCAAGGCCGACGCCGAGGCGGCCGCCGCCCGCGCCATCATGGTGAAGGCGGAGGAGCAGGTGAAGACGGTGCAGGAAGTCGCCGCCGCCGAGCGCGCCAAGGAGATCGTGGTGATCAAGGCCCGCGAGACCGCCGAGCAGGACGCGGTGCATGTCATCGTCGCCGCCGACGCCGAGCGCAAGGCGGCGGAGGATCGCGCCGAGGCGGTCCGCACCCAGGCGCAGGCCGAGGCCGACCGCGTGCGCATCATCGCCGAGGCCGACGCCAAGCGCCTGACCGTCGAGGCGGCCGGTTTGCAGGCGATCAACGAGGCGAAGAATCTCCTCGGCGAGGGCATCATGAGCTTCGAGGTCCGCAAGGAACTCGTAAGCAAGCTCGAGGGCATCATCGCGGCCGCGATGAAACCGGCCGAGAAGATCGACTCCATCCGCATGCTCCACATCAACGGCGGCATGCCCGGCGCGGGAGCGGGCGGCGGAGCCGGTATCAGCGGAGCCACTACAGGCGGCGACGGCGCGGCCAATGGCGGCAACGGCGCCGGGCTGCCCAACCAGCTGGTCAACGCCCTCCTCCAATACCGCATGCAGGTGCCGATGGTGGAGAAGATGATCGCCGAGCTCGGCCTCAACCTGAACGGCGGCGACCTCGTGCCGGATGCGATGGCGGCGATCGCGCCTGCCGCCCCCGAGGCCTCCAAGGCGAACAACAACTGAGTTGTCCATCGGCCCCGCCCCTTACCGGCGGGGCTTTTTTATGGGAAAAATGCCGGGGTGGAGCGGATTGACCTCCACACGCTGGCTTGAAAAGCGGCTTCGCCGCGACGCGTTGGGATCAACGCGTTCCACCCGACGCAAGACGGCTTTCGTTCTTCATAAATTCTTCAAACACGTTTCCCCAAGCCATGCCGCATAATCCACCTCCGCTTCCCTCCGCCTCGGGCGGTTCGTCTTTTCTGCTGCCGTCCGACTGGGCGGTGCCGGCGGTGTTTCGGCGGCGTCTTGGCGCGAATGCGGGGCGACAGCGCGCGATGGCGGCCGAGGGGCATTTGTTGCTCATTCTGAACGTCGTGCCCGAGCCGGGAAGCTTTCGCCGCAAGAGCGCGTTCTTCTGGCGCAGTCCGAAGGGAGAGTGGCGCTCGACGGTGAGCGTGGAGGCGCTGCGCAGCCTGCGGCGTTTGGTGGACGACTATGTGAAGCTCGCGGCGGAGTTGGAGGATCGCTTGGAAAAATGCGAAGACGCGCACGCGTTGCACGAGGTGTTGAGCCGCTCGGTGCCGGTCGCGCGTTCGGCGCGCAATCTGCACGCCGCGCTGCAAGAGGCGCGGCAGGCGGTGGACGATCCGGAACTCATCAATCTGCGCGACCACGCCGGCGAGGCCGAGCGCACGCTGGAGCTGGTGCGGGAGGATGCGCGCATCGCGCTCGATTTTCTGCTCGTTCGCAAAAGCGAGGAGCAGGCGGAGCAGTCTGTGCAAATCGCCGGGACCGGGCATCGCCTGAACTTGCTCGCGGCGATTTTTCTGCCGGTGACGGCGCTCGGCGCGATTTTCGGCATGAACCTCGCGCATGGGTTGGAAGGCGCGGGTCCGGCGGTGTTCTGGCTGGTGGCGGGCGGAGCGATCGCGAGCGGCGCATGGATGCTCGCGTGGACGCGGCGCGGGGGAAGTTGAGCGGGGGGGAACTGATTTCGGATTGTCCGTGCGTTCGTGTTGGCGGCGCTTGCGGTCGCGGTTCTTCGGTCGTTCTTCCGGCAGGTGGCGGGGTGGATTGAATTTGAACTTTGCGCGCGCGGCGGATCGTTGCTTGGTCGCGGGCATGCAACGTCGGCGCTTTATCGCTTCGCTCGCGGCCGCCTCGGCATTGGCGGCCCTGTCCCGGCTCCGAGGCGAGCCGATGGATGGTGACGCGGAGGAGTGGGCGTTTCGTTTCGTGCAGCTCGCCGATCCGCAACTCGGCTTTGCCGCGTGGGGCGACGATCTCTCGCACGAGATCGCGAATTTCGAGCGCGTGGTCGCGCATATCAATCGGCTAAGGCCCGCGTTCGTCATCATCTCGGGTGATCTGGTGAACATGCCGGTCACGCCGGCGAAGCTCGCGGAGTTTGAGCGGCTTTGCGGAATGATCGATCCGGCGATTCCGGTGCATGTGCAGCCGGGCAATCACGATGTGGGCAACGTGCCCGACGCGGCCTCGCTGGCCGCGTATCGGGCGCGACACGGGCGCGACCACTTCGCTTTCGACGTCGGGGGCACGCACTTCATCAACCTCAACTCGCAGATCATTTTCGCCGCGCAGGCTTTGCCGGAGGAGACGGCGAGGCAGTGGGAGTGGTTGGTCGCGGATCTGGCGGCGGCGAGTCGGCGCGAGCGCAAGCCCGACCATATCGTGGTGTTCGCGCACTATCCGTGGTTTTTGGAGGACCCGGAGGAAGATCCGCCCGGGGATCAATTTCACTTCAAGAATCGCGGCTACTACATGATCCCGCTTGAAACGCGGCGCGCGTATCTGGCGCTGTTTGCGGAGCATGGCGTGCGCGTGACGTTTTCGGGTCATTATCATGGCAACGTGATCGGTCGCCACGGCGGCATGGAGATGGTGACGAGCGGCCCGGTATCGAAGGCCTTGCGCGAGGGCACGACCGAGGGTTACCGCGTGGTGGACGTGACGCCGACGGCGCTGACGCATCGGTATTTGCCGCTTTGATACGGCGGGGCGGATGTGCGTTTGGACGGCGGGTTGGCATTGATCCGGCTGGTAGGGTGGAGTCCGGTAGGCTTTGTGGGTTTCGCGTTGAGTGCGGCGGCAGGGGTTGACGGGCACTGTATGGTCTCACCGCCCTCAATCATGTTAACCGAAGCAGAAACCCAGCGCGCGTTGCGCCTGTCCGTGCTCGATGGAGCCATGGCGACGATCATGGGCTCGCTGGCGGGCGGGATTTTCCTGGTGGGTTTCGCGCTCAACGTGCTCGGCGCCTCGACCGTGCAGGTGGGCATCCTGGCGGCGCTGCCGGTGTCGGCGAATTTGGCGCAGCTTTTCGGCTCGGTGTTTATCGAGATGTTTGGCCGGAGACGTTGGCTGTGCGTGATCGGCACGACGGCGGCGCGCTTCCTGTGGGTGCCGGTGATGTTCCTGCCGCTGGCGATGTTCGATGGGCTGGGGGACGCGCGGGTGTGGGCCTTGGTGGCGTTGGTGGGGCTCTCCTGTTTGTTCGGCGCGGTGGGCGGCGTGGCGTGGCTGGAGTGGATGAGCGACGTGATTCCGGCGAAAATACGCGGGGCGTATTTTGGGCGGCGCAACATGGTGTGCGCGGCGGCGGGCATGGTGGCGGTGCTGGCTGGCGGCGCGTTTCTCAACTGGTGGGAGGAGGCGCACGGCAAGGAGCATCCGTGGGGCTACATCGTGCTCTTCGCGGTGGGGTTGGTGTTCGGGCTGGCGGCGTCGTGGTTTCTCTACTCGGTGCCGGACCCGAAGGAGCGTTCGACGGCGGCGCGCGCGCCCTTCAAGTGGGCGGCGTTGGCGGGGCCGCTGCGCAACGCGAATTTCCTCGCGTTGGTGGTTTACGTGGCGGCGTTCATGTTCGTGACGCAGTTGGCGGGACCGTTTTACGCGGTGTATATGATCGAGGGGCTGGGCGTGGATTTCGCGACCATCACGTGGTTGATCACCTTCGCGACGGTGGCCTCGTTGTTCATGCTGCGCATCTGGGGGCCGATCTCGGACCAGATGGGCAACAAGCCGGTGCTGATCGTGGCGGGCGCGGTGCATGCGCTCATCCCGCTGGTGTGGGTGGTCGCGCAGCCGGCGAATTTTTACTGGCCGCTGGTTTTGGCGCACGTGTTGTCGGGCGCGTTTTACTGCGCGCTGATGCTGGCGCAGGTGAACATCCTGATAAAACTCGCGCCGGAGTCGGGGCGCTCGATCTACATCGCGGTGTTCAACGCCTCGATCGGGCTGGCGGTGGCGGTGGCTCCGATCGCGGGCGGCTGGTTGCTCGCGCGTATGGCGGGGCTGGAGTGGCGCGCGGGGAGTTTCATGCTCAGCCCGTTGCACGTGTTGTTCCTGTTTTCCGGCGGCCTGCAGCTGTTGGTGTTGCTGGCGGTGATCCGCGTGCAGGAGGTGGGCTCGTCGGCGCCGCGCGCGGTGATCATGCAACTGCGCAACGATCTTGACCCGCAGACCGGCCTGGCGAGCGCGACGGACTTTATCACGGTGAAGGCGGGCAAGACGACCGGCCTGTTGCGCGACATCGACCGGCACACCGACGACTGGGCGGATCGCTCCGAGCGGGCGGTGGCGCGCTGGATCGACCGCGCGGCGGTGCGCCTCAAGGGACCGTCGCGTGTATTCAAAAACCTGATAACCGAGGATGATTCATGGAAACGGTAAATCTCTGGTCGTCCATCGGCCAAACGCTGCAGGAAATGCTCGAGCGCATCCTGACCTGGACGGAGAACACGGTGGCGTCGCACGCGCCCGGCCTGCTCTCGGCACTGCTGGTGTTCGCGCTCGGCTGGGTGCTGGCGTCGTTACTGCGCAACGCGGCGGCGAAGGTGTTGCGCGCGGCGGGTTTCGACGTGGTGGCGGAGCGTTCCGGCGCGCGCGATTATCTGCGGCGGCACGACATCGCCACGCCGCCTTCGGTGATGGCGGGCTGGGTGCTGCATATCGCCATCATCTACACCGCGCTGCTGATGGCTTTTGATCGCCTGGGTTTTTATTCGGGCGAGCGCTTGCTCGTCGATGGCGCGGCCTACGTGCCGAAGCTGTTGGTGGTGCTTTTGCTGCTTGGGCTGGGCGTGTGGTTGTCGCGCTGGATCGGTGCGCTGGTGGAGCGCGCGGCGCGACTGGCGGGGGTGCCGTTTCACACGCTGGTGGGCGCGCTGGCGCGGGTGGCGGTGGTGTTGCTGGCGGTGGTGGTGTCGCTCGATTACCTCGGGCTGGCGTCGTCGCGCGTGTTGCTGGTCGGGCTCGGTGGCTTGTTGATCGCGGCTTTGTTGGTGGCGTTGTTGTTCGCGGTGTGCGTGCGCGATCTGGTGGGGAACATGCTGGCGAGGAATTTTGTGGCGGGCGAATTCAAGCCGTGCGACCGCATCCGCCTCGGCGACCTCGAAGGCGAGGTCGAGTCGGTGGGCGCGACGGTGCTGCGCGTGCGCGCGGCCGACGGACGGCATCTGGTGCCGCACGGACGGCTGGTGCGCGAGGTGGCGGTGAAGGTGGCCCCGACGGCGGCGCCGGCGCCGGCGGTGACGACAGACGGCATTTGAGCGGGTGATGGATTGTGCGCGGCGAGGGTTGCGCCGGGCGGAGTGATCGCGAGCGGCGCGTGGCTGCTCGCGTGGACGCGGCGCGGCGGAAGTTGAGCGGCGGGAGTTGAGCGGCGGGGAAATCCGAATTTTCCGCTCGCAGTCGGGGCGCGGCGGCAGGCGGGGATAGGACCCGGTCGTTTTGGCCGATGCTAAACAGCTTGGGTGACAAGCACTTCCTCGCCGAGCATGTCGATGATCTTCACGGCCACGGTGGTTTCGGCCGAGAACGCGGGCAAGGTGTAGGCGCCTTGCACGGTGTCAGTCTTTTTCTCGGGCACGTCGGCGAGGGCGACGTTGAACACGGCGCCGTCGTAGGCGGGGTCGATCATCACGCAGTCCACGAGCACGGTCCAATCGGGGATTTGGGGTTTCAGCACGCCGGCCTGCGCGTGGAGGCGTTCGATAATGGTCGGCGAGGCGAAGTCTTTGATGACGATGTGGAGTTCGCCGCCTTTACGTTTGATGTCCACGCGGGCGGAGGCGGGGCGGTGGTCGATGAATTTGCCGTATTTGGGATCGGTGCGGAGCTCGACGACCTCGATTTTGTTGGGGACGTCGCCGCGTTTGCGCAGGCGGTGCCAATCGGCGAGCCAGGGCTCGCAGGCGAGTTCCCGGCCGAGGCAGACGAGGAGGATGTCGCGGGCTTCTTCGGGGCGGGTTTTGAGTTCATCGCGCAACTGTTCGAGGTCGGCGGGGGAGAGCGGGTGCTGGAAGGGCACGATCTTGACGAGTTGTTTGCCGCGCGTGCCGTCGAAGAAGGCGTCGGTCTTGGTGCGGGCGACGCCGAGGTGTTCGCAGGCGAGGGCGACGGCCTCGTTGTGCTGGATTTGCAAGTCGTAATCGTTGACGCGGTGGAGGGTGAGGGCGAGCGAGGCGGGCGCAGGCGGCGCGGTTTCGTCGGGGATGAGCTGGCCGGCGTCGGCCTCGGTGTCGGCGTGTTGCTGGGTAATTATTTTTTGAATACGCTTGGCGGCGGTTTGCAGCGCGCCGCGGTTGATGTCAGCGCCGATCCAGCGGCGTCCGAGTTTTTGGGCGACCGCGCAGGTGGTGCCGGAGCCCATGAAGCAGTCGAGCACGAGATCGCCGGGGTTGGAGGAGGATCCGATGATGATCTCCAGTAGCGTTTCGGGTTTCTGGGTGGGGAATTTTAAATTTTCGGTTTCGTCTGCGGGCTGAAGCATGGAAAGCCTCCATACGTCATCGACTGTTTTTTCATCTGCCTCGATGTAGATCAGGTTATTTTGTGCATCGCGGGCGTTGACCAAGGACTTAGATTTGGGATCCCACGCGCGTTTCAATTGACGTGTCACGGACTCCCTCTCTTCACGGATTTTATTAAACGTGGCACCTTCGCCTTTGGCGTAGCACAGGAGTGTATCGTGATTGGATGCAAAGCGGTTAATATTGCCCTGCATTTTATTAAAGTAGTGCCAAACAACTTCGTTACGAAAGTTATCCGCACCAAATACCTCGTCCATAATGCAGCGCAATTGGTGGCTTTTACTGGGGTCGCAATGTAGCCAGATGATCCCGTCGCTAGCCATCAGCTCCTTCAACAGCAGGAGGCGCTCATACATGAACTGGAGGTAGGAGTCGTTGGCCCAGATGTCGGTGTATTGGATTTGTTCGCCGAGGCCGTAGGCTTCGCCGTCGAGTTTGGTGGAGCCGCCTTTGCCGCGGAGGGTGACTTTGCGCACGTAGTCGGCGCCGGAGTCGAAGGGTGGGTCGATATAAACGAGGTTCACCTGCCCGCGGAGGCCGTTGGCGAGGAGGTGGGCGAGGACTTCCTTGTTGTCGCCGTGGTAGAGGCGTCCGTGGGCGGCGGGCAGTGGACCGCCGACGGGGTGAAAAGTCTCGATATGCTGGGCGGGGAAGGCGGTGACGGCGCGCAGGGGTTTTTTGCCGATCCAGTGCAGCAGCGGGCGGCCTTTGGCGGCGGCGAGCTTGATCTCGGCGGGCTTGGAGACGGAGGCGGGCGGCGGCGTGACAGGGGCCGGCGAGGCGGTGGGCGGGGCGGCGGCGGCGGCTTTTTTCTTGGCGGGCATGAGGGGGGATCGCGGAAGGGGAGGCTTGCGTTTAAACGTCAATACGAAATCTTTTTCGGCAGACGCCCTTTTGAACCGAATGCTGACGCTTTGTCGTCAGAGGCTGATGTAGGTTCAACGGGGCGTCGCCGTTTTCAGGGTTTGGTGAGGGTGTCGTCGAAGCGGTGCTGGGCGGGGACAAAGAGCCAGTGGAGGTAGGGATCGTGCCAGCGGCCGCCGGGGTAGGTGGGGCCGGTGCTGATGCCGATATTGAAGCCGGCCTTGCCGGTGGAGCGTTTGATCTCGGCGAGGATGTGGCGGTAGAGGCGCTCTTTGGCGACGGTGCGCTTGCCGGGGCCGACTTGGCCGAGGGTGCGTTGGAGGTGCTTGTTGTTCAGGCGAAAGGTCATCGCGCCGAGCACGGCGTCGAGGGCTTGCATGATGATGTGGTCGTGCGAGCGGACTTCGGTGATGGCGGATTCTTCCAGGATAATGCCTCCGGCGGCGCGGATGGTCTTGTTGTTTGCGAGACCGGCGAGGTAGCCGCGAAAGCGGGCGATCTGTTCGCGAGTGTCGCCGATTTCGTCGAGATAGATACGGACGCGAGGGGGATTGGCGTGGCGGGGTATGCTGGCGAGGCCGAAGCCGTGTTTGAGGAACTGGTAGTAGAGTAGGTAGTAGCTTTCGGAGAGTTGGTCATTGGAAAGGCCGACGGGCACGCGAGCGTTTTGGGTGAACATGACGCGCATGAAGGCGCGGCGTTCGGCCAAGAGGTCGAAGAATGTGGTGATGAAGGTTTCGTAGCGTTCGACGATGCCGGGGCCGACCTTCTCCCACTTGATCTCGCTGGTGAGGCCGAGGCGGGACTTGCAGGCGGAGAGGGTGTGCTCGACGTGGGCAAGGGAGGAGGCGGGCACGCGCACACCGCCATAGAAGTTAGAATAGAAGCGGCCGCGCCGGTCGGACTCGTCGCAGAAGAGGGTGTATTCCTTTTCGTTGAGCGGCGTGCTCATGGCGTGGCGAGGGTGGTGCGAACGCGGCCGAGGTCGCCGGGGTCGAGGGTGGTGTCGGCGTAGCAGATTTCGTAGCGCAGGCGGTCGGGGTTGAGTTTTTCCCAGCGGCGCAGGGCGAGGGCTTTGCGGGTCTCGGTCTTGGCGGGGGGCGCGCCGGTCTCGGCGTGGTTCTTGAGGTCCTGCTCGATCTCGGCGCGGTGTTGCGCGCCTTTGATCTCCACGATGAGGCAACGGCCGTCACGACGGCGGATGACGAAGTCGGGGGTGTAGCCGCGCCAGGCACCGTCGGTGTCGAGGTATTCCACGATGAAATCGGTCTTGTTCGGAGATGTGAGGGCACCGGTGAAGTAGATGTCTTCGATGTCGTCTTTGCTGAGCTGCAATTCGGCGAGCAGGGTTTCGAAGAACTCGGCCTCGGCCCCGGAATCGAAATTATACGGGGAGTAGTGGAAGCCGAGGTTGCGCGGGTTGCCGCTCGTGGAAACTTCGAAATGGCGCAGGAGTTTTTCCTGGGAAACCGAGTAGCTGATTTGGGCGGTGTAAACGCAGTCGCCGGAAGCGGGATCAATCTCCTGTTCGAAGCCGCCGGGTTTGACCAGGGCGAGGGCGACTTCGATCTCTTCCTCGCGGATGGTGTAGTGGCTGGTGTGCGCCTCGACTTGCGCGGCCAGAGGTTCGAGGTGATGCACGGGCACTTCCTGTTCGGGGTAGAGCGCGGCGAGCTGGTCTTTGAGATGCCAGAAGTCATGCCGATAGACGGCGGCCAAACGGGTGGCGGCGGTGTAGAGGTCGATGGTATCGGGCGGCGTGGGCAGGGTTTCAGCGACGCCCTGTTCGACCAAGGCGGAGCCGGTGGGGGTGAGGTCGAAGGTGTGCCGGGTAAGCGCGCCGGCTTGGTGGGCGGGCAGGTCGAGACGCAGGGGTGCGTCGTCGGCGGGCGCGGGGGTTTTCTCCACCCGGCGAACGATCTGGCGCACGACCAGGGGCGGGATGTTGAGTTTGCGCAGGCGTATGCGCGTGGTCCGGCTTTCGGTGGAGGCCCGGTTCAGGTCGTGCACGGATTCGCCGTAGGTTTCCTGAAGTTCTTTTTCCAGGGTGCGGCGGTTATCCATTGTGAGGTAGATGGATGCCTTGTGGGGATTGCCCGGCACTTGGCGAAGGCAGCGCGAGGCGGCCTGAAGCACAAAGTTGTTGGAGGTTTTTAGTTTTCGGGCGAGGGCGCAGGCGAAAAGCGAGGGGCAGTTCCAACCCTCGGTGCCCTTGTTGACCAGAAGTATGACGCGGTGGGGAGCGGAGGGATCGTTGAGGCGGTTGAAGGCCCCGATCTCGGCGGCGGTGGAGCCGGAATGGTTGGACAAAACCAAATCGGGTGAAATGCCGAGAGCGCTGAGACGGGTTTCGATAATCGGACGTAGTTCGGTGAGGTCGGCGACTTGCGGAAAATAGATGGCGATCTTGGCGGGGGCTCCGTCGGGCAGCGTGACCTCGCGGTATTTTGCGAAGAAATCGTCGAGCACGGCGGCGAGAAATTCCGGCGCTTGGCCGGGTTCGAAGGAGTAGCCGTGGATCTGCCCCGCGACGGATTTGAGGATGCCGTCGCGAATACCTGCGGAGAGGCCATACCAAAAGACGACGTCGCGCAGCGGCTGGCGTTGAAGATAGGGCGTGCCGGTGGTGTTGATGACGGCGACGAGGTTGGGGCTGCGTTGATGGAGGTAGTCGATGGTCTGGCGAACCCGTTTCAGGTCGTTGGCCATGGTGCGGCCGAAAGTGTGATGGGCCTCATCGGAAAACACGGCCAGATGGGGCAGGCTGGCGATGGCCTGAAGGCGTCGGTTGGCGACCTCCGACCGGGCATCATCCAGTTTGGCATCGGAGAACAGCGCGCCGAGATCGCCTTTGCGGATGGTATCCTTGGTGATGCGGATCTTCTCCGTGTTGGTGATGATGACGTTGAACGAGTCGCCTCGGACCACGGGGATGTCGGGATCGCCGTCGCGGGTGAAAATGAGCTTCACCGAGGCGGCGAAAAATTTGTGGTGTCGGGGCGGCAATATCCGGTCGTATGGCAGCGCGGCGAGTTCGCGCAGCGATCCAAGGATCGTGGTGCCGGGGGCGAAGACCAAGGCGTTTTGCACGAAAGGCCCGTCGGGGTATTCGACCGACATGGCAAATTCCGTGGCGATGATAGCACCTACCAGTGCGGTTTTACCCGAGCCCATGGCCAGAGCCAAAATGTAACTTGGATAATCGAGCGACAGCGTCTCGCGCAAAGCCTCAAGTTTTTGCGCGGTTACAAACTCGTCGTCATCGCGAATGCGTGCCAGAAATCCGTCGATGCCGTTGGCGTCGAGCATCGCGTCTTTGGCCGCTTGGTTTTGTCCTAGTCCAAGCGACCCCAACAGATCCGTGGGCTTGGGGAAGAGACGTCGATAGAAGTCAATTACGCCGGGTGTCCGCTCAACCAGTCTCAGATACCAATAGGAGGTGAGCGCATCCACCTGCGCTCCGCGCAAGAAACGCAGCTGCCGCGTGTTTTGACCAAGAACCGGAGCCGTTGTTT
This sequence comes from Opitutaceae bacterium, assembly GCA_036770725.1. Taxonomy (GTDB): domain Bacteria; phylum Verrucomicrobiota; class Verrucomicrobiia; order Opitutales; family Opitutaceae; genus IMCC26134_A. Next base: position 14,653 of record DAIPIP010000007.1, read on the forward strand.
GGTATTCTAGGATCTCCGAGACGACCGGATAATCTTCAGATTCGTAGCCAGACTGGACCCATGCGCGGACTTTTTGCTGAAGGGCTTGGTGCAGGTGCATCTTCCGTCGCAACTAGGGAAGACATGGGGAATATTACAAGTGGTAAGGCGGCTGATTGATTCAGCATCCCGAGCATGAATCTCGTGCATTGGTTTGAGGGCGCGGGGCCGGCCTTGTTTTGGCTGCTCGCGAGCGGGGCGTGGCTGCTGGGCTGGACGCGACGCGGGGGAAGTTGAGCGACAACAGGCATCATGTTTGATGCGCAGCCAATGATTGCGCCCCCATGCGAGTGGGCGCGAAGGTGGCGGTTTTCGCGATGTCGGTCCGTTTAACGAATTCATGTGGCGAGGTGCCGTTGTCCTTGGCGGACGGCGGACGGAGGTGCGCGGCATGAAGGTGTTTCTCGATTTAAGCGCGGTGGAGGCGCGGCCGGGGCGCTGGGCGGCCTTGCTGGCGGGCGCGAGCGCGCCGACGAGTCGGGCGGTGGAGCTGAGCCGGGTGCTGGGGTATCTGGCGAAGGAGTTTTCCACGGTGCGGAAATTCGTGGCGCTGCGGCGTCAGCCGGTCGCGGGGCGGGCGCGGTATGTGTTGCGGCCGTTTGCGAGCATTCGGTCGCCGGGGCCGAATAACGGGCGGTGGATGGCGCTGGTGTGCGAATACGCGGAGAGCAGCCGTGCGCTTGTGGTGGTGGATCGCGAGGCGGTGGAGGCGGGGCCGCTCGGCGCGGGCGAGAAGTTGTTCTCGGGCGAGATCGTGTATGAGCAAGGGAAGCTGGCGGCGGCGTATTGCGACGGCGAGGCGGTGGCGTTTTTGCGCGGCGTGCCGGCGGCGGCAAGCGAGGCGGAGGCGGTGGGCGAGCCGTTGACGAAGTGGCGCGAGTATCTCGATTGGCGGCGTAAGGTGGCGGAGACGAAGGCGAGCGAAACCTATTCCTACGTGGACTGCGACGCGCGAGACGTGAAGGCGGTGCGGTTTTACCTGCGCGAATCGTCGGGGCCGGACGCGGCGGACGGGGTGGCGGCGTGGGCGGAGAAGCTGCGCCAGCGTTTTCGCGAGGAGGAGCTGCGGGTGGGCGCGGACATCAAGGACACGCGCGCGCCGCAGGGCGTTTTCAGGCGTATTTGTTTGGTCGATACGCAGGTGCCGGGGCGGCGCGCGGTCGCGGTGGAGGTGGATTTTTCCGGCGGCGGTGCGGGAGGACGCGAGGTGCCGCGCCTGCCGGTGGAGGGCGTGTTGCGCGTGGCGATGGAGGGCGAGTTGGCGGCGCTGGACGTGCAGTTGGACGGGTTGCGGCGGCTGCGCGAGGGGCGGATGGCGAACCCGAGGCTGACGGAGTGGTTATTCGCGATCAGCAAGGCGGCGGGGATCAAGGTGGCGGCGGAGACGGATGCAGGCGGGACGCCTGCGCTACCTTTGAATCCGGAGCAGCAGGGCTGCTTGGCGCGGGCGATGGCGTTGGAGGACTTGCTTTTGCTTTGGGGGCCGCCGGGCACGGGCAAGACGACGGTGATCGCGGAGGTCTGTGCGCAGTATGCGAAGGCGGGGAGGAGGGTGCTGGTGGCGTCGCAGGCGAATCTGGCGGTGGAGCAGGCGCTGGGACGGCTGCCGGCGTCGCCGCAGGTGCGGCCGGCGTGGGTGTCGAGCGCGCGGCGGCGGGAAGGCAGCGCGGGCGACGTGGGCGGCTATTTGCGCGCATGGCTGGGCTCGGCGGGGCGGGCGGTGCGCGCGGAGTTGGCGGCACGGCGGTCGCAGGACAAGTGGGCGGGATTTTTGGGCGAGTGGGCGGAGCTTTGCGAGCGGGCGGGGCCGGAGGATTTTTCGTCGGAGGACGAGGCGTTTTATCTGAAGCACGCGAACGTGGTGGGCGCGACGTGCAACGAGACGGGCAAGCCGGACTTCGTGGCGTCGCCGCGTTTCAACTCGCGCTTCGACCTGGCGATCGTGGACGAGGTGAGCAAGGCGACGCCGCCGGAGTTGTTACTGCCGATGTTGCTGGGGCGGCGCACGATGTTGGTGGGCGACCACCGGCAGTTGCCGCCGCTGTTTCGCGACGAGCATTTCGAGGCGGCGGTGGAGGCGGGGGATTTGCCGCGCGAGGCGGTGGAGCGGTTTCGCGATCTGGTGACGGCGTCGTGGTTCGAGCACGCGTTTCGCGACGCGCCGGAGTCGGTGCGGTGCGGGCTGCGGCGGCAGTATCGCATGCATCCGGAGATCATGGCGGCGGTGAATCTTTTTTACGCCGACCAGCCGCTGGCGGCGGGCGACGGCGCGGCGGAGCTGGCGCGGGAGAAGGCGCACGGGCTGCGGCTGCGTGGCGGGCGGGCGCGGGCGTGGCTCGGGCCGGAGGATCATCTGGCGTGGATAGACACGGCGCGCGACGGGGCGGGGCGGCCGGCGCGCGAGGAGCGGGTGGGGACGTCGCGGCGAAATCTCGCCGAGGCGGAGGCGTGCGCGCATGTGTTGGCGGAGTTGGCGGAGCAGCCGGAGGCGCGCGGGAAGAGCGTGGCGGTGATCAGTTTTTATAAGGCGCAGATCGGGCTGCTCAGGGATCGGTTGCGGCGGGAAAACCTGCCGCCGGAGTGGTTCGATCCGTCGCGCGACGTGAACACGGTGGACCAGTTTCAGGGCAGCGAGCGCGACATCGTGATCGTGAGCCTGGTGCGCACGGATGCGCGGTTGTCGGGCGAGTTCGTGCGGGATTTTCGGCGCATCAACGTGGCGTTTTCGCGAGCGCGGCGGCTGTTGATCGTGCTCGGCAGCGAGGCGACCTTCGGCGCGGCGAGCGTGCTCGTGCCGGGCGCGAAGCGGGGCGAGACGGAGGCGGGGAACGTGTATCAAAAAATCCTTACGCTGGCGTGTCGCAGCGCGGACGACGGACGCGGAGGGGCTCGCGCATGAAGCCGGGGGCGATGATCGTGATCGAGTTGCCGGTGAGCTGCACAGTGGCGCCGTGCCGGCGGTTGAATCCTTTTCACCGGGCGCTTTTGCGCGCGCTGGAGGTGTTTGCGCCCGGCGCGCGTCCGGGTTTTGGCGAGCTGGCGCGGCGCATGATGATTTTGGAGCCGGTGTTTTTGATCCAGGCGTGGGCGGAGTTGGTGGCGTGGCGGGCGACGGACGCGGACGATTTCGCGGTGGCGGGGTGGTCGGTCGGGGGTGAAGAGGCGGCGCGTTCGGGCTGGTGTGTGGTGGGCGAGCGCACGACGCGGCGGGTGACGGTGTATTTGCGCCGGGAGGACGGCGTGCCAATGGGGGCGGAGGCGTTTGAGTTTAAGGCGGCACGGCCTTTGCGGGCGCGGCCGGATTGGTGCGGGCGGGGAATGGCGGGGCGAATCGCGGCGGCGATCAAGGCGGCTCCGGGCGAACGGGTGGTGGGTTTCGCGGCGGACTGGGATGCGGCGCGCGAGGGGCGGGCGGGCGGCGCGGCCTAGGCGTCGAGGGAATCGCGGACTTTGTTGGTGAGTTCTTCGACGGAGAAGGGTTTGCCGAGGAAGCCGATGGTGCGGTCGCTTAGATCGAGATCGCCCAAGGCGTCGCCCGAGTAGCCGGAGATGAAGAGAAATTTGAGTCCGGGGCGGTGTTCGAGGATTTGGCGGCGGAGGGCGCGTCCGTTTAGGCCCGACATGATCACGTCGGAAATGACGAGATGGATCGGGCGCGGATTTTCGGTGACGAGAGCCAGCGCGGCTTCGGGCGTGGTCGCGGAGACGACATGGTAGCCGTTGAGCTCAAGAATCATGGTCGCGAGCTGGAGGATCGCGGGTTCGTCCTCCACCAGGAGTATGGTTTCGGTGCCCTGTGGTGGAGGCGGCGCGGCGGGTTCACGGTTCGCCAGCGGCGCGGACTACGCGGCTCGGGGGAAGCGAATACGAAAAGTGGTTCCGTGGCCGGGGCGGCTTTCCACACCGATGGTGGCTCCGTTTTGCTCGACGATGCCATATACGGTGGCGAGGCCGAGGCCGGTGCCCTTGCCCACGGACTTGGTGGTGTAGAATGGTTCGAAGATGTGTTTGAGGGTGTCGGCATCCATGCCGCAGCCGTTGTCGGAAAACTCGAGCACGACGCAGTCGGCGGCGGCGGGTTCGTTTAGGGTGCGGACGGTGATGAGGCCGTTTTCGGGCATGGCGTCCCGGGCGTTGACGGCGAGGTTGGTGAGAATCTGGTCGATTTGAACGGGGTCGATTTTGATCGGCCAGAGGTCGGGTCCGGGTTGCCGGTCAAGGTTGATGTTTTCGCCGATGAGGCGGCGCAGCAGGGACAGGGCGGCGTCCACGGACCGGTTGAGGTCGATGACGGCGGGGGAGGTTTCCTGCTGGCGGGCGAAGGTGAGGAGTTGGCGAACGAGCGCGGCGGAGCGACGGGCGGCGGAGCGGATTTGTTCGAGGTCGTCGCCGGGGTTTTGGGCGGAGGCGAGGCGGAGTTCGGCGAGATCGGTGTGGCCGATGATGACGCCGAGCATGTTGTTAAAATCGTGGGCGATGCCGCCGGCCAGACGGCCGAGCGATTCCATTTTTTCGGCCTCGCGGATGCGGGTTTCGAGGGCCTTGCGCTGGGATATGTCGCGGCAGCAGGCGAGGAAGCGTCCTAGTCCGCCGATCTCGGTGCGCCGGAGGGAAACCTCGACCCAGAAGGTGGAGCGATCCGCGCGGCGAGTGTGCCACTCGAAGACTTGCGGGCCGTGTTGGAGGGCGGCTTGGATGTGGCGCCGTTCGTCTTCCGCGCTGTAGGGAGCCTGGCCGAGGCAGAGTTCGTCGAGCTTGCAGGCGAGGGCGGCGGCTTTGTCGGGGAAGCCATACATGCGAATCATGGCGTTGTTCACGTCGAGGATGCGGCCGGTGGTTTCGTCGTGAATGAAGATCGCGTCGCCGGTGGCGTCGAAAATCTCGCGGTAGTTGCTTTCGCTTTGAACGAGGGCTTCGGCGGCGCGTTTTTGCGCGTCGATATCCTGAAACACACCGCGGGCGGCGACGACTTTGCCTTGATCGTCGAAGATGGGTTCGCCGCGGGATTGCACCCAGATGCGGCGGCCTTTGGCGGTGACGATCTGGTATTCGCTGATGTAGGGCAGACCGTGGAGCCGAAGGTTTTCCACGTCGGTGGAAATGGCGGTTCGGTATTCTTCGGGGTAGAAGCTAAAGGCTTCCTCGACGGTGGGGACGTGGCCGCGCGGAACCTCGTGGATATCGCAGGTTATGTCGGACCAGACGGGGCGCATGCCTTCGAAGTGGAGTTCCCAGTAGCCGATGCGGGCGATGCGGCCGGCGGACTCCAGCCAGAATTTGGCGGCGTTGGCTTCTTCGAGGGCACGGCGGAGGGGAGTGATGTCAACGTTGGTGCCGGAAACGCGAACGGCCTTGCCGGTCGAATCGTGGCGGATGTGTCCGCGGGAAATCACGCTGACGTAGCGGCCCTCGCGGTGTCGGAGGCGAAACTCGATCTCATATTGTTTGGCGCCGGAGGAGAGGATTTCTTGGAAGCGCCGGTTGACGCGGTCGAGGTCGTCGGGGTGCATGAGCTCGCGCCAGAGATCAGCGTTGCAGGGGAGCGCATCGGGCTCGAGTCCCAGCATCTGCCACCAGCGCGGAGAGTAGGTGAGGACGTTGGTGGAGAGGTCCCAATCCCACCAGCCGTCGTTGGATCCCTTGAGAATTAGATCCAGCCGTTCGTTGTTGGCGCGGTTTTGGAAGGAGGTTGCGAGCAGTCGGCCGAGAATAACCGTGGCGATCGGGTAAATGATCAAAACCGGGAGCGAGACCGCGGCAAACGCGTCTCTCGGGAAAAGGGACGGAACGGCGGCGAAGGTGCCGACCATGACGAGATGCACGGTGACGCCGAAGAAGAGGAGTTCGTTCCATTTGATGGTTTTGAGATCGGGCTTGCGCACGTGGTGCCAGCCGAGGCCGATGAGGCCCGAGGCCAAAATCACCGCGACTCCGACGGGAGCGGCCACGCCGCCTTGAAACAGCCGGAAGGCCGCGGTGAGCACCATCACCACCAGAGTGGGAATGGCGCCAAAAAAGAGGCCGGTGAGGCTGATTAGGATAGACCGGGTGTCGAAGACCACCCCCGGTGCGAAGGTGTAGGCGACCGCGATGACCGCGATGCCAAGGAGACCCAGGACGAGGCCGAGACCGGCTTGCCGAGCGAAACGAGTCAGACGCGGGGACTCGGGCGCGAGGGGAAACAAGCTGTGGACGTAAGTCAGCGCGATCAACAGCGCCGCATTTTGCGCGAGGGCCCAGACGAGGGGGAGCGAGCCCGATTCGAACAAATTGGCGGTGGGCGTCATGGTGCGAAGGAGCGTCGCGGCCTTTGGTGTCTATTCATTTGCAAGGCACCCAACAAGAAGGAAGGGCTGCGGTTTTTGCGGAGGCTATAAAACCGAACGGAGTCGATTTCTCCGATAGTCGAAATACTGACGGCGGTTGGTATGCCACGGGCGGGCAAGTCCTGCCCCGGCGATTTATTGTTTCCGCGGGGTGGGTGGCATGAAGTCCGCAACACTTATTCGCGGATGCGCGCCATCTGGTCGAACCTGCCGCGGCCCCAGGCGTGGCCGTAAAGGGCGAGCATCGCATGGGTGATTGCCATGAGTCCGCCGATGCAGGCGAGGGCGGTAGTGAAGCTCGTGCTTATGAGGGTGAAAATTATCAGGACCATGCCTCCGAGGAAACCGACAACCACCGCGAGAATCAGCGCGCCAGCGAAGAGTTTTCCCCCGGAGGAGTCGTTACTGTTGGCGGAAAATTTGCCGAGAAGGATGAGCGGCTGGATCGCGAAGACGAGGGCGGTCACGCGCAGTCCAAAGTCGAGCGCCCAAGCGGTGCCGGCATCGTCCGGCGCGAGGCCAAAACCCATGGCGGCGACGACCAGCGGAAATGCGAGCAGGCAGTGGAGCGCGTTTATTTTGAGCAGACAGCGGCTGATCTCGCCGAATCCGACCGGCGCGTAGGCATGCACGGCGATTTGGGCCTGAAAGATCTGAGCCGAATCAAAGCCTGCCCAGCGTCCGCCGAGCACGGGCAAGGCGAAGGCGATGGCGAGCAACGCGGGTATGAGTTCGAGTCCGGCGAAGGTTTCGCGGCAGATTAATGCGAGCGTGATCAGGCCGGCGGAGATCAACCAGCGGCGGTGCCAAGCCATGCCGCCGGGCAACATGAAATCCACGAGGGTGCGCTGGCGCAGGTCGAGAAACCAGGCGAGCGAGTGTTCGACGGGACCGCGCGAGGTGAAAGCCAGACCGGCCGGGCTCTCGAGCGCCGCGCGCACGTTTTCCGGAGTGACCGGAATGGTGGGCAGGGGCGATTCATCCACGGTAGGACGTAGTGAATCGTTGTCCGCAGGTGAGTGATAATCGAAGATGCGCTCCGGGTTGAATGCGGTGCGAATCTGACGGGCGAAAAAGACGACCGAGGCGATGGCGCTACCCGCCAGTAAAACGAGTGCGATCCAACCGAAGGCGTTGCCAGCGGCGAAGAGTTGCCAGCTTTGCAGAAGCCATCCGGCGGGTGTTGCGGTGAGCACGCCTTGACGGAGGTGTTCGAAAAAGAGGTGGGGTGAGGCACCGCCGCTGCTCAAATGCACGTCCACAAAAAGCAAAATTCCGAGCGCGTTGAGCACCCACCCGAAGGGGAAGCGCGGTATTATCCGACCGAGAAACAGGGCGATGCCGAGCGTGGCGGCCCATTGGCCGAGCGCCAACAACGGGGTGGCAACGAGCAGTGCCGTGTCGCCAGTGCGCAGCGCGATCACGCCGCCGAACGCGAGCCAGTCGAGCCCGAGCCACACCGAGGAGCGCAGGACCAGGCGACGTTGGTGGGCGAAGACATCGTCATCCGACAAGGGCCAGCCATAGAACAACCAAAGGCCGTCCGGAGAGTGGCAGGCGTGGGCAACCTGCTGACAACGCACCGTGGTCACGAGAAGCGTCCACAATGTCAGCCATCCGAGCAGGGTGGCGCTGGCGATATCGTGCCAGGCGAGCACGCCGAGGATCAGGGGAATAATAGCGCGAATCGAAGACAGACTGCTGCCAGTCACGACCCGCAGTTTGCTCGCGCGGCGGTATTCGCGCCGGAGGGCGGGGTCCTTCTTTATGCGAGCTCGGACGGCGCTTCGCCATGGTTTCCAAGCCTTGGGGTCGGGAGCGATGTTCATGGCTGCGGCTGAACTTCGCGGAATTGGCGCAGGCGGGTTTCGAGGCTGTCGGGGCCGGTTGCCGGCATGGTGTCAAGTTCGGCCCGGGTATAGATGTGGCGCAGCTGGCCGTGGTCGATCACGCACAACTGGTCGGCGAAGCGTTCGGCGATTTCGAGGATCTGGGTGGAGTAGATGACGGTCGCGCCGGATTTGGCGGCGGTCCGCGCGTAGTCCTTCAGCATGGCGAGGCCTTGCGGGTCGAGGCCGGAGGCGAAGGGTTCGTCGAGCAGCCATAGCTCGGGGTTGATGAGCACGAGGGCGGCGAGGGCGACCTTGTAGATCTGGCCGCGGCTGAGGCGACCAATGGGGGCCTCTGCGAGTGGCAACAAATCGAGTTCGCCGAACACGCGCAGCAGCGCTTCGTCTAGCGTGCGGGGATCGCGTTCGTAGATACGGGCCATGAGCGCTACGTGTTCCAGCGCCGACATCTGGCCGTAGAGCGCCGGAAAATCGGGCATTAGCATGAGTCGGCGGCGCAGGTCGATGCGTGAGCGAAGAAAGCGCTGCCCGTCGTAAAGCACCTCCCCGCTCGACGGCGCGACGATTGCGCCGAGGCAGCGAAGCAGGGTGGTTTTGCCGGCGCCGTTCAGGCCGATGAGGGCGACGATGCGGCCGGGCGGGAGAACAAGCGAAACGTCGTCGAGGGCCTTGGTCTTGTCGTATTTTTTGGATACGCGGCTAAGTTCGATATGCATGGGCAAAGCTCACGCTTCGAGGCGGGGGGCTGACAAATGCATTTACCGTGAGGCTCGTGAAATGAGGGCGTCCGGGTGCGTGCGTGCGCAAGAACGGTTTCGCCGTTCCGCCACGGCTTTGACTGAAACACGCGGGAAAGGTTGATATTGCATTCGGCGGGGCGGTCCTGCGAGTTTCCGGGCCTGATTGGACGAACCGGCCCGCCGTGTCTCTTTTCGCGGCCGTGTGATGATGTTTGGACCCCAACGTCGAGTGCGCTTCCGCGAGTCTTCTCGGACCACTTTCTAAACGTCAGTTTCCAACCCATGAACATAACAGACCTAAACCGCCATGGCGGCATCGGAGCCAACTCCATGCTCGCGCAGATCGGCGACCTTAACGTGCTGATCGACGCCGGCCTCAATCCGAAGCATCCCGGCCTCGACGGTATCCCCGACCTGAGTTCGGTGCGCAATGTCCGGCTCGACCTCATCATCGTGACGCACTGTCACCTCGACCACATCGGGAGCATCCCCGTGGTAATGCGCGATCATCCGAACACACCGGTCATCATGACCGAGTCCAGCCGCCTCATCATCGAGAAGATGCTGCACAATTCGGCCAACGTGATGCAGCGTCAGAAGGAGGAGAAAAACATCGAGGGTTATCCGCTCTTCACCCACGAGGAGATCGAGCGTCTCGCGCCGCGCATGCAGGGCCTCGCCTTCGGACGTAAGAAAAAGTTCCGCGGCGTGACCGACGAGATCGAGATCATGTTCCACCGCGCGGGCCACGTGGCGGGCGCGGCGGCGGTCGAGGTCTGGCACAAGCATCGCCAGATTTTTTTCACCGGCGACGTGTTGTTCGAGAACCAGCGCACGCTGCCCGGCGCGCAGTTTCCGGCCGGGCATTTCGACACCGTGATCATCGAGACGACGCGCGGCGCGACCGAGCGCCAGGAGGGCAAGGAGCGCGTCAACGAGATCGCTCGCCTGATCAACTCCATCAACGACACGATCCAGAGCGGCGGCTCGTTCCTGCTTCCGGTCTTCGCGCTCGGGCGCATGCAGGAAGTGTTGTCGGTGTTGCACGATGCGCGTCGTTTCGGGCGTCTCGTGGAGTGTCCGATCTACGCCGCCGGACTGGGCATGGCGATCGCGGACATCTTTGACGAGATCTCGCGCAAGACGCGCGACGTGAACTTCAGCCGCGCGGTGTTGCGCGAGTTGAAGCTCAAGCCCATGCCGCGCCAGATCGAGCCGGGGCGCAATCCGAGCAAGCCGGCGCTGTTTATTTTGAGCTCCGGCATGCTGGTGGAAAAAACGCCGAGCTACGCGCTCGCCTCGGGCATGCTCGGGCATGCGCACAACACGATCGGTTTCGTGGGCTACTGCGATCCCGACACGCCCGGCGGCGCCTTGCTGGCGGCGAAGCACGGCGAGGAGTTTTTGTTCGATGCGGTGAACATCAAGACGACGATCCGCGCGAAGGTGGAGCGCTTCGAGCTGAGCGGTCACGCGGACCGCGAGGAGCTGATGCAATATGCGGTGCAGACGCAGGCGCGCAGCATCGTGTTGACCCACGGCGATCCGGATGCGCGCGCGTGGTTCGTGCAGCAGATCACCGAGCGCATGCCCGGCACCAAGGTCACCGACCCGGTGCCGTTGGCGGTTTGCGCGGTGTGAGGTTGGGCGTGGCGTTGCGCCGATCCCGTTTCTCATGAAACGGGCCACGGGGCGGAGGCTGATCCGGCTTGGCCCGCTTCGTGAGAAGCGGGATGCCCATGGGCGTTCGACAAGCGAGCCGTTCGCCGACAAGCTGCGCCTGCTCATGACCAAAAATAACAACCCCAATCCGTTTCGAGTGCCTGCGGGCGCCCCGGTGGATCTCGCGCAGTGGCCTACTCGCGTGAAGGCACGTTACACCTCGAAGAAAAACTATCGGGCGAAACTCGAGGAGCAGGTGGAGGAGTTGAGCGAATTGCAGCGGATGCACTACGCCTCGGGCGAATCCGCGTTGCTGCTGATTTTTCAGGCGATGGACGCGGCAGGCAAGGACGGCGCGATTCGCCACGTGATGTCGGGCGTTAATCCGCAGGGGTGCCGGGTTTACAGTTTTAAGCAGCCGAGCGCGGAGGAGCTGGAGCATGATTTTCTGTGGCGCACCAATCTCCGTTTGCCGGAGCGCGGGCATATCGGGATTTTTAACCGGTCCTATTACGAGGAGGTGTTGATCGTGCGGGTGCATCCGAAGTTGTTGCGCGCGCAGCGAATCGCGCCGGAGGCGGGCGCGCGGGATGATTTTTGGGCGGAGCGTTTTCGCTCTATCGTGGATTCGGAGGCGCATCTGCACCGCAACGGCACGCGCATCCTGAAGTTTTTCCTGCATCTCTCGAAGGAGGAGCAACGCGAGCGTTTTCTCGCGCGGATCGACGAGCCGGAGAAGAACTGGAAATTCAGCACGTCCGACGTGAAGGAGCGCGGGCACTGGGACGACTACCAGAAGGCCTATGCCGCCGCGCTCGGCGCGACGAGCACAGACGAGGCGCCGTGGTTTGTGGTGCCGGCCGACGACAAGAAAAACGCGCGCCTGATCATCTCCGAGATCATCGTCGATACGCTCAAGGGGCTTGGCCTGAGTTACCCTGAAACAAGCGCGAAGCGGCGTCAGGAGCTGAAGGCGATTCGGCGGCAGTTGGCCGACTGAACCGAGCGAAAGCGGGCGCGTTTTGCGTGCAGATTTGAGGTCGTAGGTTCGACCGTTGGTCGGGCTGGTCCTGGAGATGCCGGACCAGCGGTCTGGCCTGCAACGTTTGGGCGCGGTGAGAAAAATGGCGAGGGACGGCGAGAGGGCGATTTTACTCCAGCATGGATCAGCAGCCGTCGCTTTTTTCGGATCTTCCGTCTGACCAATCTCTGGCGCAGGCGCCCTTGCCGGGCTTCACCGATCTGGCCTTCGATGCCCGGCGGCTCCTGCGGCTGCGTATCGGCCACGAACAGTTTATCAGCCAGCAGATCATCGCGTGGGTTTTGGTGGAGTAGCGCGTTTGGGAGTCCCGTTTCCAACGAAACGGGCCACGGGGCGAATGGGTGGGACGGGAGGCGGCGTGCGGGTGGGTAAGGAGAAAAACCGCTCGCGGATTTTTGGGTTTCGTTCTGCTTTCGCGGTGTGACGCCCGGTTTGATACAGGGATTTTTGGATTTTCTCGCGCCGTCGGACGCGGTGGTCGCGCCGGCGTCGGAGGTGAGGCGCGCGGCGACTACCGGAGCGGGGGAACCGGTGGGCGCGGTGCCGGGTTACGCGCGGGCGGGAGAGGATGAGGCGGTGAAACCGGATCTGATTTTTGAGCGGAGCGCGCGGGCGGAGCGGTATCGGTTGACCCTGCGCAAGGACGGGGTGGCGGTGGCGACGATCCCGGCGCGCGGCAGCGAGCGCGAGGCGCGGGCGTTTGTGGAGCAGCACCGCGACTGGCTGGAGCGGGCGCGGGCGCGGCAAAAATTAAAACCGCGGGCGGCGACGGTGTGGACGCTGGGCACGCATGTGCTTTGGCGCGGGGAAATGACGGAGATCCGGAAGGCGGCGGAGGGGGAACGGCCGATGGTGAGCTTGGCGGCGGATGTTTTTCGCGTGCCGGGGCTGGGCGGAGATCTGCGGCCGACGCTGGAGGCGCATTTTTTAAGGAAGGCGAAGGTGGAGATCACTGCGCGCACGTGGGAGCTGGCGGCGGAGACGGCGATGGAGGTGAAGGAGGTGATGGTGCGCAATCAGCGCACGCGCTGGGGGTCATGCACGACGGGCGGGGTTATTTCCCTGAACTGGCGGCTGATCCAGGCACCGGAGAGCGTGCGAGACTACGTGATTTACCACGAGCTGATGCACCTGAAGGAAATGAACCACTCGGACCGATTTTGGCGGCGAGTCGAGGAGGTGTGTCCGCCGTGGCGCGAGGCGGAGGCTTGGTTGAAGCGGAACGGGTCGATGCTCGGGCTATGAAGGCCGGAAACGGATGCAGGCGGGACGCCTGCGCTACTGGACGGAGGTCGGCGGGGCTACGTCGCGGAAGTCGATCAGCTCCAGATCGAGGCGGATCGAGACGAAGCCGGGGATTTTGCCGCGCTGGCCTTTTTCGCCGTAGGCGAGCCAGTAGGGGAGGATGATGGTGCGGCGTTCGCCCTTGCGCATGAGGTGGAGGGCGTCGCCCCAGCCAGGGAGAATGTTGGGCTGGCCGACGACGAAGTTGTAGGGGCCGCCGTGGTCGGCGGAGGCGTCGATTTTCTCGTCGTTGGCGAAGAAGCTGGCGGTGTATTCGACGGTGACGAGCTGGCCTTTGCGCGGGAAGGCGTCGCCGGTGCCGGGGCGGGTGACGGTGTAGCGCGCGCCGTTGGCGGTCTCGATGGCGCCGGCGTAGTCGCGGGCGATCTTGGCGGCGTCGGCGGCGGGCCACTGGAAGGCTTTGTCGGCGAGGGCGCGGCGCATGGCGGCGTTGATGGGCTCGCCGGGGTTGTCGCGCATGAGCTTCCCGCTGCGCACAACAATACCGATGGTGAGCAGGATGACGCCGAGGCCAAGGAGGACGAAGAGGGAGCGCATGGGGCGAAGGTGGGAAACGCGGGACGTGAGACGGAAGGAGGTCGCGCGGCGGGGAAAGTTCAAGCGGTGGCGCAGACTTCCGGACGGGAATCGGGAATGGATCGGATGCAGGCGGGACGTCTGCGCTACCGCCGAGCGGCTCAGGCGAGGAAGGAGCAGATGTATTCGCAGAGGCCGGAGGTGACCTCGATGGTGAAGCCGGAGTCGGCGGGGACGTCGAAGTAGGTGCCGGCTGCGTAGGTTTTGACCTCGGTCTTGTCCTTGAGGGTGACGCGGCATTCGCCGGCGACGATTTCCATGCGCTCGGCGGCGGCGGTGCCGAAAAAGTAGGAGCCGGGGCGGATGAGGCCGAGGGTCTTCTTGGTTTTGTCGGCGAAGAGAACGGTGTGGGAGACGACGTTGCCGTCGAAATACACGTTGGCCTTGGTGTGGACGGTGACGCCGTCGAATTGGGTGGCGATTGAGGACATGGGTGGGAAAAGGCGGACGGTGGCGGGGCGGTGGCGGGGAAAAAAGCCCAAAGTGAGAGGAGAACGTGAGAGAAGGATAAGCTTCGGTGTAACCTATTGGGTTACACGGGATCGAGATTGCGGGCGCGGGGAGCGGGCGGGCAGGGTGGCGGGATGGGCGATGTGTTGCTGATTTTGGGGCCGATTTTTCTGCTGGTCGCGCTGGGCGCGGGTTTGCAGCGGGGTGGTTTTTTCGCGGCGGCGATGGTGCCTGGGCTGAATCGGCTGTGCTACTGGGTGGCGCTGCCGGGGCTGATTTTCGGAAGTTTGGCGCGGGGCGGGCCGGGCGCGGGGGGCGGGTTCGCGATTTGGGAGTGGGAGTTGCTGGGCTTGCTGGCGGGGGCGACGGTGGGCGTGGCGGTGCTGGGCTGGGGCGTGGCGACCGCGATGGGGTTGGAGTGGTGCGCGCGGGGGACGTTTGCGCAGGCGTTTTTTCGCGGGAATCTGGCCTTCGTGGGGTTGCCGATTTTGCTTAAGGTGCCGGGGCTGGACGCGACGCGGGTGCTGCTGCTGTTGGCCCCGATGATGATCCTCTACAATGTGTTGGCGGTGGCGGCGTTGGTGTTGAGCAAGCACGGCGGGGCCGGGTCGGGCGCGGGCGGGGTGGGGCGGGCGATGGTGCAGGAATGGGTGCGCAACCCGATCTTGTGGGCGAGCGTGCTGGGCGGGGCGGCCTACGCGCGCGGCTGGGTGTTGCCGGAGCCGCTGGGCGACACGGTGGCGCTGGTGGGGCGGATGGCGGTGCCGTTGGCGTTGGTGACGATCGGGGCGGTGTTGACGAGTTTGCCGATAGGCGTGTGGCGTGGGGCGGCCTTGGTGGCGATGGCGGGCAAGGTGGTGGTGTCGCCGCTGGTGGGGTGGGCGGCGGCGAGCGCGCTCGGAATAACGGGGGTGGAGCGCCTGGTGGTGTTGGTGGCGCTGGCGTGTCCGACGGCGGTGGCCTCCTACACGATGGCGGGCGTGATGGGGGGCGACGAGGCGATGGCGGCGCAGACTGTGGTGGGGAGCACGGTGGCGTCGGCGGGGGTGTTGGCGCTTATCCTCGCGCTGGCGGGGTGAGGATGCGGTCGAGCACGTCGCGGGCGGTGTAGCTGGTGGCGCCGGGGGCGAGGAAACGGGCGATGTCGGCGGTGTCCTGGCCGGCGGTGACGATGGCGGGTTCGATGTAGGGGGATTCGGGCGCGGAGGCGGAGTCGTCGGCTTTGGCGCGGCGGATTTGGCCGAGGCCGATGGCGGAGAGGAGGCCGTTGCAGAGGCATTTGCGGCCGCAGGTGTCGGCGGGTGTGCCGTTTTTGGCGATGTAATCGGCTTCGGGTTCGGCGGGGCAGCGGTAACCGAGTTCGCCGTCGGGGCGGGTGAAGGTTTCGCGCAGGTAGCCGAGGTCGCAGCGACGGGGGTGGGCGGCGTAGGTGTCGGGTTCGGAGAGGGTGCCGGGCAGGTCGAGGACTTTGAAGGGAAAGCCGGTGGGAGAGGCGGCGGGGTCGGTGAATATTTTCACGGTGCCGGAGCGGCTGAGGGCGCAGGCTTGGGTTTTGAGGGCGGGGTCGAGGCCGGATTCGGCGCAGAAGGCGAAGGCGGTGCCGATTTGCACGCCGGCGGCGCCAAGGGCGCGGGCTTCGGCGAGGCGCTCCGGGGTGGCGCGTTCGCCGGCGAGCCAGAAGGGGAGGCCGAGGGTGCGGAATTTTTCGAGTTCGGGTTCGTCGCGCGGGCCGTAAACGGGTTGGCCGTCGGGGCCGGGGGCGCGTCCGCCGCGCGGGGGGGCGTTGTGGCCGCCGGCGGCGTTGTTTTCGATGACGAAGCCGTCCACGCGGCCGGAGGCTTTGCGGGCGAGGGTGGTGGCGAGGGCGGCGGAGCTGACGATGGCGAGGAAATCGGGGCGGCGCAGCGCGGCGGGCGGGGTGGCGAGGTAGTCGGCGGGGTTGAAGGTTTGGCGAACGGGTGTGGCGGGTGTGGCGGGTGCGGCGGGCGGGGCGTTTTCGGGAGGCGTGACGTCGAGGGGGAGTTCGGCGGCCTGGCCGGCGGCGAATGAATCGAGCACGCCGGGGATGGCGCGGGGGATGCCGGCGCCCATGAGGACGACGTCCACGCCGGCGAGCATCGCGCCGTAGAGGGAGGCGAGGGTGGCGGTCTGGATTTTTTCGAGGAGGTTTAGGCCGACGCGGCCGGCGTGGGTTTGTTTGGCGAGCCAGACTTCGACGAAGTTGGCGGCGAGGGTGAGCTCGGTCCAGGCGCGCGAGGGGGCGGCGGAGGGCATGGGCACGGCGGCGAAGGGGGCGTCGGGGGTTTTGCCGCCGGGTATCCAGTAGCGTTCGCGCACGCGAGCGGCGAGGGCGGGGTCGGGGAAGGCCGCGAGGGCTTCGCGCAGTTCGCCGCCGGAGTCGCCGAGTTGCAGGCGGCGGGCGAGGACGACGGGAAGAAGGGTGCCGGAGACGACGCCGAGCTGGCCGGCGGCGGATACGGCGCAGGCGAGGCGCCAGCCGGAAACCGCGACGCCCATGCCGCCTTGGATGATGAGAGGGAGAGTCATGTGTATCCGGACAGCTTGGCGGCGAGGGGCGCGACCCGACAGGGGAAAGCCATTGCACATCTTGCCCAAAGGAACGCGTGGGATGTCGCGGAGCCGGCGGTATGCTGAGAAGCCGGCTGAAAGCCGGCGCTCCCGGGGCGTGTTCGCGATTGCCAGACGGGGCGGAGTCGCGCATGGGTTGCGAAAATATTAACGATGAAAACGACTACGTTCGCGGCGGGGTTGATTATTATTTTGGCGGGTTTTGCAGCTACGGGCTGCACCACCCATCGCGACGGGCGAGTGGTGAACCCGCGTCAGCCAGGTCCGGCGATAGGAACGGGCGTGGGCGTGGCGACGGGCGCGGTGGTGGGTAATGTGGCGGGCGGAGTGGTGGGCGCGGGCGAGGGTTTCGTCGCGGCGGCGGGATCGGCGTTTAACGCGGATCGTCGCGTGGTGCGCACGTGGCGCACGGAGACGACGGCGGATGGTCGCACGATTCGAGTGCCGGTGGAAATCGAGGTGGACGAGTATGGTCGTCCGGTGGGCTCGGTAACGGCGGCGCAGTAGTTTTGCCGGTGCGGGCTTGGGGATTTACGCGGGCACTTGCGCGTGCGGGAGTGGTCGGATGCGCGTGATGAAATTCTTTTGGTTGATGCTCGGGTTGGGGTTCGCGACGTCGGCGTGGGCTGATCCGGCGGCGAACGGGTTGCGCGAAATCGTGGCCGAGCAGAAGGCCGCGTTGGCGGCGGCGAAGGTGGTGGAGGACGCCTCGGTTTTGGAGGATCATCGTCCGCGCTTGCAGCGGGTGGTGAATCGTTACGAGGCCTTGTTGACGAAGCATCCGGACTTCGCGGCGGGGTGGGCGAGTTACGGGTTGTTTTTGTGCGATCCGTTGTTGGAGGACCGGACCGCGGCCTTGCCGTTATTGCTGCGGGCGAACGGTCTCGATCCGGATATTCCGGTGGTGAAAAACCAGATCGGCGTGCTGATGGCGGAGGACGGGCGGGTGGTGGATGCGCTCAACTATTTCCTAGCGGCGAGCGATCTCGCGCCGACCGAGCCGCTTTATCATTTTCAGATCGGGCTGTTGCTCGACGAGGCGCGGGACGAGTTTTTGAAGACGAAGGCGTGGAAGCGGGAGAAACTGGACGCGGACATGCTGGCGGCTTTTGCGCGGGCGACGGCGCTGTCTCCGGAGCGCGTGGATTTCGCGTATCGCGCGGCGGAGGCTTTTTACGGGGTGGAGCCGCCGCAGTGGGATGCGGCTTATATGGCGTGGAGCCGTTTGGAGGAGCGGCTGGAGGGGCGCAACGAGACGCAGGTGGTGCGCCTGCATCGGGCGCGCGTGCGTTGGAAGCAGGGTTACGCGGGGGAGGCGCGCGAGTTTTTGGAATCGGTGAACGCGCCGGCCTTGCTCACGCAAAAGGCAAAGCTCGCGGAGGAGTTCGCGGCGGAGGACAAGGCCGAGGCGGAGGCGCGGGCTACACGCGCCAGCTCTGAAGGACGTTGATGTAGTTGGCGCGCTCGTGGGCGGCGGGGTTGGGGCAGCGGGCGAGGTTGAGGGCGCCGCGCATTTCGTCGGGGCTGTGGTATTCGTGCTCGCGCATCCAGGCTTCGAGGCCGGAGAGGAGGGTGGTGACGGCGGCCGCGCCGTGTCTCAGGATTGTGGATACAAC
>DAIPIP010000133.1:0-5846 GCA_036770725.1 Opitutaceae bacterium
CGAGCGCCTTTTCTCGCTCACGCTGGCCCGGTTTATTTACAAGACACGGCCTAAATTGCGAAGCGGCGGCGGCGCTTGGCGCTGCGACCAACCGGTTCGGCGCGCTGGCGGGGCTCGCTGTAGGGCCGACGGCGATAGCCGCCGAGGTCGGGGTTTAGCGCGCACTCGATCTGGAACTTTTGCATGCGGTCGAAGAGGCCGAGCAATTGCTCAGGGTCCGGATAGGAATCGAGCCCGGAACGCGAGAGGGCGAGCAGGGTTTCGTGCGTTGCTTCCAGGGTGCTAAGGCAGCCCTCGACCGGTTGTTGTTTGATCACGAAACGGCTCGGCGCCTCCGGCGTGAACATGATGCGCGGCAGGGCCTGAAGGGTCGGGGAGAGGCGCAGCATTTTGCGGGCGCAAGACCAGGTGGCATCGAGAAGGAAAACGACGAGACGGCGCGGGCCGAGTTCCTCGGGTTTTAGTTCGCCGTGGGAGAGATTGCGCGCTTCCGTGCCGGGGTAGAGGAGCACGCAGTGGTTGGCCGGATCGGCGATCAAGGCCTGCGTGGCCGGATGCGCGTCGAACTCCACGCCCATCTGGATCTCGCTGTTTGGCAGACACAGGTGGGTGAGACGTCCGGTGCCGGCTTTCTCGCGCTTAAACTCTTTCGGATGCATCAGGAAAACGAAGCGCGTTTTCGTGGGCATCGGCGTGATCGACCCGCACCAGCACTGGGCTTGCGGCCAGAAACAACGGTAGCAGGTGGGACGACTCATGGGTGGGTAAACCGAATCGGTTGAATTCGGTGAAAATAAACCGAATCGGTTAGACAGCGGCGGTCGGGTTGGCGGGTTTTTGCGCGTCGAAGAGGTCGGCGATGATGTCTTCGAGCGGGACGTCGGAGATGGCGATGTCGGCCACCGCGCCGGCGGCGAGAATGCGGCCGGTGACGACAACGATTTCTGCATTGGGCACGTGCAGCACGATCTCGCCGTCGTCGGTCGTCTGCGGCGCGTAGGCGGCGAATTCGGCAATGCCGGGGAAGGGCAGTTCGACCGGGCGGAAGCGCACGATTTTTTTGCGTCCGCCGGCTGATTCGAGGAGGTCGAGGTCGCCGTCGTAGATCTTGCGGCCCTTGTCGATGACGATGACGCGGTCGCACAGCTCCTGGATGTCCGCCATGTAGTGGCTGGTGAGCAAAATGGTGGTGCGATACTTGCGGTTGTAGTCGCGGAGGAAGTTGCGGACGGCGCGCTGCGAGATGACGTCGAGGCCGATGGTGGGCTCGTCGAGGAACAGCACCTTGGGGCGGTGGAGCAGGGCGGCGATGAGCTCCATTTTCATGCGTTCGCCGAGGGAGAGTTCGCGCACCATGGTGCGGAGTTTTTCGCGCACGCCGAGGAGGTCCACCAGCTCGTCGAGAGTGGCCTGGAACTGCGCGGCGGGGATGCCGTAGATGTGACGCAGCAGGAGGAAGCTTTCCTGCGCGGGGAGATCCCACCAGAGCTGGTTTTTCTGGCCGAGCACGAGGGCGAAGATGCGGCGGTAGTCGTTCTCGCGTTTGCCGGGCTCGAAGCCGGCGACGCGGGCGTGGCCGGAGGTCGGGTGGATAAGGCCGGCGAGCATCTTGAGCGTGGTGGTTTTGCCCGCGCCGTTGGGGCCGAGAAAGCCGACGAACTCTCCCTCGCGAATGGAGAAGGAGATGTCCTTTGCGGCGGCGAGCTCCTCGAACTCGCGGTGGAACAGCCCGCGCACGCCGGCCCAGAAGCCGGGCGGCTTTTTGTAGATGCGGAAGACGCGGGTGAGGTTTTCGACTTCGATCATGAGGACGGATTTTTTGTAACCGCGAATGAACGCGAAGGGACGTGTATAAGACGAATCCGGAGATGAATTATTTCCAGATGCCAGCCTCGACGAGGGTGCGGGTGGGCTCGTGCGGCCAGCCTTTGTTGGCAGCGGGGCTGGCGGGGCTGGGGTGCAGCATCTGGGTGATCTTCCAGGTGTCGGCGGGCGTGGTGACCTCGGCGAATTTCTTGGCCGCGTAGCCGCCGACGCCAACGAGGTGTTCGGGGCGAAGCACGTCGAGCACGGCGCGGAGGTGGGCGAGACAGGGCGCATCGACGGCGGCGCGTTCGGCGGCGGTGAGCTTGTCGGGCGTGAGGTTGGCGCCGCTTTCGGACATCCAGACGAGCGGGCAATAGTTGAGCACGAAGTGGTCGGCGAAAAAGGCCTCGGCGGTGCCGAAGCGCTCGGCGAAAAGACCCCAGAGGCGGCGTCCGCTGACCTCGCTGCGGGTGCAGGCGAAGCCGGTGACAGGGCGCTTCGGGTGTTCGGGCTCGGGGCGTGTAACGGGTTCCTGGATACGCAGCCAGTCGCGCACGGCGGCGACCTCGCCGAAGGGCACGCCGACCTGCGCCATGCCGAAGGGACCGGGGTTCATGCCGAGGAAGACCACGCGTTTGCGGCCCGCTCCGTAGCGAGAGAGGTAGGCGGCGTGCGGGGCCCAGGCGTAGCGCAGCGGGTTGTAGGTGCAGGCGACAGGCGGAGCGAAGGTGAGGCGGTCAACGGCGTCGCGCAGGGTGGCGGCGTGGGAGAGGAGGTCGGGCATGGAAGTCGGGAGGATTAGCGGCCGAGGGGTTCAAGCAGGACGACGCGCACTTAGCGGACGGCGTCGTCGAGGGCGTAGGTGATTGCGCTGTGACGAAGAAACCGGATGAAAACCGGGCGACCGTCTTCGCCGTGATCGGAAAGATCCGAGGGGCGGTGCGGTTGGGCGCAAAGACGATCCAGCTCGGCTTCGAGCTCGCGGAAAACCGCTCCTTTTGCGCGGCGGTAGTAGGTGGCCGCGGGGCGCGATAGCACCAAATGGTAGGCTCGCATCGCTCAGCGCTTGGAGCGGAGTCGGCGAACTTCTTCGAGCGTGAGCGCTTTGCCCTGATCCATATCATTCATCACGCGAGTGATGCGACGACGACGGGTCAGAGTGGCAGGAGCGTCTTCCGCCACAAGATATTTGATGTAGCGTGCCACGGCGCGTTTTTGCGGGGCGGTCAGGCGGCTGATGGTAGATTGCAGTTCGGCTACGCTCATGGGTTGGAGAAAACTCGCGAAATGCGGCGGGGCAAGCGCGGTCAGACGCGGGTGTAGTCGAGGACGCTGTGGCTGATATGGCCGGCGGCGACGGTGGCTTTGTCGGTGACGAGGCCGGGGGGCGAGCGGTCGATGGCTTCGGAGAAGACGAAGCGATGTGTGCCGTCGTCGGCGGCGGGGCTGAAGAGGCCGGGCACGATCACGCGCGCGGGCACGGTGGCGACGACCGGCGTGGTCGCGTTGCAGGCGACGGGGAAGTTGAGATTATGCACGACGAATTTTTCGCGGCCGGTGGCGGGCAGGAGTTCGCCGGAGAGCCGGGCGGCGTGGGCGGCGGAGTAGCCAATGGTCTCGCGCACGTCGTCGAGGCCGGCGAGGGATTTGGTCTCGGTCAGAGCGCGCCATTCTTCGTAGCCGAGGTCCTGCGAGCAGGCCATGGCGGGCAGGCCGTGGAGCGCGCCTTCCCAGGCGGCGGCGATGGTGCCGCTGGCGTTCATGAAGCCGAGGGTGGTGTTGAGGCCGA
The DNA here is from genome assembly GCA_036770725.1 of Opitutaceae bacterium. Taxonomy (GTDB): domain Bacteria; phylum Verrucomicrobiota; class Verrucomicrobiia; order Opitutales; family Opitutaceae; genus IMCC26134_A. The sequence continues at coordinate 3,596 of DAIPIP010000133.1, forward strand.
GGTTAATGCCGGTGACGACGCCATCGAGCCCGGCGGCGAGGCCGGGGATGAGATGGGCGAGGGCGATGTTGACGCAATCCGATGGCGTGCCGTCCACGGTCCAGGTGGGCACGCCGAGCCCGTGGTCGCAGGCGGCGGAGACGACGGGGCGGTGGCGGCATTTGCTCGCGCCGGTCCAGCTCTGCTCGGTGAGCGGGGCGACGACGTAAAGATCGTGGCCGGCCTCGCGCAGGGCGGCGACCAGCGCGTGGAGAAAGGGAGAGTAAATGCCGTCGTCGTTGGAAACCAGGAGGCGCATCGTAGCAGGCAACGCGGGAAGGGGCGGGGCCGAAAGATAAAAGAAAAAACGGCGCGGGATGACGGTTGACGGAGGAGTGGGGCGACCTACGTTGCGGGCGTCACCCTGCAGTGTTCGAGGTGCCCTTCACACGCTCTTTGCCTTTGAATCAATCCGGGAGCCAATCAACCGGGCGAACTCAGCTAGGCCGTAAATCGGACAGCTACCCATCGCACGGCGGTTCCCACCTTAACTTAAAAAGGTTAGAGGCCTTTGGGCATACGGCACATGGTGGGGTGACACTAATTTTTTCATGAGCATCACGTTCTACCACATCCTGCACGTTCTCTCCGTCCTGGTTCTTACCGGGTTCACTTTCTACGCGTTCGCGGCTCCGGCTGAGACGCGCAAGAAAGTGATGATCGTCACCGGCATCGCCTCGTTGCTGGTTTTCATCACCGGATTCGGCCTGGTCACCAAATTACTTGGAGCCGGCTCGGGCATGTGGCCCTTGTGGGCCATTTTAAAGTTGGTCGCGTGGCTGGGTCTCTCCGCTTTGGCGGGGCTGGGTTACCGTCGTCGCGCAAAGGTGCCTGTTTTCATGGCGGTGGCGGTGGCGTTGATCTTTATGTCGGTTTACGCGGTTTACACGAAAGTCGGCGCCTAAACGGCCATGTCGGGCGCGCTTTGCGGGCTTTGGGTGGACGACGCGGGGGTCGTCCACGTGACGCTGGAAACGGCGGACGGGGGACGCGAGGCTCGCACGGAAACGTTGCGGCCTTTCGCGTGGCTCGCTGAGGGTGCGTTTGTCGCGAGCGAGGGGGTGGAGGTGGAGCGACTGAAGGGCGACGGGTTTTTCGTTGAGCTGGCGCATGCGGAAAACCTGGAGCGTTTTGAAGCGTGGCAGGGCGTCGCCCGTGAGGCGGGCGTGAAGGGTATCGACGTTATCAAGCCGCTAGAGAGCCAGTGGCTGCTGCAAACACGGCGGCGGCTGTTCGAGGGGCTGACTTTTGGGCGGGTGCGGCGGTGTCAGTTGGACATCGAGACGGGCTCGACCGACGGGGCGTTCAGCGACGCGACGAAGCCGGAGGATCGCGTGCTGGCGATCGGGCTGCGTTGCGGCGGGGTGAACCGGATGCTGGTGCTCGCGGAGGAGACCGACGCGGCGGAGAAAGCCTTGTTGGAGGAGTTCAACGCGGCGCTGGCCGAGCTCGATCCGGACATCATCGAGGGGCACAATATTTTTAAGTTCGATCTGGATTATCTGCGCCTGCGCGCGAAGCGCCACAAGGTCACGTGCGCGTGGGGACGCTTCGGGCAAAAGGCGAAGTTTCGCAACAGCCGGCTGAAGGTTGCGGAGCGCTGGGTGGATTTTCCGCGTTGCGATCTGCCGGGGCGGACGGTGATCGACACCTATCTGTTGGTGCAGTTGCACGACATCACGGCGCGCGAGTTGCAGGGCTACGGGTTGAAAGAGGTGGCGGTTTACTTTGGCGTGACGACGGACGACGACGAGCGCACCTACCTCGCGGGCGACAAGATCGCGGCGGCTTATCGTGAGGACCGGGAAAAGTTCGTGGCGTATCTCGGCGACGATTTGCGCGAGACGGCGGGCGTGGCGGACGTGTTGTTGCCGACGTATTTTGAGCAGGTGAAGACGTTTCCGATCCTGCCTCAGGAGGCGGCGCTGCGCGGCTCGTCGGGCAAGATAGATTTGTTGTTTCAGGAGGAGTATTACCACGCGCGGCAGGCGTGTCCGGTGCCGCCGGAGGTGGCGGCGTTCGAGGGTGGCTACACGCGGAGTTTTCAGGAAGGCGTCTTCAAGCACGTGCTGCACTTCGACGTGGCGTCGCTGTATCCGAGTTTGTTGCTGCTACTGAATCGCAACCCGAAGAACGACGCGCTGGGTGTATTCATTCCGCTGTTACGCAAGCTGCGCGAGTATCGGCTGAAATACAAAGGCATCGCGAAGAC
>DAIPIP010000133.1:5946-7976 GCA_036770725.1 Opitutaceae bacterium
GAATATGACGGCAGCTACGCCGCGATGTGGTGTTACAAGGCGAAGAACTACGCGCTTCGCGAAGGCGACCGCGTGATCCTCAAAGGCAGCGCGTTGCGCTCGCGCGGGATCGAGCCGTTTTTGAAAGAGCTTACGGCGCGGCTTATCCGGTTTTTGCTCGGGCTGGAAACGGAGTCGCCGGCGCTGTGGCTGGCGCGGCTGCGGGAGCAGATCGCGGCGCGGGAGTTGCCGGTGACGCGGCTGGCGAAGGCGGAGGTGTTGAGCATGAATCCCGACGCGTATGAGCGCATGATCGCGGAGGGCGGGAAGCCGCGCCGCGCATCGGCGGAGGTGGCCTTGCGGATGTCGCCTAGGCCGCGCATGGGCGAGCGCGTGAGTTATTATCTTGTGGCGAAGGCGAAGGGGCAGAGCAGCGATTGGCAGCGCGCGAGACCGGTGGCGGAGTTTGACCCGGCGAAGCCGGAGACGGCGTATGATCCGAAGGCCTATCTGGACAAACTCGACGACTGGGTGGAGCGCTTCGGAGCGCTCATCGGCGCGCTGCCGGAGGGCGGGCGGCAGGGGGAGTTGTTGTGATATCGGCCGACGCGCCGTCGGGTTGATCAAACAGGACGGCGGACGCGAACGAAGGCGTTGTAGTCGGGGACGCCGCCGCCTGTATCCACCACACCCCTACGGATGATGGTGTTGCCCTCGGGCCAGTGGACCTGGAGGTTGCCGGGCGCGATGGGGGCGAGGTGGACGCGGCAGGGGAGCGCGCCGAGCTCGTTGTAGAGTTCCACCCGGTCGCCGTGCGCGAGGAGCAGGCGGGTGGCGTCGTCGGCGCTCATGAGCACGGCGTCGCGCGGGGCGCCGTTGATCGGATCCGTCTCGGCGTAGATGAGGCTGTTGAACTGTTTGCCGCGCCGGGTGCTGGCCTTGAACTGGTCGGCGGGGCGCTCGTGCTCGGGCAGCACGACGGGGCTGAGGTGGGCGCGGCCGTCGGGCGTGGCGAACCGAGCGTCGGCGCAGAGGTGGGGGCCGCCGTATTGGAAGGCGTCTCCGGTTTTGCGCAGGTGTTGCACGCCGTCGTAGAAGGGGATGACGCGGGCGATCTCCTCGCGCATTTTCCAGCCGGTCTCGCAGGCGAGCAGGTGGGCGCGCTCGGGATAGGCGGCGGCGGCGATCTCGCGGAGGATTTTCCACTCGGCGCGCGCCTCGCCGACCTGACGCGGGATCTCGGGGCTGAACATGACGCGGCGCTCGGTGCTGGTCTCGTGGCCGCCGTCGTCCTGTTCGTAGCGGGTCTTGGCGGGCAGGAGAATGACCTCCTCGCGCGCGGGGATGAGCATCTGGTCGTTGAGGATGATGTCCTGGTGAACGCGCACGGGCACGTTGGCTAGGCACGCGCGCACGTGGTCGGGCTCGGGGAGGTTGCGCAGGAGGTTGCCGCCGAGGTTGTAGAAGAGGTCGAGTTCGCCGCGTTCGCAGGCCTCGACCATTTCGATGGTGGTAAGGCCTTTCCAGTCGGGCACGGGGAAACCGTATTCGGCGGAGAGGGCGGCGACGTTTTCGGGGGTGATGGGTTTGAGGCCGGGAAGGACGGTGGCGTAGCAACCCATCTCGCCGCCGCCTTGCACGGAGGAGTGGCCGCGGATGGGCATGAGGCCGTTTTTATCGCGGCCGACGTAGCCGCGCACGAGGCCGAGGTTGAGGATCATCTGCACGCCGTCGGCGCCGAAGGGATGCTGGGTGATGCCCATGCTCCAGACGAGCACGGCGTTTTTGGCGTCGCGGATGAGGGCGGCGAATTCGCGCATGGCGGCGCGGTCGAGGCCGGCGCGGCGTTCGAGGGTGTCCCAATCAAGGGCTTCGCAGGCGGCGCGGAGTTCGGGCACGCCGACGGTGTGGTCGCGGATGAAGTCGTGGTTAACCCAGCCTTCGGCGAAGAGGATTTTGAGCACGCCGTAGAGGAAGGGGATGTCGCCGCCCTGGGTGACGGGGAACCAGTGGTCCATGAGGTCGCTGCCGAAGACGGCGCTCCTGGCGGT
>DAIPIP010000310.1:0-1727 GCA_036770725.1 Opitutaceae bacterium
CCTGGGCTTCATCAAATGGTCCGACTACATCGGCACCCGCCTCGCCTACGACCTGCCGGGCATCTTCATCGCCCTCACCTTCATCGGCCTGCCCTTCGTCGTGCGCACCGTGCAACCGGTCCTCGAAGAACTGGAGCCCGAGCTAGAGGAGGCCTCAGCCACGCTCGGCGCCACTCGCCTGCAAACCATCCGCCGCGTGATTTTCCCCGCCGTCTTGCCCGCACTCGTCACCGGCTTCGCGCTCTCCTTCGCCCGCGCCGTCGGCGAATACGGCTCGGTCGTCTTCATCGCGGGCAACATGCCCTACCACTCCGAGATCAGCCCCGTGCTCATCGTCTCGAAGCTCGAGCAGTTCGACTACGACGGCGCCACCGCCATCGCCACCGTCCTCCTCGTGGCCTCCTTCGTCCTCCTGCTCCTCATCAACCTCCTCCAACGCTGGACGCGCCGGCATCAGGCCGCGTGAAACGCCGCCTGATGCCGCAGATGAAGATTCAAGATTAAGATTAAGCTCAATCACCGGCGGCTCCGCCGCGCCACTTCCCCCTTAAACTTAAACTTCCCCCTTAAACTTTTAAAATGGCCTCCATCGTCTCCCGCCTCGACCAGCGCGCATCCGGCCACCAGCCACGCCGCGCCACCGCCGACTCGCCGCTGCTCAAGTGGACGCTCCTCGGCACCGCGCTCGTCTTCCTTCTCTTTTTCCTCGCCCTGCCGCTCGCCGCCGTATTCAGCGAAGCACTACGGCGCGGCGTCGAGGCCTACTTCGAGTCCTTCCGCGATTACGACACCGCCGCCGCGATCAAGCTCACCCTGCTCATCACCGCCTGCGTCGTCCCGCTCAACCTCGTGTTCGGCGTCGCCGCCGCCTGGGCCATTTCCAAATACGAGTTCAAGGGCAAGGCCCTCCTCACCACCTTCATCGACCTGCCCTTCGCCGTCTCGCCCGTCATCGCCGGCCTCATCTACGTGCTCATCTTCAGCGTGCACGGCTGGTTCCCGCCCGAGACCCAACAACAGGTCTTCGCCCCGCTCGCCGCCCTCTTCGGCTGGCTCGCCGCCCTTCCCGGCCTGGACGGCGTCTTCTGCGGCCTAGCCGCCTGGTTCGCCGCCCCCAAGATCATCTTCGCCGTCCCCGGCATCGTGCTCGCGACGGTGTTCGTCACCTTCCCCTTCGTCGCCCGCGAGCTCATCCCGCTCATGCAGGCCCAGGGCAACGACGAGGAATACGCCGCCGTCACCCTCGGCGCCTCCGGCTGGAAAACCTTCTGGCGCGTCACCCTGCCCAACATCAAGTGGGGCCTCTTCTACGGCCTCATCCTCACCAACGCCCGCGCCATGGGCGAGTTCGGCGCCGTCGCCGTCGTGTCCGGAAAAATCCGCGGCGAGACCACCACCATGCCCCTCCACATCGAGATCCTCTACAACGAATACGCCTTCGTCGCCTCCTTCGCCGTCGCCTCCCTCCTCGCCCTCCTGGCCCTCCTCACCCTGGTCCTCAAATCGCTGATCGAGTGGGCTCATGCGCGGCGAACCGCGCACAGTTGAAGTTCAAAGTTTAAGTTTAAGCCGACCACCGGCGGCTCCTCCGCCAGCACTCCTTCCTTCACCTTCATCTTTAACCTTAATCCACGCGAAGTATGAGCGTTTCCGCCCGCAACATCACCAAGACCTTCGGCGCCTACACCGCCCTCGACAACGTCTCCATCGAGGTCCCCACCGGCAAA
>DAIPIP010000008.1:0-32462 GCA_036770725.1 Opitutaceae bacterium
CTGAGTTCAGGTTTGGCGCGTATGCGAGCACGCAGGATTGCGTCACGCAGAAGCGCAAGGGACGCGGGCAGACGGCGACAGGAGTGTTGCCGTTCCTTGGGGACTGACTCAGACCGCGCGTGGCGGTTCGGTGGGCGGGGCGGGACGCGCGCAGGCGGCCGGCTGGAAATGCTCCGCCGGCCACTCGGGCGCGGGCGCGGATGCAGGTGCCAGATCGAAACGGTGTTCGGGGGCGGCAGCGAGAAGGAGGGTGGCCTTGGCGGCGGGGTCGCGCGGGAGGGCCTCGGGCGTGGAGCCGTCGGCGTCGGCGCGGGTTTTGCCGTCGGCGACAAATTCGCAGACGCCGCAAAGATTATCGGCCGTGAAGGTGAGGCGGATGGCCTCGGAGAGCGGCATGCTCTGGCTGTAGGTCGCGATCATGCGGCCCCAGGCGAAGCTCTGCACCAAGTCCCAATGCGCGCCGTTGGCGAGGAGCCAGGCGCAGAGGACAAAGATGGCGGAGCGGCGACGCATGCGATGGCGAGGAGGGAAGGCAGTGGCTTGTGGTGGAGGCAAGTCAAACCTTGCTCGGGCGAGGGCAGCCGAACGTTTTTGAAATAGGGCTGGGCAACGCCGGGGGCATGTGGGATGCGTGGGGTTTTGCTTAACCCTATAAATTATGGCCCTTTGGGAATATAAAGTGATCACCAGCGGCAAGGGCGGTTTCGCCTCCGCCACCATGCTCGAAAGTTACCTCAACCAGCTCGGCAAGGATGAGTGGGAAATCATCGATTTTCGCGCCGACCCCGCGAACGCGCTCGCTTTTCAAGGACTGGCGCGACGCTCCACCCAGCGCGAGTGGACCTTGGAGGCGGCGGTGGCGGCGGCGGCGAAGGCGGAGGCGGACAAGCTTCGCGCCGAGTTGATGCAGAAGCAGCATGCCGGAGACATGGGTGCCGCGGCGGACGGGCCGCAGGGTGGCGCGGCCGCCGCCGAGAAAGCGGCCGGTTCGGAAAGCCTGCGGAAGCTGCGCGACACCGATCTGGACCACGATCCCGAGGCGCTGGCCGACGAGGCTTCGCACGGCGCGGACGATTGGAACGACGACGCGTTCGAGGACGATCTTCCGGTGTTTTTCGACGCGATAAAACCGCATTTGCGCAAGAACCAGACCACGCCCGGGCAGTCGGTGGCGTTGAACTATCTGGCCAAGCGTTGGGAGCAGCCGGAGGCCGATCTGCATGGTGCGTTGGGAGAGTGCGGATTTGTCATTCCTGAGCATGAGAACGACGCGCCGGTTTATCTGGACTACGAGGGCGATCTTTACTGGGTGGAGAAAAACAATCGCGGGCAGTTTTTTCTGAACACCCGCGAGAAACCGCGTCCGCGCTATCGGGTCGCGCAGGGCAAGCCGCTGGATCCGGGCGATCCGGCCTTCGTGGCGCTGGCCGAGGAACAGGCGGCGACCGAGGCGGAAAAGGCGAAGCGCGCGGCTGCCCAGGCGGAACGCGAAGCTGCGGAACAGGCGCGGCGGGCGGAGCGCGAAGCGCAGCGTCAGGCGGCCGAGCATGCGCGGCGCGAGCAGCAGGCGGCGGCGCATGCGGCGCGTGAGGCGGCTCGCGCGGCGAAGGCCGGGGCCGCCGCCGAGGCGAAGTTCGTGGCATCGGCCGCCCCGGCGGGCGAGACGGGTGGCGGCGAGGCGGCAGCGGTCGCGCCGGCGAGCGACGCACACGGGGCGGAGATGGGGTCGGCATCCGCTTCGGCGGTGGCGGCCACGCCTGGAAGTTTGCCGGTGGGCGAGGCGTTGCTCGACGCGATTCGGCCGCAGATGCGGCGTAATCGGCGCGGGCCCGGGTATTCGGGTTCGAGCGCCTATCTGGCGAAATTTTTCAAGGTGGAGGAGTCGGTGCTCAAATCGGCGCTGGGCGATCTGGGGCTGGCGCCTTCCGACGTGCCCGGCGGGAAGGGCGAGGCGAAGACCATTGGCGACTACGTGTATTGGGTGAACAAGGACGGCAACGGAGGTTACTGGATCAACGGTCGCGAGGCGGGGCCGCGTGATCGCGAGGTCGGCGGCGCTCCGGCGGCGGCCGCCGAATCTGCGTCGGCAGCGGTGACATCCGACGGCACGCAGGGAGCGGCGGGCGTGGTGGATCAGGCGGCGGTCAATGCGGGGGCTCCCCACGAAACGGGGGGCGAATCCACGGCGGGCGAACCGCCGATTTTCCGCGCGGTGCCGCGCGCGATGCCGCCCATCGCGGCTCCGGCCGCTGAAGAAGCTTCGGCGGCTGCGTCGGTGGCGGAGACGAAGGTTCAGACAGCGCAAGCGGCGGCCTCGCCCGCGGTAGCTGCGTCCGGGGCGTCTGCGGCGTCCAAGGCGGGGCATCCGTTGGCGGCGCTGCGGTTGTTGATGAAGACGAACCGCAGCAAGAGCGGGGTGTCGGGTTCGCTTTCGTTTTTGGCGAAAGCCTTGGAGCGAGAGGAGTCGGTGTTGGTCTCGGCGCTCACGGCGCTGGGGCTGGCGGTGCCGGCCGAGGTCGCGGAGGGCGAGGAAGAGCCGAAGCCGGTGTTTGTCGAGCACGCGGGCGAGATATTCTGGATCAGCCGTTATGCGAAGGATGGATCGCTGTGGTTGAACGCGAAGGCGGCGAAATCGGCGGCGCGCAAGACGCCGACGAAGGCAGCGTCCGCCGCGCCCAAGGCGGCTGGCGGCTCCGCGCCGAAACCTCGCACGAAACGTCGGGCGTCCGCCGCGATCGAGAGCGATGCGGCGGCGGAGGAGTGAGCCTGGTGAGCCTGGGGTTTGTCAGAGTCCCGCTTCTCACGAAGCGGGCCACGGGGGAGGCGACGCGGGGCGACGCGGGGGGGGCTGTCGTGCCGGGGACTTTTAGCGCGCGATGTCGGACTGGTTTAGGACTTTGAAGCCGTGGTTGTTGAGCGACTGCGCGGCGACGTCCTGGTCCTCTATGTTGAGCACGAGGCCCGACTTGCCTTCGGGGCGTTTGATGAAGCTGTAAACGTAGTGGATGTTGATCTCCGCCTCGAGGAGGGCGGCGAGCACTTCGCGCAGGTCGGCCTCGTCGTTGATCTCGACGGCGAGGACCTCGCATTCGGTGTAGGGAAAATCGTTGTTCACCATGAGCTCTCGGGCCTTGTCGTTGTCGTCCACCACGAGGCGAAGAATCGTCGTGTCGGTGAAATCGAGCACGGTGAGGGCCATGATGTGGACGTCGTTGGCCTTAAAGAGCGAAGTGAGGTCGGAGAGGCGACCGACGCGGTTCTCGGTGAACACGGAGAACTGTTTGACGGGATCGAGGGCGAATTGGACGGCTTTGGGCATGCGCGGTTTGACGTGAAGGCGCGCAGTCTGTCTTCGCCGTGCGCGGGGCTCAAGGCTGGGCTCGCGCGGCGGGCGTTTTCACCTCGGAGGGCACGAAGACGAGCGCGGCGGAATTTATGCAGTAGCGAAGGCCGGTCGGGGAGCTGGAGTGGGGGAAAACGTGGCCGAGGTGGCTGTCGCAGCGTGCGCAGATGTTTTCTGTTCTTCGCATGCCGTGGGAGTTGTCGATGCGGTCGATGATGCTGCGGGATGAGACGGGTTTGCCGAAGCTCGGCCAGCCGGTGCCGGAATCGAATTTGGAGGTGGCGTCGAAGAGGGCCACCCCGCAGGCGGCGCAATGGTAGAAGCCGGGGGTTCCCTCGGTTTTCCAATAGGCCCCGCAGAAGGGGCGCTCGGTGCCGGATTGGCGGAGGATCTGGTATTGTTCGGGGGTGAGCCGCGCGCGCCATTCCGCCTCGGTGAGGCGAACTTTGCCGTCGGGTCCGGCGGGGAGGAGTTCGGGCGCGGCCGCGTGAGAGGGTGCGGGGTCGGGCGCTTTTTCGGCGGCGGTGGCAGTCGCGGGGCCGGGTGGGAAATCGTCGGAGTTGGCGTCGCAACCGGCGTGCAGGGCGATGGCAAGCAAGAGGCAAAAGAGGGCGGGCAGGCGAGGGGGCATAAGATGAAGAGCGGCGACGGTTGACGGCGGGGGAGAAGCCCGGGCAGTTTGTGAGAAATGCCAGGCGACGCAAATATTCCCCCTTCCAAGTTTTTTCTCTGGCTCGCGAATCACGCGGGATTCCCGGCCGCGCGCTTGGAGCCGAGGGCGGAGCAGCTGTTGTTGATGGGCGGGCTTATTCAAGAGGAGCATTTGCCGGAGCGTTCAGACACCGGCAGGATCAGTTTGATTCCCGGCGCGCCCGATACGGACAACGCGCAGCGGTCTTCGCAGCGGGCCTTGGCGGAGCTGCGGCGTCGGGTTCATTTCAAGTGCGACAACGCCGCGAAGGTGTGAGCTTCGGTGGAGGGCGGGGAAAGGGCGCGGGGCGAGAATAGTGGTGGCGGGGGTTGGAGCGATTGCCGATGCGGGTGCGTGGTGATGCTTGCCGCGCTCGGCTGCGCCGCCACGGTGAGCAATATGGCCAACGAAAGCGCGTCCGACTCTTACACCGAACTTAAATTCCGGCTAAAACGACTACACACGCTGGGCTCCGTCGCGGGGTTGCTCGGGTGGGACGAGCAGGTGAATCTGCCGTCCGGGGCGGCGGAGCGTCGGGGGGAGCAAATGGCGCTCATGGCGGAGCTGGCCCACGCGGAGGCCACGGCCTCGGAGCTCGGCGCGGTGATCGCGGCGTGCGAGGCGGAGACGGCGGCGGCGGGCAAGGAGTCGTCGCCCGAGATGCGTGTCGTGGTGGAGAACGCGCGCCGCGATTTTGATCGCGCGACAAAACTGCCGGCCGAGCTCGTCTCGCAAAAAGCCCGCCTTTCCAGCGAGGCCTACCATGCGTGGGCGGCGGCGCGGGCGGCGCGGGATTTTAAAGCTTTTGCGCCCTTTCTTGAAAACCATCTGGAGCTCGCGCGGCGCGAGGCGGAGCTGCTCGGGTATGGGGAGCGTCCCTACGATCTGGCGATCGACCGGCATGATCCGGGACTGGGGGCGGCTCAGGTGGACGCGTTGTTCACGCGCTTGCGCGCGGGTTTGGCGCCGCTCGCGCGTCGCATCGACGCCCGGGTGACGGCCGAGCACGCGCGAGGCGAGACGCCGGTGGCGCTGCGTGGTTTCGACGTCGAGGCGCAGCGTCGCATCGTGCGTCTGGTGACGGAGAAAATCGGCTTCGACTACAAGCGTGGCCGGCTCGACGTGTCGCTGCATCCCTTCTGCGAAGGTTCGGGAGACGATGTGCGCCTGACCACGCGTTTCGACGCGGACCAGCCGCTCGACGCGCTCTACAGTTCCATCCACGAGGCGGGGCACGGCATGTATGAGCAGGGGCTGCCGGCGGAGCACGCCGGCACCGCGCTAGGCGTGGCGGCGGGCATGGCGGTGCATGAATCGCAGAGCAGACTGTGGGAAAACCAGGTGGCGCGTTCGCGTGCGTTCTGGCGCTGGTTGGAGGCGGATTTTCGCGCGGCCTTTCCCGGGCCGCTCGGCGGGATTTCGGGCGACGCGTTGCACGCGGCGGCCAACGCGGTGGAGCCGGGCGGGTTGATCCGCGTCGATGCCGACGAGGTTCATTACAACCTGCACATCTTGCTTCGCTTCGATTTGGAAAAACGCCTTTTCGCCGGCACGCTCGAGGTGGCGGATTTGCCGGAGGCCTGGGATGCGTTGAGCGAGGAGTTGATCGGCCGCCGTCCGGCGCACGCGGGCGAAGGCGTGTTGCAGGACGTGCATTGGAGCGGCGGTGCGTTCGGGTATTTCCCGAGCTACACGCTGGGCAACATGATCGCGGCGCAGCTCTGGAGCGCGGCGCAGTCGGCCATGCCCGGCTGGGAGGAGGATTTTTCGCGCGGGGATTTTTCGCGTCTGTTGGGCTGGCTGCGGAAGGAAGTGCATGCGCACGGCCGGCGCGAGAACGCGTTCGAGCTTGCGCGCAGGGTCACGGGGGAGGAACTGGGGCCGGAGGCCTTGCTGGCGTATTTGGAAAACCGCTACGCCTGAAATCCGAACATGGATCAAACGCGCATGGAACTGATCGACACGCACACCCATCTCGACGGCTTCGAGCAACGCGGAGAAACCGCCGCCGTGCTCGAGCGCGCGGCGGCGGCGGGAGTCGGGCAAATGATCACGGTGGGCACGGCCAGCGATGACTGGACGATCTATCGCGGCCTGGCCGAGGCGCATCCCGGGCGGGTCTTCTACACCGTGGGTTTGCATCCGTGTTCGGTGGACGAGCGCTGGAGCGAGGAGGTCGCGCAGATCGAGGCTTTCTGGCACGGCGCGGGCGCGCGGCCGGTGGCGCTGGGGGAATGCGGGCTGGACCGGTTTCACCTGCCGAAGGACGATGCGGCGGCGGCGCGGGTGCTGGGCCGGCAGCGGGCGGCGTTCGCGGCGCAGCTTGTGTTGGCGGAGCGACTACGCTGCCCGCTGGTGGTGCATTCGCGCGGGGCGTTCGCCGAGTGCGTGGAGATGATCGACGCGAGCGGGGTGGATTGGTCGCGGGTGGTGTTTCACTGTTTCGTCGAGGGGGCGGCGGAGATGGCCGAGCTGGCGCGGCGTGGCGGGCGGGGATCGTTCACCGGCGTGGTGACCTACAAAAACGCCGAGCCGGTGCGGGAGGCGTTGCGCGAGCAGGGCATGGAGCGGCTGATGTTGGAGACCGACGCGCCGTATCTGACGCCGGTGCCGCATCGCGGAAAGGCGAACGAGCCCGCTTTCATGCGCCACACGGCGGAGGCGGCGGCGCTGCTGCTCGGCGTGCCGCTGGACGAACTCGCAAAAAAAACGACGGCGAACGCGCGGTCGTTTTTTGGACTGGGTTGAGGAGCCGCGGGGGATGAACGGACAGGAACGTCGGTTTCCCTTTTAAGCTTCGTCGAATTTGCGGGCGAAGAGGGCGTCGAGCTCGTCGAGCATGGCGGCGGCGTCGGAGCCGGTGGCGAGGAACTTGACCTTCGAGCCTTTGCCGGCGGCGAGCATCATGAGGCCCATGATGGATTTGCCGTTCACTTGCTCTTCGTCCTTCTCGACCATGACCTCGGCCTTAAATTTGTTGGTGATACGCACGATCATCGCGGCGGGACGGGCGTGGATGCCCATCTTGTTTTGCACAACCAGTTCTCGGAAGAGCTGGGAGTTGGCGGCGGTGTCGGTCTTTTCCATGAAGCGGCGCAAGGTCCCCGGACCCGCCGCGGCTTGCAACCCAAAAACCCCGGGCGCAGGCTTGGGGTTTTATGAGCGTGAAGACCGCCATCATCGTGCCTTGCCGCCTCGAATCGACGCGCTTCCCGCGCAAGCTCTTGCATGAGGTGAAGGGGAAGCCGCTGGTGTTGTGGGTCGCGGAGCGCATCCGGGCGGAAGCGCCGGAATTTCCGCTCTGGTTTGCGGTGGACGACGCTCTGCTCGCCGGGCCGCTGGAAAATGCGGGGTTCGCGACGGTGCCGACCGATGTCGGCCACCAGAGCGGCACGGACCGGATCGCGGAGGCGAACCGGAAGATCGGCGCGGAGCGGGTGATCAACGTGCAGGCGGACGAGCCGCTGGTCACGGGTGCGCAGATTCGCCGTCTGGCGGAGTTGATCGCCGGGGCGGCGGCGATGGCCACGCTGGCCACGCCTTTTCGGCGGGCGGAGGATTTCGCGAATCCGAATCAGGTGAAAGTGGTGTTTGCGCCGAGCGGGGGATTTCGGGCGCTGTATTTTTCGCGTTCGCCGATGCCTTTCGCCCGCGATCTTGGCGGGCGGGTGGACGACGCGTGGGTGGCGGCGAATCCGTGTTACAAGCATCTGGGGCTCTACGCCTACAAGGCGGAGTTGTTGGAGAAGTTCGCGACGCTGCCGCCCGGTCGCTACGAACGCATCGAGAAACTGGAGCAACTGCGGGTGTTGGAGAACGGGCACGACATCGCCTGTGATGTGACCGACGATCCCGGGCTCGGAGTGGACACGCCGGAGGATGCGGTGAGGTTCGAGGCCGCGCTGGGCTGAGATCGGCGGAAAAGCCTGCATGGATGCGGACGGCTCACCCTGTTCATGAAACATTCTCCGCGCTTTTACGGCGATAAACCGCGAGACGGCATTCGACCGGCTGGGGTGGATGGGTAAACCTTACGCCATGCTCGATCCCTTCGGACGCACCATCGACTACCTTCGCATCTCGGTCACGGACCGGTGCAACGAGCGGTGTCTGTATTGCATGCCCGAGGGCTACAAGGGCTGGGCGAAACGGGCGGATCATCTTTCGGCCGGGCAACTGGTCGCGGTCGCGCGGGCGGCGGCGCGGCTGGGTTTCACGAAATTTCGCCTGACGGGCGGCGAACCGTTGCTGCGCGCGGATCTGTTGGAAATCGCGCGCGGTATCGGTTCGTTGGATACGTTGCACAGTTTGGGGATATCGACCAACGCGACCCGGCTCGCGCCGCTGGCGGGCGAGCTGGCGGAGGCGGGAGTGCGCTCGGCGAATGTGTCGCTCGACGCGCTGGACGCGGGGGTTTACCGCCGCGTGACGGGCGGGGATGTGGGCGCGGTGCTGGCCGGGATCGAGGCGGCGGTGGCGGCGGGGATGTTTGTGAAGCTGAATTGCGTGCTGATGCGCGGGGTGAACGAGGACGAGCTGGCGCCGCTGGTGCGTTTCGCGGCCCGGGGGCGGTTTCCGGTGCGTTTCATCGAGCTGATGCCTTTGACCCGCGCGGACGTGCTGACGCCGGCGAATTTTTTGTCGTTGGCCGACGCGCGGGCGCGGATTGAAAGCGAACTCGGGCCGCTGCGCGCGTTGCCGGATTATCGGGCGGGGCACGGGCCGGCGCGCTATTGGGAGGAGCCGGCGAGCGGGGCGAGGATTGGTTTTATCGGCGCGCTGTCCGAGCAGGATTTTTGCGCGAGCTGCAACAAGCTGCGTCTCACCGCCGACGGAAAATTGCGTCCCTGCCTGGGGCGGCACGGGGAACTGGATCTCGCGGCCGCGCTGGGCGACGGGCGAATGGAGGAGGCCATTGCGCAGGCAATCGCGCAGAAACCGGAGAACCACGAGTTCCATGAGCACTACCATCCGTCACGGCCGATGACCGCGCTTGGTGGCTGAGGGCTTTAACCATGTTGGACAAACTCGGCACATGGGCGTGGATCGGAGGTGCGACGCTCGCGGGCATCGCGGGGATGGTGAACGCGATCGGCTATCTGAGCTACAGTCACCAGGCGGTGACGCATCTGACGGGCACGGCCAGCCAGCTGGGCATCACGCTCAGTGAGCGCGCCTTTGTGGCTTCGGGGCATTTGGGGTTGGTGGTTTTGGCTTTTTTGGGCGGAGCGATTCTGAGCGGTTTCATCATTCAGCGGCAGACGTTGAAACTCGGGCGTCGCTACGGGGTGGCGCTCGGTGTCGAGGGGGTGTTGCTGCTGGCGGCGGCGCTTTTGATGCGCCGTCATCATGAGGCGGGCAGTTATTTTGCGTCGGCCGCGTTTGGGCTGCAGAACGCGATGGCGACGACCTATAGCGGCGCGATTCTGCGCACGACGCACGTGACCGGAATCGTGACCGATATCGGGGCGATTCTTGGCCATGCCTTGCGCGGGCTGGAGATCGACTGGGCGCGGGTGCGGCTTTATCTGTTGGTGCTCGGGGCATTCGTGGTCGGCGGCGTGGTGGGCGGGGTGTTGTTTCGTTTGGTGGGAACGGACGCCTTGTTTTATCCGGCGGCGCTGACCTTGATCGTGGCGGTGGTTTACGGCGCTTACGCCCACCGCAAAAAACTCAGGGAACACACGACGTTATCATGACTTTGCTTTATTTTGCCCAAGCGCGCCGACTCGCCGGGGTCGCCGAGGAGAATTTTTCGCCGGCAAAGTCTTTGAGCGCGGACGAACTCTGGACCGAGTTATTGGCGCGGCATCCCGGCCTAGCTCCGCTGCGCGAAGTTACGCGGCTGGCCCGCAACGGGGAGTTCGCGGCGGCGGACGCGGTGTTTCAACCGGGTGACGAGGTCGCGCTGATCCCGCCTGTATCGGGCGGATGAATACGGTGAGGATGCGCACGCCATGAAGATTTTTATCCATGTGGGCCCGGAGTCCATCGCCCAGGCGCAGACCGCACCCTTCGTCGATGCCGGGGTGGGCGCGGTGGCGGAGTTTCGCGGGTTGGTGCGCGGGGAGGAGTCGGGCGCGGTGATAGGTGGGTTGGTTTACGAGGCGTATCAACCGATGGCGGAGCGGGAGATCGCGAGGATCGTGGAGGCGTTGGCGAAGGCGCATCCGGTGGCAGAGGTGCGCGTGATGCATCGGATCGGGCGCGTGGCGGTGGGCGAGGCGGCGATTTATGTGGGCGTGGCGGCGAAGCATCGGGCGGAGGCGTTCGCGCTGCTCGCGGGATTCATGGACCGGCTGAAACAGGACGTCCCGATCTGGAAGACGGGAACTTTTTGAACCGCGAATGGACGCGAAGGGACGCGAACATCGAACCGCGGAAATATCGGACTTTTGGACAATGATAACAGTCACGGAAGCTTGGACGAAAATTGATGCGGCGGTGGCGGAGGCGTTGCCGGCGGAGCGAGTGGGCTTGGCGGGGGCGCGCGGGCGGGTTTTGCGCGAGGCGGTGAACGCTCCCGAGGATCAGCCGGCTTTTGATCGGGCGGCGATCGATGGCTACGTGGTCGCGTTGGCGACGACGGTCGGGGAGTCGTTGCGCGTGGCGGGCGAAATCCCGATGGGAGAGCTTGCGCCGGCCGCTCCGGCGGCGGGTGAGGCGCTGAAGCTGTTTACCGGCTCGGCGGTGCCGGCGGGGGACTTGGGGCTCGTGATGTGGGAAGACGTGGAGCGCGCGGCGGACGGGGCGAGCATCACGCTGCGCGCGGCGCCGTCGGCGGGGTTTGTCCGGCGTCGCGGCTCGCAGGCTCGGGCGGGGGACGCGTTGCTGGCGGCGGGCGCGAGGCTGGGCGCGGGGGCCTTGGCCGTGCTGGCTTCGGTCGGGCGGGTCGCGCCGCTGGTGTCGCGGCGAGCGCGGGTCGCGCATTTGGTGACGGGCGGGGAGTTGATCGCGCCCGAGGCGCCGGCGCAGGCGGGGCGGATTCGGGACAGCAATTCGACGCTCATCGCGGCCTTGCTCGCCGAAGCGGGCGCGGAGCGAGTCGGACACGCGATGGCGGGGGAGGGCTATGCGGAGACGGCGGACGCGTTTGCGGCGTTGCTGACGGATGGGCCGGACGTGGTGCTGGTTTCGGGGGGATCGTCCGGCGGCGACCACGATCACGTGCGGCGGCTGTTTGCGGAGCATGGGTTCGAACCGATGGTCGAGCAGGTGGCTTCGCGTCCCGGGAAACCGCTCCTCATCTCGAAGCGCGGCGCGCAAATCGTGATCGGGCTTCCGGGGAATCCGCTTTCGCACTTTGTGTGTTTTCATTTGTTCGTGGCGCGGGTGCTGGCGCGGCTGGCGGGCGCGGAGCCCGCGCCGGTGCTGCGGTTGCCGCTGGCTCCAGGCGCGGCGCTGCGGGTGAATCCGCGCGAGACCTGGTGGCCGGCGGAGCGCACGGAGAGCGGTTACGCGCCGCTGCCTTGGGCGGACTCCAGCGATCTCACGGGAATGGCGCGCACGCATGCGCTGCTGCGCGTGCCGACGGCGGGCGCGCCGGAGCGGGGGGCGGAGGGGATGCTGGTTTGAGGAATATCCGGCGGCTTGCTTTGGAATCCGAATTCGCTTCTTTTGGAATCATGAAAACCACCGTGGATATTCCCGACAAGGAGCTGAAGGATCTGATGCGGCTGACGAAGGCGGCGACGAAGCGCGAGGCCATCGTGGCTGCCGTGACGGATTATAACCGGCGCAAAAAGATGGCGGAGCTGACCAAGTATGTCGGAGCCAGCAAGGGCGACGGCATGATGAGCCTTGAAGAGCTGATGGAGCTGAGGCGTCGGGGAACCCATGTGTTTTGAGCGATGAAACTCGTCGATTCATCTCTGTTTATCGAAGCGCTGCGCGAGCGTGGATCGGCTGCCGCGAAGCAGCGGTTTCACGCCCTGCTTGCCACCGGCGAGATCTGTTGGTGCGGGATGGTGCGAGTGGAGCTTTGGCACGGTGCGCGCGGCGCCCTTGAGAAAAAGATGATTTCCGACTTCGAGAAGGTCCTTCCCGCACTGGATATTACGCCGGAGGTTTGGGAACTGGCCTGCGATCTGGGGCGGCGTGCGCGAGCCAAGGGCCTGACGGTGCCGAACCCGGATCTACTTATTGAGGCGGTCGGGCGTCACCACAAGGTGCCGGTCGAAGCCGCCGACGCGCATTTCGCCGAACTCGCCAAACTCTGATGCCTGCCAAAACCAAGAAAACGGCGCCCGCCTTCAGTCATCTCGATGACTCGGGCGCGGCCCGCATGGTCGATGTCGGGCATAAGCCCGCGCAGGTGCGCGTGGCGGTCGCGGAGGGTGAGCTGGTGTGCAAGAAAGCGACGATACGGCTGCTGCGCGCGCAGGCTTTGCCGAAGGGCGACGTGCTGGCGGCGGCGCGGCTGGCGGGCATTTTGGCGGCGAAGCGGACGGACGAGTTGATCCCGCTCTGCCACGGGCTGCCGCTGGACTCGGTGGCGGTGGATTTTTCGGTGAAGACGGACCGTATTCAAATTTCCGCCACGGCGCGCACCACGGCGCGGACGGGGGTGGAGATGGAGGCTTTGGTGGCGGTGACGGTGGCCGGGCTCACGCTTTACGACATGATGAAGGCGGTGGACAAAAGCATGGTGCTTAGCGCGGTGCGGGTGAAAAAAAAGGAGAAGTTGTGAAGATCGCGCGCGTGACCTTGAGCGACCGGGCGAGCGCGGGGATCTACGCGGATCGCAGCGGGCCGGAGATCGAACGGGTGTTGGGCGAGGTGTTGGGCGAAGGGCACGAGTTTGTGGCGCGGGTTTTGGCGGATGAGCGCGAGGCCATCGCGGCGACGTTGCGCGAGCTGTGCGACGTGGAGGGGTGCGACGTGGTGGTGACGACGGGAGGCACGGGGCCGGCGCCGCGCGATGTGACACCGGAGGCCACGCGGGACGTGTTGGAGCGGGAGTTGCCGGGCTTCGGCGAGGCGATGCGGGCGGTGAGTTTCGCCAAGGTGCCGACGGCGATTTTGTCGCGGGCGACGGCGGGCACAAGGGGGCGAACCTTGATCGTGAACCTGCCGGGAAATCCGCGCGCGATCGGCGAGTGTCTGCCGTGTTTGGCGCCGGCGATTCGCGAGGCGGTGCGACATTTGAACGGGGTCTGATTTTTCTCTATCCTAAGCTCATGATTCGCATCGAACACCTCTATCTTTCGCCCGGGCACAACTACTTCGGGCACCATGGCAAGGCGGCGGGCGAGCATGCGATGTTGGCGGTGCGCGAGGTGGAGTGCGTGGCGGGGCGGGGGTTGCGCGGGGACCGGTTTTTCGACTTCAAGCCGGACTACAAGGGGCAGATCACGTTTTTTGCGGGCGAGGTGTATGACGAGCTTTGCGCGGCGCTTGGGGTGGGGGATCGGGAGCCCTCGGTGTTTCGGAGGAATGTGATCACGCGCGGGGTGGATTTGAACACGCTTATCGGCGTGGAGTTTGAGGTGCGGGGCGTGCGGTTTCTTGGTTCGGCGGAGTGCAGTCCGTGTCACTGGATGGACGTGGCGTTCGGGTCGGGGGCGGAGGCGGGGTTGAGGGGCAGGGGCGGGTTGAGGGCGAAAATTTTGTGCGACGGGGTTTTACGGGCGGACTGATTTTTGACCGCGAATGAACGCGAAGGGACGCGACTAGAGGAGGATGGCTGAAATGACTTTGGAGGGATTTTCGGGCGTGGTGCTGGCGGGGGGGCGTTCGACGCGGATGGGGCGGGACAAGGCGTTGATGGCGCATCCGGAGTCGGGGCTGCCGTTGTTGGCGCACCAAGTGGCGACGTTGCGGGCGGCGGGGTGCGCGGAGGTGTTGCTGTCGGTCCGGGCGGGGACGGACTACGCGGAGACTGTGGGCTCGGAGGTGGAGCGGGTGGTGGACGACGGGGAGGGAGGACCGCTGCCGGGGATCGAGGCGGCGTTGGCGCGGGCGCGGGGTGGGCGGATTTTGGTGCTGGCGGTGGATTTGCCGCGCGTGGGGGCGGAAGTTTTGCGGGCACTGGTGGGGGCGAGCGCGCCGGGGTGCGGGGCGGTGTGGCGGGGGGCGCGCGGGTGGGAGCCTTTGTGCGCGGTGTATCCGAAGGCGGCTTTGGCGGCGCTGGCGGAGGCGCGCGCGGCGGGGCGGCTTTCGTTGCAGGCGCTGGTGGAGCGGGGCGTGGCGGAGGGCTGGATGCGGGAGGCGGAGGCTCCGGCGGGCGGCGTGGTGTTCGCGAATTGGAATACGCCGGGGGATGCGGCCCGGGGGTAGCGCAGGCGAGGGGGATCCGGGTCAGCGCAGGCGGATGAGGTGGCGGCGGTCGGGTGTGTGGGTGAGTTCGAGGTGGAGGGCTTGGGGCGGGAGCCAGTCGGCGACGTTGTCGGGCCACTCGACGGCGAGCCACCAGGGCGAGGTGAGAAAATCGTCGATCATGAGGTCTTCGAGTTGGGAGCCGGACTCGAGCCGGTAGGCATCGACGTGGACGAGGGTGTGTCCATTTCCGCGATGGAGGGTGAAGATGTTGAAGGTGGGGCTGGTGACGGATTCGACGATGCCGAGGCCGGCGGCGAGACCCTGGACGAAGGTGGTCTTGCCGGCGCCGAGGTCGCCGTGGAGGGCGAGGACCGAGCCAGGGGCGAGGGCGGAGGCGAGGCGGGCGGCGAGGGCGCGGGTTTCTTCGGCGGAGGCGGTGGCGACGCCGGCGCGCAGTTCAGCGAAAATGCTCGAATCCATGGTGGGCGGAGAGGTCGAGCGCGCCGTCGGCGGGGGTGGCGGCGGGGACGAGGCGGCCGATGACGGTGAGCAGGGTTTTGGGAAAGGCGCGGAGCCAGTCGGCGGCGAGGCGGGAGACGGCGGCGGGCGTGCCGCGAAGGGTGAAGAGGAGTTCGTAGTCTTCGCCGTCGGTGAGGGCGGCGCGAGTATCGCAGCCGCGACGGCGGGGTATCAACTCTTCGAATACAAGGGGTTTGGCGCCGGGGGGGACGAGGTGGTGGAGGTCTTTGGCTAGGCCGTCGCTGAGATCGAGCATGGCGGTGACCTCGCGGCGGGCGGCGAGCCAGCGGCCCTCGGGGAGGCGCGGTTCGAATTTCCAGTGGTTGCCGGAGGCGAGGCTGCCGCCGAGCGAGCCTGTGACTGCGATAAAATCGCCTTCGCGCGCGCCGGCGCGGGTGAGGACGCGGCGGGCGGAGGCGCGGCCGAGGAGGGTGAGGGTGGCGACGAGTCCCCCGCGATGGGTGGCAAGATCGCCGCCGACGAGAGGGACGCCGGCGCGACGGGCGAGGGCGGCGAGGCCGCGGTAAAAGCCTTCGAGCCAGTCGAGGCGGGTGCGCGGGTCGAGGGCGAGGGCGACGACGGCGGCCCGGGGCGCACCGCCCATGGCGGCGATGTCGGAGAGGTTTCGGGCGAGGAGCTTTCGACCGACGGCGCGGGGGGCGACGGAGTCGTCGAAGTGTTCGCCGTAGATGACGGGATCGACGGTGAGGAGGGTCGGGCCGGTGGTTTGGCGGCGGGAGGCGCGGGGTGAGGGGAGGACGGCGCAGTCGTCGCCCATGCCGAGCGGGGCGGGGGGCATGGCGGAGCCCAGCCAGCGGCGGATTTGGGCGAGGAGTTTTTGTTCGCCGAGGGCGGCGATGGTGAGGGCGGGGTCGTCGGAGAAGGGGTGCATGCTCAGGAGGGAAAGCCGACGAGGAGAAGGAGGATGGTGTTGAGGTTGAACAAGGCGTGCGTGGTGACGGGGGTGAGAGGGTGTCCGCTTCGTTCGTAGGCGAACGAGATGCCGACGGCGAGGACGGCGAGGGGCAGGAGGGCGGCCCAGCTGAAGTGTAACAGCGAGAACACCACGGAGGGAAGCAGGAGGGCGACGGCGCGGTGGGTGCGGGTGCGAAGCCAGCGGAAGAGGCCGACGCGGAAGAGGAGTTCCTCGGTGAGCGGGGCGATGACGACGGCGAATAAAATCATGGCGGCGAGCGCGCGCTGGTCGCCGGTGCGCATGAAGATGAGCACGAGGTCCTGGGGCGGGGCGTCGAAGCCAAGGGCGTCGAGGAGGGTTTTCCAGAGCAGGCTCGAAAGCCAGATGAGCGGGAGCAGGGCGGCGAAGGCTCGTGCGCCGGAGAGGACGGCGAGGGCGGGACTGAGCGGCGGGTTCGAGACTGGAAGCTGGGGTAGTGACGCAGGTGACGCGGACGCGGTTGCGGAGCGGTTTAGGCGCAGGTAAAGGCAAGTGATCGCGAGGCCGGCGAGCAGGCCGAGTTGGAGGCCGGCCCCGGCGAAGACCTCGAAGAGACCGGGCGTGCCGTCTTCGGCGGGCGGGAACCAGGTGCGGGCGAAGCGGACGGCGACAGTCTGGGCGATGAGACCGCCGGCGATGATGAAAACGACTCCGAGGAGGAGGTCGGCGAAGGAGAAGGTGGCGGGTGAGAGGCGGACGAGGGATCGGCCGGTGAGGCGGGCAAGGAGATCGTGGCGACGGCGGAAAAGCAGGACGCAGCCGCCGAGCAGAAGACCGAGTTCAACGATGACGAGAGCGGTCAACGAAGGGGATGAAACGAGTTCGGGAAGTTCGGCGGACACGGGTGATGGGCGGGGCTTGAGGAAGGATGCGGGATGAGGGCGGCAAAAAGCGGGGCGCGAAGCAAAGACATCCCGCCGGGCGGGTGCGGAGATTTTTTTGAGCGAAGAATGGAGTCCGCGCTGGAAAGCGCGGCGAGGGCGGGTGATGCCTTGGGTATGTCACGTCGAGCACGCCTGGGTTGCCTGCTGGTTTTCGCGGCGGCGGCGACATGGGCGGAGGGGAAGGCGGAGGTGGTTTCGCCGTTTCGTGGGGAGGTGGGCGGGGAGGTGGAGATCGCGTTGCTGGCGGAGGCCGGGTTGACGTGGAGGGCGAGTTTTACGGCGGAGGGGGTGTTGTTGGCTGGGCGCGCGGAGGGCATGGAGGTGGATGTGTTGGCGACGCCGGAGACGGGGAACCTGGATGCGTGGCGCTGGCAGGTGCGGCGCGGGGAGGTGGATATCGGGGTGTGGTGGCCGAGGTTGCGCGGGCTGGCGGGCGAGGAGGCGGCGGGGTGGTCGGCGAGCGGGCGGATGACCCTGGCGGGGGAGGGCGCGTGGTCGGCGGCGGCGGGGCCGACCGGCGAGATAAGGGTGGCGTTGCGCGAGGGCTGGGCGCGTTCGGATGCGTTGGAGATGGAGGTGAGCGGAGTGGAGATGGACGTGGCGACGCGGGATTTGGTGAAGGGAGCGTTGGCGGCGGGGCAGAGCTTGCGGGTTGGCCGAGTGGTCAAAGCGGGCGCGGAGGTGAGCGACATCGTGGTGGAATTCGGGCTGACCGAGGCGCGGTTGTTGGAGGTGTCGCGAGCGGAGGCGGGGTTGTTGGGCGGGCGGGTGAAGGTGAGGCCGTTTCGCATCGCGATGGATGCGTTGAAGGTGGTGGCGGCGGCGGAGGTGGACGGGGTGGAGCTGGGGGAAGTGGCGAGGTTGATGCCGTGGGCGGTGGCGGCGGCCGCGGGGCGGCTGCGAGGGCGGATCGAATTGGAGTGGGATGTGCAGCGAGGGTTGCGCGTGAGGGACGGCGGGCTGGACATCGTGCGGGTGGACGGGGCGGAGTTTCGGCTGGCGAAATCACCGGGCATGTTGACGGGAGACTTGCCGCCCAAGTTCGGGTTTTTCCCGAAAAACTGGCGCTGGCTAAGGGGACTGGGGTTCACGAATCCCGCGTATGAGCCGCTGCGGGAGATTGAACTCGGGAGGGAGGGGCTGCGGATAGAAACCCTGCAGGTGAGGTTCTGGCCGGATGGGGTCGGCGTGGGGCGCACGGCGACGATGCATGTGGTGGGCAAGCCGACGGGAGGCAAGCTCGTGGAGGAGGTGGTGATCGACCTGAATTTCCACGGGCCGTGGACGGACTTTTTGTCGTTCGGTCTGAACCAGGAGGCGAACTACGAGTTTCGCGTCCAGTAGGGGCGCTAAACTTCCGGGCGGGAGTTGGGTCAGTCTTGCTGGAAGCCCGCGGCGCCGGGGGTGTGGGCGGTGCCGACGGCCCGGGCTTGGGCGGCGTCTAGGCGGTGGCGAATGCTGGCGAGCATTTGGGCGGGCGAAAGGCCGTGGGCGGCGCGCAGCTCGGCGACGGAGGAGCCGTGGTCCACAAATTCGTCGGGCCAGCCGATGCGCACCACCGGAGTGGAGACGCCGGCCTCGGCGAGCGTTTCCAAAACTCCGGAGCCGAAGCCGCCGGCGAGAACGTTGTCTTCGAGCGTGACGATGAGGCGGGCGTCCGTCGCCTGGGCGAGGAGGAGGTCGCGGTCGAGGGGTTTGGCGAAGCGGGCGTCCACCACGCCGACGGATACGCCGTCTTCGCGTTCGAGTTTTTCGGCGAGGGCGAGGGCGTCCGCGCACATCGAGCCGACGGCCCATAGAATTACTTCGGTGCCCGCGCGGAGAAGCTCGGCTTTGCCGATGGGAAGGGTGGTGCCGGCGTCGAGTTCGGCGGGACGGGGCGAGCCGGTGGCGGCACCGCGAGGGTAGCGGATGAAGGCCGGACCGTCATGGGCGAGGGCGGTTTCGAGCATGGCGGCGAGCAGGTGTTCGTCGCGCGGGGCCATGACGACGGCGCGGGGGACGCAGCGGAGGTAGGATAGGTCGAAGAGGCCGTGGTGGGTGGGGCCGTCGTTGGGCGAGAGGCCGGCGCGATCAAGGCAGAAGGTGACGGGCAGGTTTTGCAGGGCGACGTCGTGGATGATGTTGTCGAAGGCGCGCTGGAGGAAGGTGGAGTAGATGGCGACGACGGGACGGAAGCCTTGGGTGGCGAGGCCGGAGGCGAAGAGCACGGCGTGCTCCTCGGCGATGCCAACGTCGAAAAATTGGCGTGGCACGGCGGCGGCGAGGTGGTTGAGGCCGGTGCCGGAGGGCATGGCGCCGGTGATGCCGACGACGCGGGGGTTGGCGGTGGCGTGGCGCACGAGTTCTCGGCCCATGACGTCCTGATAGTTGGGCGGGGCGCCGGGGGTGGATTTGGCCTCGCCGGTGACCGGGTCGAAGGCGCCGAGGCCGTGAAATCTTTCCGGGTGGGCGCGGGCGGCGTCGAGGCCGCGGCCTTTTTCGGTGATTACGTGGAGGATGACGGGGGTGTCGGTGTCGCGCGCGAATTCGAGGTTTTTGACCAGCTCTTCGAGGTTATGGCCGTCAATGGGGCCGATGTAGCGGAGGCCGAATTTCTCGAAGAGGGAGGATTCGACGAAGAAGTCCTTGGTCTCGCGTTTCCACTTGTGCCAGAGGCGGTTCATGTCGGGGCCGCCGGGGAGGCCGAGGAAGAACTTTTCGATGTCGTGGTGAACCTTGTTGTAGGTGCGGTTGGTGGAGAGCTTGGTGAGGTATTTGGCGATGGCGCCGACGTTGCGGGCGATGGACCACTCGTTGTCGTTGAGGATCACGACAAGGCGTTTGGTGGAGGTGACGACGTTGTTGAGGGCTTCGAGAGTGATGCCGCAGGTGAAGGCGGCGTCACCGCAGAGGGCGACGACGTGTTCGTCGGTGTTGGCGAGGTCGCGGGCGGTGGCCATGCCAAGGGCGGCGGAGAGGGCGGTGCCGGCGTGGCCGGCACCAAAGGCGTCGTGCGGGCTTTCCTCGCGGTTCAGGAAGCCGGAGGCGCCGCCGCCTTGGCGGACTTTTTGAAACGACTCGCGGCGACCGGTGAGGAGCTTGTGAACGTAGCCCTGGTGGGCGACGTCGAAGACGAATTTATCGCGCGGAGTGGAGAACACGCGGTGCAGCGCGATCGTGAGTTCGACCACGCCAAGGTTGGGGCCGATGTGGCCACCCTGTCGGGCGGTGACGCGGATGAGTTCTTCGCGAATCTCGGCGGCGAGCTGTGGGAGCTGGGTGGCGGAGAGGCCTTTGACGTCGTCGGGCGTGTTGATGGAATCGAGCAGACGCGGCGAACCGGATGCCAGAGGCGACGAAGACGAGGCGAAGGACGAAACAGTGGATGAATCAGACACGGATAAAGTGAGGGAAATAAACGCGAGGCGGGCCGGTTTGGCGAACGCGTGGGTTGAATGAAATCAGGCGGAACCGGCGGAGGAGGAATCGGAAGCGGGGAAGGCTTCGAGGGAGGGGCTTCCGTCTTTTCGGCGCTTGAGTTGTTCGATTTTGAGTTCGGCGGCTTTGAGGCGCTCTTCGCAGGTGGCGAGGAGGCGGCTGCCTTCTTCGAATTTGGCCAGCAGTTCGGCGAGGGGAACGTCGCCGGCTTCCATCGATTCGACGATGGACTCCAGCCGATCCATGGCCGCCTCGAAGGTGGGAGGCGGGAGGGTGGAGTCGTCAGCGGATGCTTTGGGTTTGGTGGCCACGGTGAAACGGGCAAAGGTAGGGCGGGTCGTGCGGCTTTTCAATCCTCGCTTTTGCGGGAAGTTGAAGCGAGGGGAGCGGTTGTTCGACGGCGATTTAATGTAATTCAGTCGCTTGGATGGACGCGATTTTCTGGAAAAAGCGCTTGCCCTGCTTTTCGTAACCTTGCTTCCTCTCGCCTCCCAGCACGCAGCTGTAGCTCAATTGGATAGAGCGTCTGACTACGAATCAGAAGGTTTGGGGTTCGATTCCCTACAGCTGCACCAGTTTACGAAAAACCCGCGTCATCAGTGTCGCGGGTTTTTTCGTGTTCGAACGTCCGGAAGCGGCGAAACGAGGACATGAAAAACCCGCCGTGACCAAGGTGAGGCGGCGGGTTCTTCGGGTTGGTGTCACTGACCCCGACACCGGAGGGTTTGAAAAACGCTAACCGCGCGAGGCGCGATGCGGAAGCGGCTTGGGCCGCAGGCTAGTTGATCAGGCGAGCTCGGCGATGGAGGCCAGGCTGGTCTGGTGGCGCTTGGTCTTCTTGAGCTCGTGGCGCTTGGCGAGCATGCGGTCGAGCTTATCGACGAGGAGATCGACGGACTTGTGGCATTCGTCGGTGGAAACAGAGGCGTTGAGGTCGGCACCGTTCACGGAGATGTGGCCCTTGGCGGTGAAGCGGTGGGAGACCGCCTGCTTGGGGTCGCACTCAAGCTCCACGCGCATACGGATTATGCGCTCGTCGTGACGGAAAAGGCGGTCGGTTTTGTCATGAACAAACTGCTTCAGGGAGGGAGTGAGTTCGAGGTGGATGCCGGATACGATCAGGTCGTTGTGATTCATGATTTCTTTTGGATCTGGGTTTACCTTGGCCAGAATGGATGCGAAGCCGGATGCATGTTGCGCACGCTTCGTAAAGAGATGTCCGAGTTTTCCGTTGTCGTCGTAACGGGGGGCTCCTCCGGGATTGGGAAGGCGTTCATCGAACACGCGTGGAAATTGAATCCGGAGGTGGTCATTTGCAATCTTTCGCGGAGCAAACCAGCGATAAATTTAGGTCAGCTTAACTTGCGCCATGTGGCGGTTGATTTGTCCGATTCGCAGGCTTTGCAGGAAGCGGCGGAGGAGGTATTAAATTATCTGAATCAAGGCGCGCCGACGGGGAAAATTCTTTTGGTGAATAACAGCGGCTTCGGGGGTTACGGGAAAAGCGACGAGCTGGACCGCGGGCATCAGCTGGAAATGATCGACCTGAATGTGCGCGCGGTGGTGGATCTGACCAACCGGCTGCTACCGGCGCTGCGAAAACGCGGCGGCGCGGTGATCAACATCGCCTCGACGGCGGCGTTTCAGCCGACGGCGTATTTGGCCACCTACGGGGCCACGAAGGCGTTTCTTTTGCACTGGAGTCTGGCGCTCAATGAGGAGCTGCGCGGCAGCGGCGTGCGGGCGGTGGCGGTGTGCCCGGGGCCGACCGCGACGGAGTTTTTTAAGCGGGCGGGTTTGAAACAGGGCGCGGTGAGCGACCGCTTCGGTCAGACGAGCGACCAGGTGGTCAAGACCACGCTGCGCGCGCTGGCGAGCGGGCGGGCGCAGGTGGTGAGCGGGTGGGGCAACTGGTTCGTGGCGGCGTTTTCGTCGCGCCTGCCCAAGCCGTGGGCGGCGCGCGTGGGCGCGGCTATTTTGGCGAAGTTTCGCATGAGCCGGGTGACGAGTTCGGCGGCGGAAGCGGCGAATGACAGCGGAGGCGCGAAGTGACGCAGCGGACCGACGCGAATGATCCTAGCGAGGACGGCACCTACGGCGGACGCCTGCGCGTCTGCGCCTGGCCGCGTCGCGAGCAGGACGTGTCGCGCGTGCGCATGATTTCGGCCGCGGAACTCGGAGGCTGGGTGTTGGAGGACGCGGACGGCGTGCTGGCGATTAACAAACCCGGCGACGTGGTGTGTCATCCCTCGAAGGCCGGCCCGTGGTCGAGCCTGGCGGGCGCGGTGAAGGCGGCGGAGCGGGTGGAGAAGGCGCACCTGATTTTCCGCCTCGATCGCGAGACGAGCGGTGTGGTGCTGTTCGCTAAGGACGAAAAGGCGGCGAGCCGCCTGCAGCGTGCGATGATGGACGGGCGTTTTCGTAAAACTTATCTGGCGGTGCTGGTCGGCGAGCTGCGCGGGCCGGTGTCGGTGGACCAGCCGCTGGGCGATGACGTGCATAGTCCGGTTTTCGTGAAAACGACGGTGCGCGCGGACGGAAAGCCGGCACGGTCGCACTTTCGTCCGCTGGTAGCGGCGGGCGGGTTTACGCTGGCCGAGGTCAAGATCGAGACCGGGCGCAAGCATCAGATCCGGGCGCATGCGCAGTGGCTGGGTTTTGCCGTGGTGGGCGACAAGATCTACGGCCCCGACGCGCGGTGCTACCTGGAGTTTATCGACGGCGGTTGGACGCCCGCGCTGGCGGAGAAACTCCTGCTCCCGCGCCAGGCGCTGCACTGCGCGCGCATCCGGCACACGGGCAACGCGGAGGGCCTCGGCGAGCGGGCGTGGCACGCGCCGCTGGCGGAGGACATGCTGGCCTTTTGCCGCGAACGTATCGGCGCGGCGGATACGGATGCGGCGTTGGCGGCGTGGGAGGCGGCCTAAAGTAGCGCAGGCGTCTCGCCTGCTTGTTCTTACTTTACGGAGCCGCAGGCAGGCGGGACGCCTGCGCTACTTTTTCCCGAAGCCGTCGGGGTGCGAGGAGTGCCACCTCCAGGCGGTGGCGACGATGGGCTCGATGGTGGTGAACTTGGGCTGCCAGTTGAGTTCGGTTTTGGCCATGGTGGAATCGGCGTAGAGCGCGGGCGGGTCACCGGCGCGGCGGGGCGCGGTGGTGTAGGGGACCTTGAGGCCGGTGACTTTTTCCACGGCGTTGATGACTTCGAGCACGGAGGTCGGGGTGCCGGTGCCGAGGTTGTAGAACAGCGCCGCGCCGGGCTCGGCGAGCTTGTCGAAGACGGCGATGTGGGCGCGGCTGAGGTCGTCCACGTGAACGTAGTCGCGCAGGCAGGTGCCGTCCGGGGTGGGGTAGTCGGTGCCGAAAACCTGGAGCGCGGGGCGCTTGCCAGTGGCGGCGTCGATGGCGAGGGGGATGAGGTGGGTCTCGGGATCATGGCATTCGCCGATGGAGCCGTCCTCGGCCGCGCCGGCGGCGTTAAAGTAGCGGAAGGCGGCGAAGCTCAACTTGTAGGCCTTGGCGAAGGATTTGAGGATGTTCTCCACGTCGAGCTTGGTCTGGCCGTAGGGGTTGATCGGGGCCTGGGGCATCTCCTCGACGAGGGGCATTTTCTCTGGAATGCCGTAAGTGGCGCAGGTGGAGGAGAAGACGAATTTCTTCACGCCGCAGCCGAGCATGCAGCGCAGAAGGTGGAGCGTGGAGGCGACGTTGTTGAAGTAATACTTCATCGGGTCGGTGACGCTCTCGCCCACGTAGGCGTAGGCGGCGAAGTGCATGACCAGCTCGATCTTCTCCTTCTTGATGATTTTGCCGACCTCGGACTCGTTGCCGAGGTTGACGGTGTAAAGCGTGACGTCTTCGGGCACGGCGGCGCGGTAGCCGAACACCAGATTATCGAGCACCACAGGTTTGTGACCGGCGGCGATCAGTTGGCGAACACAGTGGGAGCCGATGTAACCGGCGCCTCCGACGACGAGAACGTTCATAAGTTTGCGATTGGGTAATTAGGGTGGGCCTTGGGTAAAAACGGAGCGAGGCTTGTATTGCCAAGCGAGTCTCCTTGGCTAGCGCTTTTACCCTTCCGCATGTCGTTTACGCCCGCACGCATTGTCATCACCGGTATCGGCCTCACCTCGCCGAACGGAAACTCGCTGTCCGAATTTCGCCAAAACCTGCTCGACGGTGTCGGCGGTGTGGAGCCCTTCGATGTCCGCTACATGGGCAAACTCATCGCGGGCGTCTGTCACTTCGACCCGCTGCGCTACCAGACCCGCAAGGGCCTGCGCGTCGGCACCCGCGCCGGATCGATCTCGATCTACTGCGCGCACGAGGCGGTCAAGGACAGCGGCCTGCCCTTCGATACCTTGCCCAAGGATCGCGTCGGCATCTACGTCGGCACCACCGAGCACGGCAACGTCGAGACCGAGAACGAGGTCTATGCCATCTCGAAGTTTAACTACGACACGAAGTATTGGTCGCATTATCACAACCCCCGCACGGTCTCGAACAACCCCGCCGGCGAAATTTCGCTGGCGCTGGGCGTCACCGGTCCGGCCTACACCATTGGCGCGGCCTGCGCGGCGGGCAACATGGGCCTTATCCATGCCGCGCAAATGCTGCGCCTCGGCGAGGTGGACGTGGCGCTGTGCGGCGGCGTGAGCGAGTCGATCCACACCTTCGGCATATTCGCCGGCTTCAAATCCCAGAACGCCCTCGCCACCCACGCCGACCCGAAGAAAGCGTCGCGCCCTTTCGACAAGGGTCGCAACGGCATCGTAATCTCCGAAGGTGGCTGCATCTACACGCTGGAGCGCCTCGACGACGCCCTCGCGCGCGGGGCGAAGATCTATGGCGAGATCGGCGGCTACCACGTCAACAGCGACGCCTCCGACTACGTTCTCCCCAACCCCGGCCGCCAAGCCGAGTGCGTGCAGAAGGCGCTGATCAACGCGAAGCTCGCCGCCTCCGATATCCACATCGTGAATACGCACGCCACCGCGACCCCGCTGGGCGACATCCAGGAGTGCGAGGCCATCCGCGCCGTCTTCGGCCAGGGCTGCCCCGACACCTCGATCAACAACACCAAGAGCTACATCGGCCACTGCATGGGCGCGGCCGGCGCGCTCGAACTCGCGGGCAACCTGCCCAGCTTCGACGACCTCACGGTTCACCCCACGATCAACGTGGACGATCTCGACCCGCTCTGCGCCATCGACGGCCTCGTGATCAACACGCCCAAGAAGGTCGCCAAGGTGGATGCGATTTTGAACAACTCCTTCGGCATGCTCGGCATTAATTCCACGTTGATTGTGAAGCGCTTTGTTGCCTAATCCCGACCCTTTTCCTCTTTTCCTCACGTTCCCCCTTTACCGACTCTCATGACCAAAGACGCCTGCAAGCAAATCGTCCTCGACATCATCGCCGACATCGCGCCCGACGAAGATCTCACCAACATCAAGCCCGACGTTCGTCTGCGCGACCAGATGCAGCTCGATAGCATGGACTTCCTCGATATCGTCATGGAACTCCGCAAGCAGCACGGCATCGAGGTTCCCGAGGCCGACTACATACACCTCGCCTCGCTCGACAGCTGCGCCGAATACCTCACCCCGAAGTTCGAGGCGCTGGGCAAGTAAGCCCGCGAGCCCGCCTTCCTTTTAACCACGTAACGGGCCCGGCTTCGGTCGGGCTTTTTTATTTGGGCAGGGCGGGACCGCCGGGCCCGCAAAAGGAACGAACGGCCCGGCGGTCCGTCCCTACCTTTTCAAATCGATGAACACCTCTTCGCATTACGACGTCGCCATCATCGGCGCGGGCATGGCCGGGCTCGCCGCCGGCATCCGCCTCGCGCACTTCGGCAAACGCGTGTGCATCTTCGAGCGCCACAACGCCGTCGGCGGGCTCAACTCGTTCTACTCCATCTCCGGCCGCAAATACGACGTCGGCCTCCACGCCATGACCAACTGGGTGCCGCCCGGCACCAAGGGCACCCCGCTCGGCAAACTGCTCCGCCAGTTACGCATCGACCGCGACGAATTCGCCCTGCACCCGCAGAAACGCTCGCGCATCGCCTTCGGCCCGCGTGGTGAAACCTCGCTCACGTTCACCAACGACTTCGCCGTGCTCGAGGCGGAGGTCGCTCAACAATTCCCTGCTCAGATCGACGGCTTTCGCGCGCTGACGGCGGCGGTGCGCGCCTACGACGACGTGTCGCTCGACGCCAAGTCCGAGAGCGCCCGCGCCATCGTGCGTAGTCACATTTCGGATACGCTGCTGGAGGACATGCTGTTTTGCCCGGTGATGTATTACGGCAGCGCGACCGAGAACGACATGGAGTTCGGCCAGTTCGTCATCATGTTCAAAGCGCTCTTCCTCGAAGGCTTTGCCCGCCCGGTCGATGGCGTGCGCGTGATCCTGCGCGTGCTTTTGGAAAAATACCGCCAGGCCGGCGGCGAGCGGCGCATGAAGTGCGGCGTGCGGAGCATCGTTTCCGAAAGCGGCCGCGCCGAGCGCCTGTTGCTCGACGACGGCTCGGAGGTGACGGCCACGCACGTCATCAGCACCATCGGCGCGGCGGAGACGGAGCGGCTCTTTTGTAGGCCCGACCGTTGGTCGGGCGGTTCGGAAGCCCGACCAGCGGTCGGGCCTACATCGGAGCATCCGATCGGCCGCCTGAGCTACTGCGAGACCATCACCGTGCTCGACCGGCCGCCCGCCGCCCTGGGCTGGGGCGACGACACCATCATTTTTTTCAACGACTCGCCGCGCTTCGCCTACGAGCAATCTCGCGGCCCGGTCGATCCGCGCAGCGGCGTCATTTGCCTGCCCAACAACTTTGCCTTTCCCGAGGGCCAGGACCTGCCCGAGGGACTTTTTCGCTGCACGTGTCTCGCGAATTTCGAGCACTGGACCGGGTTCGGCGACGAGACCGCCTATCAGGCGGAAAAACTTCGCTGGTATGACGAGATTCAGGCGAGCGCCCTGCGCTTTATGCCGGGAGGAACCGATCGGCGGTCGGTTATACAACAAGCCACGGTGGCGACCGACATGTTTACGCCGCGCACCATCACCAAGTTCACCGGCCACTTCGGCGGCGCGATCTACGGCTCCCCGGTCAAAATCCGCGATGGCCGCACTCCGCTGGCCAACCTTTACCTCGCCGGCACCGACCAAGGCTTTCTCGGCATCATCGGGGCAATGCTTTCGGGAATAAGCATGGCGAATTTTCACGTGCTATCGGCCAAAGGCTAAAGACGAAATTTCGTCCACGGAGCGCACAGCGGGCACGAAGAGTTTTCAAAAGTGAAGGAAACCACGACGGTTCGCGAAGGACAGCACCATGCAGGTAGGATTTGGTCTGATTTTCGCGCCGTTTCGCGTGACTTCTCGGTCCTTGGCTCATTTCAAACAAGTTAGAGCATTTAAAAAATGTCGTAGCCGTTTTTGGGTAGGGCTGGACCGCTGGGCCAGCCGCGTCGGAGCGGTGGTTTTTACAAGTGTAGTTTACCATCATACTGCGGAGGGCCCAGCGGTCCCTCCCTACCCTTCAATCCGCTTTTGATGGCTACAGTTCTATTGAAAATGCTCTAATGGCACTTGATCGTAGAGTTGTAGCAATGGGCGTGTCGTTCGTGCCTTAAAAAAGCCCCGATTCGATCCGCAGGCCCGACACGGGCGAAGCTACGACTCCATTTTAAATGCCCTAAAATCCGAAATAGGTTCGAGCATGCATCTCGCTTCGCCTGACCAGAGTTCTATTCACGTAATTCGGCGGCGAGAAGGTGATCAAGAGGCGGTGTTCGACATGGGGTGCTCGTCGATCAATTCATCGAGGGTTTTGCGGAAAAAGGCGTCGCGCTGGATGGCGTCGAGGTGGTGGTCGTAGGCGAGGACCACGGGGTCCATGTCGGTGAGGTTGGGGCCGGCGGGGTCGCCGCCGTGTTCGTCGTCGATGCGTTTGAAGTCGGCGAGGGTGGTGCGGTTGAGGGGGCGCGCGGGTTGGTAGCGGAGGTCGTTTTCGGGGTCGCCGTTTTTGGGGGGAACGGGGGAGAGGAGGTTCATCTGGACAAGGCGGTTGAGGCACTCGTTGAGGATTTGGTTGGGCACGCCGAGTTCGGTGCCGAGTTCGCTGGCGGTGAAGGGCGGTTGGCAGGAGCGGAAGCGGCGACCGACACGAAGGATGACGCTGAGGGAAAGGCGCTCACGCATCGACTCGGCGAGGGTGTTCCACGCGGCCTGGCTGTTGCGGAACCGGACGTTCTGGATGGCGTAGCTGACCTGTCCACCGAGGAGGAGGAAAAACCAAAAGATGTAGAGGCCGAACATCAGGATGGGGAGAATGCCCAGGGAGCCGAAGAGGCTGCGTTGTTGGACGACCTTGGAGAGGTAGAGGAAGGCGAGGTAGTTGTTGGCCACGACCAAGGCTCCGACAAGCAGAGCTCCGGCGAGGGCGCTGATCCAGCACACGCGGGTGTTGGGGATGAATTTGTAGAAGAACGCGAGCAGCACGACGAGCAGGCCGATGGAAAGCGAGGGCAGCAGCCAAGTGAGGAAGTCAACGACGGTGGATCCGAGGCCGAAGGGCAGGCTGGTCTCGACGATGTTGAGGTAGGCGCCGGCTGAAAGGGATGTGACCACGGCGAAAAAGAGCACGGCACCGAGAGTCAGCACGGTCCAATAATAGACGACGCGCATGAGCCAGGTGCGGCCTTGGCGAACGCCCCAGATTTCGTTGAAGGCGTTTTCGACCGAGGTGAACAGTTGGAGAACGATGACGATGAGGGTGACGAGGCCGACGATGCCGGCGGTGGAGGAATGCGAGCCGTCGATGAAGCCGTCGATGAGTTCGACGAGTTCGGGATTCACCGGAACGGTGTTTTCGTCGGTGGCGGTGGTTTCGGTTTCGGCGGAGCCGTCGTCGGTGGTCGGAGTGCCCGGGGGTGGGGCGAGGTTGGAGGTCGCTCCGATGGGGGGATGTGGCGGCAGGTTGAGATTGGCGGCGGCGACGATGTCGGAGCGGGTTGGGGCTGGCGCGCCGTTGAAGCTTTGGGTGGCCTCGAGTTGTTCGTATTGGGTGATTTGGGGTGCGACGAATTTGATGAGGCGGTTGAGGGTATTGACCGCGAGATCGGGATCTTGTTTGTCGAGGACGAAGCCGGCGACGAGCACGGCTATGGCCATGAGGGGGCCGAGGCCGAGGAGGGTGGAGAAACTCAGGGAGGCGGCGCGGCTGGCGCACTTGGTTTCGTTGAGACCGGTGATGGTTATCGAAACGATGCGGAGCAGTGCGTGGAGGCGGCCGCGAGGGGAGCGATCAGCGAGGGATTGGCAGCTCCAGATTTCGTGGGTGTAGAGATGGACGGCTTTACGCCAGAGGGGAGTTCCGGGGATGGGCATGATTCGGATAGGGCTTATCCGGACCTGCCGGAGTCGATTGTTCAGTCCGGAGCGGAGGGGGCGCGATCAGTTGGTAAACGTGTGTTGGGCGATGCCGAGCGCACCCAGCAAGCCGACCGCGGCGAAGATGATGACGCCGGGCATGTTCAGCAAAATGGTGCAAAAGTAGAGGCCGACGGCGGCGGCGGCGGACAAGAGCAGCAGCGTGGTCTGGCCGTCGAAATAGTAGAGGGTCCCGGCGAAGCCGAAGCCCAGCATGGCGGCGAAGCGCACGACGGGGTAGGCGCCGAGGGCACCCAAACCCACGCAAAGCGCGAGAATAAGATTTAAGACGCCGAGGAGGATGGTCGGGTGGGCGAGGATGCCCTTCAGGTCCATCTTCGTGACCAGGTCGATGTGGGGGAGCATGTAGGCCGCCGCCATCACGACGAGGATGCCGAGGGCGGTGTAGCCTCCGACGGCTGCGGCCCGGGCTTGGAGGATGGAGGGGTCCGCCTTGTCTTGGGTGTCCTCGGTGCGTCCTTCGGCGGCGAGGAGCATGTCGTCCACGGTTATGGAGCGTTCGCTCTCGTCGAAGGTGTTGAGGTTTTTAACCTCGGAGGCGGACTTGGGTTTTATGCGCAGAACCTTTTTGGTCGGGAAGAGGGTTTCCTGCAAAACAGCGTTGCTGCTTATGGGCGACCAAGCCTCGGAGGCTGCGTCATAATAAAAGGTGTCGGGATCGACCTGGCCGTTTTCGGCGAGCGAGACGAGTTGCTCGAGGTTGAAGGGACCGCGGGCTTCGGTCTCGGACGCTTTGCGGATATAATATTCCTGCGTGGTGGACATTGGTCGAGAGGCTAGAAGGGACGCCGGATCAATGTCGATTTGCTAAATGGACCCGGTGCGGAGGGACGGCTTCACATGCGAGCGAGGGTGCGCAGGCCTAGGAGTTGCAGGCCGGTTTCGAGGACGAGCAGGGTGCGGGCGCAGAGTCGCAGGCGGCGGGCGCGCACGGCGACGTCCTCGACCGCGACCTTGTCGGCGGCGTAAAATGCACTGAACGCCCCGGCCAGCTCATAGAGGTAGAGGCAGAGGAAATGGGGGCGCAGGGTGGAAACGGCGAGGGCCTGGGCGTCGGCGAATTGCACGAGCTTTCGCGCGAGGGCGAGCTCGGCGGCGGTTTCGAGCGGGGACGCTCCGGCCTCGGCGGCGGGGTCGCCGGGGCGGGCATCGAGCTTGCGAAAAATGGAATGCACGCGCGACACGGCGTAGAGCAGGTAGGCGGCGGTGTTGCCTTCGAGTGAGATCATTTTGTCCCACGAGAAGGTGTAGTCGCTGGAGCGGTTTTGGCTGAGGTCGGCGTATTGCACGGAGCCCACGCCGACGATCTCGGCGATGGCGACTCGCTCGGACTCGGGCAGGTCGCCGGACTTTTCGTCCACGAGACGGCGGGCGCGATCGGTGGCCTCCTCGAGCAGGTCCTTGAGTTTGATGTTTTCGCCGCTGCGGGTTTTGAGCGGGCGGCCGTCCTCGCCGAGCACGGTGCCGAAGCCGAGGTGTTCGAGGCGGAGTAGGGGGCGCTTGGTTTTTTCGAACCATTTTTGCGCGGTGAGGAAGAGCTGCTCGAAGTGGTCGCCCTGGCGCTTGTCCACGACGTAGAGGGCGGTGTCGGCCTTAAAATGTTCGGCGCGGTAAAGGATGGTGGCGAGATCGGTGGAGGCGTAGTTGGCGGCGCCGTCGGCCTTGCGGATGATGAAGGGATTCGGGCGTTCGGCGTGGCGCGAATAGCGCGGGTTTTCGTCGTGAAAAACCACCAGCGCGCCCTGGCTCTCCTCGGCGACGCCGCAGGCGATCATCTCCTCGTAAACGCGGGGGACTTTGTCGTTATAGAAACTCTCGCCGAGCGTATGATCAAAATGGATACCGAGCAGGTCGTAGAGCTTTTGGAAAGCGGCGACCGAGACCTCGCCGATGCGACGCCAGATGGCGGTGTTTTCGGGGTCGCCGGACTGGAGTTTCACGAGTTCGGCGCGCGAGGCTTCGAGCACGGCGGGGTCGGCGTCGGCGGCGTTGTTGCCGACCTTGTAGAGGCGTTCGAATTCCTCCAGCGGCGTGGCGGCGAGGGCGGCCTCGAGGGCGGCGCGGTCGGTGGCGAGGGCTTGTTTATAGGCCCAGATGATTTTGCCGAAGGAGGTGCCCCAATCGCCGATGTGGTTGTCGCGAATGACGCGCGCGCCGGCGAAGGCGGCGATGCGGGCGACGGCCTCGCCGATGACGGCGGAGCGCAGGTGGCCGACGTGCATCTGCTTCGCGGTGTTGGGCGAGGAGTAGTCCACGACCCAGGTTTGCCCGGCGAGTGTGGCGGAGGCGGCGGCGCGCAGGGCGTCGGCAGTGGAGTGGGCGGCCAGCCAGGCTTCGAGGGCCGCGGGTTTGAGGGTGAAGTTGAGAAAACCAGGGCCGGCGATAACGACATCGGCGAGCGCGACGGTCTCGGGCGGGAGGGCGGCGACGAGGGTCTGGGCGGCGGCTCGCGGGTTTTGTTTGGTCTGTTTTGCGTAGGCGAGGACGCCGTTGGCCTGGAAGTCGCCGTGCTGGGCGGCGGCCACGCGCACGTCGGGCGCGAAGAGGGCGAGATCGAAGCCCGCGGCGGTGGCGGCGGACTTGAGACCAGCGTCGATGGCGGCGGCGAGATGGAACGAAGCGGACATCTCGCCAATCAACCGCGCCGGGCTCCCGACGCGCAAGCCCCGTTATAGGCTCGACTTTTGCACGAAATGTGCTGGATTTGGCCGCTTCCGGCCAGCCTACCGGGTCCCTGACTTTCCAACCACACATGTCGAAACGAAACATCCCTCAACGCCGCTTCATCAAACCCTCCTTCACCGCTCTGATCGAGAAAAAGCGTGACGGCCAAGAGTTTACGCAAGAAGAGATCCGCTATATCATTGATAGCACCCTGGACGGAGAAATGCCGCAGCCTCAGTTGGCGGCCCTCCTCATGGCGATTTACTT
>DAIPIP010000311.1:0-1713 GCA_036770725.1 Opitutaceae bacterium
ATCACCGACACCACCATGCGCGACGCCCACCAGTCGCTCATCGCCACCCGGATGCGCACCTACGACATGCTCGCCGTCGCCGACGCCTACGCGAACCGCACGCCCGAGATGTTCTCCCTGGAAATGTGGGGCGGCGCCACCTTCGACACCGCCATGCGTTTCCTCAACGAGTGCCCGTGGGAACGCCTCCGCCAGCTCCGCGCGAAGGTGCCGAACATCCTTTTCCAGATGCTCTTCCGCGGCTCGAACGCCGTCGGATACTCGAACTACCCCGACAACGTCGTCGCCGGTTTCATCAAGCACTCCGCCGACAGCGGCATGGACATCTTCCGCATCTTCGACTCGCTGAACTACCTGCCGAACATGCAGGTCGCCATGGAGGCGGTCAGGGAGCACGGAAAATCCCTTTGCGAAGCCGCCATCTGCTACTCCGGCGACATCCTCGATCCCGCCCGCCCGAAGTACGACCTCAACTACTACATCGCCAAGGCGAAGGAGCTTGAGAAAATGGGCGCGCACATCCTCTGCATCAAGGACATGGCCGGCCTCTGCAAACCGCAGGCCGCCTACAACCTCGTCCACGCCCTGAAACAGGAAATCGGCATCCCCATCCATTTCCACACCCACGACACCTCCGGCCTCAACGCCGCCTCCGTCATCGCCGCCTCCCGCGCCGGGGTCGATATCGCGGATCTCGCCATCGCCTCCATGTCCGGCTCCACCTCGCAGCCGAACCTCAACTCCGTCGTCGCCGCCCTCAAATCCTCCCCGCAGGATCCCGGCCTCGACCTCGACGCCCTCAACGACATCTCCGACTACTGGGAGCACGTCCTCGGTTTCTACAAACCCTTCGACTCCGCCCCCCGCGCCGGCACCGCCGAGGTTTACGAGCACGAAATGCCCGGCGGCCAATACACCAACCTCCGCGAGCAGGCCAACGCCATGGGACTCGGCCACCGCTGGCGCGAAATCGCCCGCACCTACGCCGAGGTCAACCAGCTCTTCGGCGACATCATCAAGGTCACGCCCTCCTCGAAAGTCGTCGGCGACATGTGCATGTTCCTCGTCACCCGCGGCATCAAGGCCGCCGATGTCACCAAGATCAAACCCGGCTCCATCGACTTCCCGGAATCCGTCATCGACATGCTCTCCGGCGGCCTCGGCCAACCCGACGGCGGCTGGCCCGCCGACGTCCAGAAAGTCGTCCTCGGCCCCAACCACAAAATCACCACCAAACGCCCCGGCGAATTGGCAGAGCCAGTGGACTTCGAAGAAGTAGCCCAGAAACTCAATCTACAATCATCAATCAACAATCAACAATCCGCCGACGCCATCTACAGCCACCTCATGTATCCCGGCGTCTTCAAGGACTTCCAAGCCTCCCGCGCCACCTACGACGACCTCTCCAAGCTCCCCACCCCCGCCTTCTTCTACGGCCTCCAGATCGGCGAGGAAATCGAGGTCGAGATCGACCCCGGGAAAATCCTCATCATCAAGCTCATCTCCATCGGCGAGGCCGATTCCGACGGCCAGCGCACCCTCTTCTACGAACTCAACGGCATGCCCCGCGAGTCCATCGTCACCGACAAATCCCTCACCAGCACCGCCACCGCCACCCGCCGCAAAGGCGACCCCAACGACCCCTCCCAAGTCTGCGCCCCCCTCCCCGGCATGGTCACCGAAATCGCCATCTCCCCCGGCACCGAAGTCAAA
>DAIPIP010000134.1:0-7865 GCA_036770725.1 Opitutaceae bacterium
AAAGGCGCTCGGCCAAGGCGACCGAGGCGGAGGCGGGCCAGAGGCCCGTGCCGCCAAGGGCAACGCAGGCCCGGCGCCTTTTCTCGCTTCACTCGCAGAGCGCCCGCTCTGGCCCGGTTTATTTAAAAGACACGGCCTAAATTTCATCACAACGTTTTCCCCGCCTCAGGGATATAGTGTGCCGGATTGAACCCCGGCGCGATCACCGCCAAAAACTCCAGCGCCCCCCCCGCGTCCGCCTCCAACGCATGCGGCTCCCCCCTCCGCACCACCACCACATCCCCCGCCCCCACCCGCTCCTGCCGCCCCGCGATCTCCGCCACCCCGCGACCGCTCAACACATAAAAATGTTCGTCCGCCCCGAGGTAACGGCTCGACCCCGTCGTCGCCCCCGCCTCCAGCCGAAAACGCGTCATGCTCACCGCCTCCGTGCGCGCCACCGCCGCCCGCCCCACGATCTCGCGCAGCGTCACGCCCCCGCCCAGGTCGAGCGCCTTCGGCTCGCCCGCCGCCACCACCCGCCCCGACTCCGCCCGCGCCGCACCCGCCTCCGACTCCGCGTCAACCGCCGCCTGCGCCGCCTTTCTTGCATACTCGGCCCGCGTCAGCGCCGCGATCAACCCCGCCGCCTCCGGCCACCCCGCGACCAGCTCCTCGCGATAACCCGGCTCGTAGTCCCCGTAATCAAACCCCGGCGCCAACGTGCATCCAAAAAATGAATACGCGTCCTCCGCGTCGCGCGCCGGCCTCGCCCCCATCCACGTTCCCGCCGGCACCACGAACTGCGCCCGCTCGCCCGCCAGCGTGTCCGCCCCCAGCCGCGCCACTTCGCTCCGCCCGTCCGCGTGCAGCAACACCAGCTCCGCCGCGTCCCCCCCGTAAAAATGCCACACCTCGTCCGAACACAGCCGGTGCATCGCCGAAAAATCCGCCCGCGTCACCAACGCCAAAATCGCGTTGCCCAGCGCCCTCGGGGCCGCGCCCGCCCGCGCATAGCGCGCCGGCAGCGCCTCCGCCGCCACCCGGTCCCCGCTCACATAGTTTAGCGCAAACCACGCCCCCTCCTCCGGGATCGGCGACATGCCATGAAAATCGATAAGACGGCGGGCCATGCCCACCGGGGCGGTGTTAACATTTTCCATAGGTGACTATCGACCGCAGCAAACCCCGAGCCGCGAGCCTATCATTCGTTCTCCGCTCCGCCGTCACCCCCGCGTTACAAACGCCGTTCCGCGCCCGCCTTGATTCCGGCCCGCCGCATGCTAGCTCCCATATCGCCACAAGACCCTATATGGTCCACCCACATACCGAACTCCGGTTCGTCAACCCAATCATCGGCTGGGGCGTTTTCGCCACCCGCGCGATTCCCAAAGGCACCATCGTCTGGGCGCTCGACGCCCTCGATCAACGTTTCACTCCCGAGCAGGTCGCCTCCCTGCCCCCCCTCGCCCGGCGCCAGCTGGAAATCTACTCCTACGTGGACGGAAAGGGGCGCAACATCCTCTGCTGGGACCACGGTCGCTTCTTCAACCACTGCTGCGAAGCCAACTGCCTCTCGCTGGGCAACGACTTCGAGATCGCCATCCGCGACATCGCCGCCGGAGAGGAGCTTACCGACGATTACGGCACCCTGAATCTTGGGGAACCCTTCCCCTGCGTCTGCCCCAAATCCAGTTGCCGCGGCCACGTCCTCCCCGACGATTTTTCGCGGCTCGCCCCTCGCTGGGATACCCTCGCTCGCGAAGCCTTTTTCCTCATCCCCACCGTCGAGCAACCGCTCTGGGACATCGTCTCCGAGCGCGCCGAGATCGAAGCCGCGCTCGCCGAGCCGCAACGCCTCCGCTCCATCCACCACCACTACGCCCGCGCAACGCGCGAGCCCACGCTCGACCTCGTCGCGACCTAGCGAAGTAAGTGCGAGACAACCCTCGTCCCTCGCACGCCCAAGGCAAACGGACGTTCCTGTCCGTTCCACACCCCGTCCGCATCCGGTCCCTTGGAGGGCCCGGCTCCGTCCGGGCCTCCGAACCCAGCCGCACCCAAGGCCGTCCCCAAGGCCATCCACCAAAGGCGACGCACCCCGGCGCCCTCCCCCGTGGCCACGCCCGTGAGAGCGTGGATTCCGCCGCTACCCCCGCGGCCCCGCTACCCCTCCGCCGGCCTCCGCCGCGCCAGCTCCGCCAACACCTCCGGAAACGCCGCCCGAATCGGCGAATCCACGAGGTAGGCCGC
Source organism: Opitutaceae bacterium (assembly GCA_036770725.1). Taxonomy (GTDB): domain Bacteria; phylum Verrucomicrobiota; class Verrucomicrobiia; order Opitutales; family Opitutaceae; genus IMCC26134_A. The sequence goes on from DAIPIP010000134.1 coordinate 2,233, forward strand.
CGCCTCCACCTTGCGCCCGCGCGCGCAAAGCCCCGCGTAAACGTGCAACTCGAACTGCGCGCGCAACGCCTCCGCCGTCTCCCGCCGCCCCAACGCCTCCAGCAAAAACAACAACGCCTCGAACGTCGAAAACCGGTCCGCCCCGTTCTGCGCGCGCAGCGCATACCGGCTCCGCCCCGCCATCGGCAGCCGCACCCGCCTCCCCCAGTTTTTCACCACGTCCAGCATCCCGCCCGCCTGCGCCCAGCTCGCGTCCAGCAACACCACCTGCAAGCGCTCCGCCGCCGGCGCGTCCCCCGGCGGCTCCTCCCCGTGCGGATGCAGGATCCATAACTCGTCCGCCTCGCCCGCAGCCCGCGCGATCTCCTCCCGCCGCATCCCGCGCTCCCGCCGGAAAAGATGCACCCGCGCCCCCTCCACCACCCGCGGGATCAGGTTGCCCGTGCTGCTCGGCCGGTGCGCCTCCAACCCATGCTGCAACACATCCACCCGCAGCCCGCACGGCACCACCCGCTGCGCCGCGCACACGCACCAACGCGGCGGCATCTCGCACCGTTCGCACCGCCGCGTGCCATGGAGAACAACACTGCGCGCCATGCCGCCCCCTAGAGTTTCACCACCCGCAACCCCACGTCCGGCTCGATCACCGCCACCCGCGTCTGCGACGCGTCGATGCACCAGCTCCGATCCTTCCGCCTCGCCTCCTTCCCCCGCGTGTGCCCCACCACCTGCGGCAAAGGCAGATCGTCCACGAACTCCTTGTCCCAGTCCATCCACAGCGGCCCGCCCACCAACGCATCGCGCCCGCCCCGCCCCGGCCCCACCTCGAACAAAGGCCCCTCCTCGTTCCGCGCCAACCACCCCTCCCACGCCTTCTCCGCCTCGCTCAAAAACGCCCGCGTCTGCCCCGCCGCATCCGTCGCCGCCCTCCACGGCCAAAACCGCCGCGCCACCCCCGCATGCGAAAGCAGATACCCATGCGCCGCATACGCCAGCCTCCACCCTCGCAAAAACCCCTGCGGCCACGCCCCTAGCAAACTCGCGTAACCCGCCGCCGCCGGCATCGCCGCGTCCAGCTTCGCCACCTCCGCCTCCTCCCCCGCGATCAACAACGCCGCCCGATGCCGCGCCGCCTGCAACGCCTGCACGTCATGGTTGCCCGCGATAAACACGCACCCCCCCGGATGCGATTCCGCCAGCTCCGGCAACATCCGCGCCACCGCCGCCAACGCCGCCCCCTCCCGCCACCGCGCATCCACCGCATCCACATGATCGCCCAGAAAAACCAGCCCCGCCCCCTCCGCCCGCGCCCGCGCCACCGCCTTCTCCAAAAACCCCAAATCCTGATGCACATCCGGCACCACCACCACCGGCAGATCCGCTTCGAGTTCAAACAAGGATAACACGCCGCGATATGCAGCACCGCCCCCCGCCCGACTCAACCCGAAACCACCTCAACGCCCCCCCCAGGCTTGAACGTCAGTTCAAGTCCCCAAGTCCCCCAGCCCTCCCCCGCCCGCGTCCGCACTTATCCGCACTTGGCCCCCACCCGAAAAAAACCACGCTCCGCCCACGCGCATGGACAACCCCTTCTCCAAAATCTCCCAAATCCGCCTCGCCGGCGGCTCGGGAGGCGCCCTCAAAACCCTCCGCGCCTTCGATAAATCCCGCCACAAACTCCCCGACGCCGTAAACCCCGCCACCACCGCCTTCCTCCACAAACTCTGCGCCGCCGAACTCGCCGACGAAGCCGAGACCCTCTTCCAACGCGCCCGCGCCGCCCTCCGCTACAAACGCGCCGCCCTCACCCTCGACCTCGCCCCCGGCCTCGCCACCCTCACCACCCGCGACTTTACCTGGGACCTCGCCTACACCCTCGAAGAGACCGACCCCGCCCGCTACGTCATCACCCGCGGCCTGCAAAACCTCCGCTCCGCCGACCTCGTCCACCTCCCCGCCTTCGACGAACTCTTCGCCTCCCAATTCGACGCCGTCGTCTTCGACCTCGCCCGCGGCGTCCGCGTCGAAGCCCTCGTGGACGCCATCGAAGCCCTCGACCCCGAACCCGCCGCTGCCGACGCCCCCGTCCTCCGCGTGGACTACCCCTCCGATTGCAGCCGCTGCGAGTTGACCGTCCCCGGCGTCGCCGCCCGCGTCGAATGCGACGGCGCCACCCTCGCCCTCCGCCTCCCCCGCGCCCACTCCCCCGCCGCCTGCCTAGCCGAATTCGAAGCCGTGCGCGCCGCCTTCCGCCTCAGCAAAGACGCCACTCTCGGCGGCCTCCTCGGCTAGGCCGTGTCTTGTAAATAAACCGGGCCATCGCGGGCGCTCTGCGAGTGAAGCGAGAAAAGGCGCTGGGCCTGCGTTGCCCTCGGCGGCACGGGCCTCTGGCCCGCCTCCGCCTCGGTCGCCTTGGCCGAGCGCCTTTTCTCGCTCGCGCTGGCCCGGTTTATTTACATAACACGGCCTAAAAACCCCTGGAGGGCGGGCCTCCGTGTCCGCCAAAATTTCTCCAAGTTCCCCCTCCGCACCCGCACGCGACATCCAAACCTTTTCGGATTTCAACAACCACGAGGAAAACTCGAAGAATCGCGAACATCAGACCAGATCATGCAAGCCAGGTTCGGCCCTTCGCGTATCTTCGGATTTTCTTCGCGGTTTAAAAAATTCCGCCACCACTACCGCCGCTTCGCGCGCCACAACCCTATCCAAGATCACCCAACCGCCAAGCCCCACCAAAGACGCGAAAACCAAACCGCTCCTTTTTGCACTTTCGGCGCCTCTTTGCGGCCAAGTTCCCCCTCCGCACCCCCTCCGCACCCGCACGCATCCCCCGAGTCCCCCGCGATTTTTACCAACCGCTCAAAACTCCGCGCAACCCGACTTGCTAGAAACCCGCCTCCTTGGTTGCCTCCACACACTATGTCCGACGCCACCGCGACCCGCGCCCGCATCCTCATCGCCGACGATTCCGACGTCTGCCGCACCGTCCTCGCCATCCTCCTTAAAAACTCCGGCTGCGACGTCACCAGCGTCATCAACGGCCGCGAAGCCATCGCCAAACTCCGCGAGCACCCCTTCGACCTCGCCATCCTCGACAACGACATGCCCGAGCTCGACGGCCTGGGCACCCTCGCCGAGCTCCGCGCCTTCCTCCCAGACCTCCCCGTCGCCATCGTCTCCGGCACCCTCTCCCCCGCCCTCCGCGAACGCTATGAAGCCCTCAAAATCGAGGCCATCTACTCCAAGCCCGTCGATCCCCGCAAACTCCGCGAAAACATCCCCGCCATCCTCGAACAACGCCGCCGCGCCCCCCGCAACCTCGCCACCGCCGACCCCGCCGGCCACTCCGTCGCCCCCTTCCAAGTCCTTGGCGACGCCGACGCCGCCCTCGAAAAACCCGTCTTCGCCGGCAGCTCCGCCCAAGTCCGCAAACTCGTCTCCGACTTCGGCCGCATCCGCGATTTCCGCGCCGCCGCCACCGTCTCCGGTCGCTCCGGCGCCGCCTTCCTCGACGTCGCCGTCGCCATCGCCGAAGAACGCGACGCCGCCCTCATCGCCTGCGCCGCCGCCGATCTCTCCGCCCCCCGTCTCAACTACCTCTTCGCCCCCGCCCTCCTCCACCAAAAACCCGTTCTCCTCATCGTGCTCAACTCCGAGCGCCTCGACCCCGGGCAACAGGAACTCCTCGACAACCTCATCTCCGGCTCCGGCGCCCTCGCCGCCTTCAACGGCCGCGCCCGCCTCATCCTCTGCGCCGAAACCGATCTCTCCGCCCTCGCCGACAACGGCGAGTTCAACGAAATGCTCCTCATGCGCGCCGGCGTCATGAAACTCTCCATCCCCGCCCTCGCCCAACGCCAGATCGACTCCGCCCAGATCGCCCGCGCCGTCCTCCGCCGTATTGGCGCCACCACTACAAAGATCGCCGGCCCCGCCCTCGCCTGGATCGAGCAGACCCCCTGGCCGGGAGACTACATGCAGCTCCACCGCGTCGTCGAAATCGCCCGCTTCAACTACCCCGACGCCGCCGAACTCTCCCCCGCCCACCTCCAAGCCGCCCTCGCCGTGGAGCCCACCTGGACCCGACCCCTCTACCACGACGTCCTCCGCAGCACCCTGGGCGCCGCCTAAACCCCGGAGTGCGGCGGCTCGACGCCCTACTCCCTAAAGCTCCGAAGGGCGCGGCCGCTTTCGACGCCGAGGCTCGACGCGCCGCCCCGCCCGGTTCCCACCTTCCGACCTCGGTCCGCGTCTTCGCGTATGCCTTCGCGTCCAAAAATACCCATCACCCGATGCTTTTGGACTTCTGGCCGCGATCTGTAGGCCGGACCGCTGGTCTGGCTTCGCTCTCGGTCAGCAGCCCGACCACCGGTCGGGCCTACATCCTAGAGTCCGAATTCAATGGGCGTATGGCATAAGCAGAGCGTCGGTTTATTTTGAAGACAACGCCTCGGCAGCGCCCACCCGCAGCTCCAGCCGCCCCCCGCGCCGCCCCAGCCGCACCCGCGCGCCAAACGTCTCCGCCAGACGCGCCTCCCTCAGCACCCGCCCTCGCGGCCCCGCCGCCACCACCCGCCCCCCGCGCAACAACAACGCGTGCGTAAACCCCGGCGTGATCTCCTCCACATGGTGCGTCACCAGCACCAGACCCGGCCCCCGCGCCTCCCGCGCGATCCCCTCCATCCGCGCCAAAAACCCCTCCCGCGCCACCGGATCCATCCCCGCGCACGGCTCGTCCAGCACCAAAAGCCTCGGCCGCGCCATTAGAGCCCGCGCGATCAACACCCGCTGCCGCTCCCCCTGCGAAAGCACCCCCCAGGCCCGCCCCGCCAGCGTATCCGCCCCAGCCCTACGCAGCTGCCTCCTCGCCTCCCTCGCCTCCGCCCCCGTCGGCTCCCCCCACAAATCCAGCTGCGCCCTCGCCCCGCTCACCACCGTGTGCAGCGCCGGCTCCCCCGCCGGCACCGAGGCCTGCAACGCCCCCGATACCAACCCCATCCGCTCCCGCAACTCCCGCCAATCGTGCGCCCCATACCGCTCGCCCAGCACCCGCACCTCCCCCGCCGACGGCGTCAAATAACCAAACAACACCTTCAACAACGAAGTCTTCCCGCACCCGTTCGGCCCCAACACCACCCAGTGCTCCCCCCGCTCCACCCGCCACGACACCTCCCGCAAAATCACCGCCTCGCCACGGCACACCCCCAACCCCTCCACCTCCAACAAAGGCACGCGCGCAGACTTCATCCCCCCACCCTGCCCCGCCCCCGCTCCCCCGTCAACGCCCCGCCCCAAGGTGGCCCGCGTTGACCCCAACGCGTTGACGCATCCCATCGCAGGGCGGGACCGCCGGAACCGCCGCTCACGCCCACCTGGAGGGACGACCTCCGTGTCGTCCTCATTCGAAGGTCCAACCATCCGTGAACTCCGCTTTTGACGCAAAGACGCGAAGCCATCGAACCCGCCTCGCGCAGGAATGCAGATCCGCGGGCTCGGCCTCTGCGTTGCTTGGCGAGCTTTGCGTCAATGATCCGGGTTCTTCGCTGTTTTCAGTGGGTAAAGGAAGCGTTGGCCGCAGATACGGCGGCTCAATGAGCGCCGTCGGTAACGGAGTTCCGCTGCGCGAAACG
>DAIPIP010000135.1:0-7862 GCA_036770725.1 Opitutaceae bacterium
GGCTTGGGCGGAGGTGGCGAGCGCAGCGCAGAGGCTGGCGGCGAGGGTTAAGCGTGTTTTCATTAGCGTTACTGGTGCTTGGTTTGGTTTTTTGAGGCGGCCAAGCCCGGCGCGATGTGCGCCGAAAATGACAGCCGAACTACTTTAGCGACGCTTATGCCAACGAGGTTTGTTATGCTTTATAGCATGATGATGAACACTTAAAGGGATTTGCGGCCGCCTTTTCTGGTTTTTTCGTCGTATTTCGCGACAGGTGGAGAACGGACGCCGCTTGGGATGTGTTGTTTATTGCAACACTGCAAACAGGGGGCGGACGGCGGTTTTATTTTGGGGAAGGTGTTTGGAAGGTGGGGACGCGGTGGATGGGTTAGATTCTGAGCAAAAACGCTCAGTTTGGTGCGCGGTGTAGGTGGATAGGTGGGTGTTTGGGGGGCGGTTGCCGAAGGTGGTGTGGCGGCATTCTTGCAGAGGAGGGTTCTCGCGTGCATGCAGTGGGGGCGTGGCAAAAGGTTTGATTACGGGTAATCATTGTCCGGTGCGGAGGCCTTTGATCGTGGCGCATCGCGGCGCTTCGGCCGATGCGCCGGAAAACACGCTTGCGGCGCTGCGACTGGGTTATGCGCAGGGAGCGGAGTATGGAGAGTGCGATGTGCGTCTGACTCGCGATGGCGAGGTGGTTTTGTTGCACGATGAAGCCTTGCGCCGCACGGCGGGCGTGGCGGGGTGTGTCGGCGATTACTCGTTGGAGGAATTGCGTGCGATGGAGGTCGGGGCGTGGCGGGGCGAGAGCTGGCGGGGAGAGAAAATCCCGACGCTGGCCGAGGCGCTGGCGCTTGTTGCAAGCTTGGGCGCACGCGGGGAGCGGCGCTTGTTGGTCGAGATCAAGAGCGGACCGGAAACGGTGCCCGCGATTGCCGCCGCGCTGGGCGCGAGCGGGTGCGATGCGGCGGCGATGGTGTTGATGAGTTTTGACTCGGCGACGACGGCAGAGGCGCGGCGGGTGTTGCCTCAGGTCGAGCGGCATTGGCTGACGGCGGAGCGTGCGGCGGTGGCGGATTTGTGCGCCCGGGCGCTCGCGGCGGGTTGCTCCGCGCTCAACATCGACCGGCGGCTGGCGATTGATGGGGCCTTCGTCGCGACCGCGCACGCGGCCGGTCTGGGGGTGTTTGTTTGGACGGTGGACGATGTCGCCGAGGCGCGTCGGCTGGTGGTGGCGGGCGTGGATGGATTGACCACGAATCGGCCCGGTGCGCTGCGCGCGGAGTGTTGAGGAGCGGGCTGCCAAGGCCAGAGGCCCGGCCTGGATTTCAGCCTTTTTTTCCGGCGCGCACGAATTCGCGCACCAGGGCCACGCCGGGCGCCCAGACCATGAAGAAAAATCCGCCCGTCCGTGCGCCGGCCACGATGAGTTCTTCGCGGGTTTTTGTGGAGCCGCCCAGCCCGCCCACGAGGGGGAACGCCACCGCGCCGAGCAGGGATCCGAGCGCGCACAGGCCGAGCACGGTGAGAAAAAATCCGCCTACGCGGCGGGCCCAGAGCTGAATCGTTTGCGGCTTCATTTTTTAACCGCGTAACGCAGCAACACCGGTCCGCCCGGGGCAAGGATGCGCGCTTCGAGCAGCTCGAGTTGCACCGCTTCGGGTAGGAGCAGGGAACCCGGTTGAACGCCCGCCACGCCCGCCAGCGGCACCCCGACGCCGAAAATCCACGACTCCACCGTCACGCACACCTCGTCCACCAAGCCGGCCGCGAGCCAGGCGGCGTTGACCTGTCCGCCGCCGAGCACTGCACAGCGATGGCGGCCGTCGGCGCGCAGTCTTGCGACCGTCTCGACCGGGGTTTCGGAGGTGAACTCCAGCACGCCCGGCACCGCTTCGGCCATGCGTTCCGGTGTGCTTGGGGAGCGAGTCCAGATCACCCGACGCAGAGCCGGAAAGGCGGCGGGGCGCATGCGTTCCTTGCCTTGAGCGTAGGTCGCCGAGCCCATCACGCAGGCGTCGCAGGGGCGAATGGCCTCGCGAAAGTGCGCTTTGTCCGCCGCCGACGCGAATGCGTCGCCCGGCTCATGGCGACGGGTGATCCATCCGTCCAAGGATTGCGCGGCGAATAAGACTACATGCATGGACGCCACCGTAGAGTCGCCCAAATGACCCGCAAGCGCGTCGCGGGCATTCTAATTTGATCAATTTTAAGCATGTTATACAATGGAATGCAGGCTTGAGCCCGATTTGAGCGCGCCTTGAAGGTGTTGGTCTCAATTCAAACCATGAAAAAAGCCCTCATCACCGGTATCACTGGCCAAGACGGATCCTACCTCGCCGAACTTCTGCTCTCCAAGGGCTATGAGGTTCACGGCATCGTGCGCCGCGCCTCCACCTTCAACACCGCGCGCATCGACCACATCTACCAGGATCTGCACTTCGACAAAGCCCGCCTCTTCTTGCATTACGGCGATCTCGCCGACTCCGTGCAGATGGTGAAACTCCTCTACGACCTGAAGCCCGACGAGATTTACAACCTCGGCGCCCAGTCGCACGTGCGGGTGTCGTTCGACATCCCTGAATACACCGGCGACGTGGACGGGCTTGGCGCGCTGCGCATTCTGGAGGCCATTCGTGAAGCCGGTCTCGTTAACAAGGTCCGTTACTACCAGGCCTCCTCCTCCGAGATGTTCGGCAAGGTGCAAGAGGTCCCGCAGACCGAGACCACGCCCTTCTGGCCGCGTTCGCCCTACGGCTGCGCGAAGGTTTACGCCTACTGGCTCACGGTGAACTACCGCGAATCTTACAACCTCCACGCCTCCAACGGTATCCTCTTCAACCACGAGAGCGAGCGTCGCGGCGAGACCTTCGTGACCCGCAAGGTCACCCGCGCCGCCACCCGCATCAAGATGGGCCTTCAGGACTCCCTCTTCCTCGGCAACATCGACGCCCAGCGCGACTGGGGCTACGCCAAGGAATACGTCGAGATGATGTGGCTCATGCTCCAGCAGGACAAACCCGACGACTACGTCGTGGCCACCAACGAAACCCACACCGTGCGCGAGTTTTGCCAGGAAGCCTTCGGCCGCCTCGGCCTCGACTGGGAGAAATACGTGAAATACGACGCCCGTTACGAGCGCCCCGCCGAGGTCGAGCTCCTCATCGGCGATCCCGCCAAGGCCAAAAAGCAACTCGGTTGGGAGCCCAAGGTCCGCTTCAAGGACCTCGTCGCCATCATGGTTGATCACGATCTCGAACTCGCCAAGCGCGAGGCGCAGATCGCGAATCTTCCGCGACTCTGATCCGGCTGGCGCCGGAAAAATCCTAAATCCTAAGCGGCTAAATCCCAAATCAGCCGCCGCCAGGACGAGGGGGTTCCCGGGGCCGGTTTCCCGCATTAATTTGGATTTAGCCCATTAGGATTTATTTTCAGCATGAAAATTCACATTGCCGGACACCAGGGCATGGTCGGTTCCGCGCTCGTGCGCCGCTTTTCCAGCGAGCCGGGCGTGCAACTTATCCTGCGTGATCGTCGCCAGCTCGACCTCTCCGACGCGGCCGCCGTGCGCGGCTTTCTCGCCGCCGAGAAACCCGACGCCGTCATCGTCGCCGCCGCCAAGGTCGGCGGTATCCACGCCAACAATACATACCCGGCCGAGTTCCTTTTCGACAACCTCGCCATCGCCTCCGCCTGCATCGACGGCGCGCACCGCGCCGGGGTGGGGCGGCTGCTCTTCCTCGGCAGCTCGTGCATCTACCCGAAGCACGCCCCGCAGCCCATGACCGAGGACTGCCTGCTCACCAGCGCGCTCGAGCCCACCAACGAGGCCTACGCCATCGCCAAGATCGCCGGCCTCAAGCTCGCCCAGTATTACCGCAAACAATACGGCGTGATGTTCCACTCCGCCATGCCCACCAACCTCTACGGTCCGGGCGACAACTACCACCCCACCAACTCGCATGTATTGCCCGCGCTGATACGCCGCTTCCACGAGGCGCGTCTCGCCGGCGCGCCCGAGGTGGCGGCCTGGGGCACGGGCTCGCCCAAGCGCGAGTTCCTGCACGTGGACGACCTCGCCGACGCCTGCGCCCACCTGCTGGCCATGGACAACCCGCCCGACTGGATCAACGTCGGCACCGGCACGGACGTGACGATCAAGGAACTCACCGAGACCGTCGCCGCCGTGACTGGTTACGCCGGTAAAATCGCGTGGGACGCGACCAAGCCCGACGGCACGCCGCGCAAGCTCATGGACGTCTCCCGCCTCGCCGGTCTCGGCTGGCGCGCGAAGATCGCCCTGCGCGAGGGCGTGGAAAAAACCTACGCCAGCTTCCTCGCCGAGCTGGCCGCCGGCACCCTGCGTGGCTGAACCCGCGGCTCTTGGCCGCCCCGCGCCCGCCGACGAATCGGGCGCGGGGAAAACTTGAGCCCGCCCGCGCGCTCGCCTTGCTTCCGCGCATGAGCAACGCACGCCGCGAAGTCGTGGATATCATCCTGCCCTTGGAGCAATCCGAGGACGAGGCCGCCCGCCGTCGCGCCGCCGCCAAGGAGCTGCGCGTCTCGGAGACCCGGGTGAAGGACGTGCGCCTGCGCAAACACTCCATCGACGCGCGCAAACGCCGCATCGTCATCCAGCTTCGCCTCGAGGTCGGCATCGACGCCGGCCTGCCGCCCGACGTGCTGCCCGCGCCGAGCTACCGCGAACTCCCCGCCGGCGCCCCGCGCGTGATCGTGGTGGGCTCCGGCCCGGCCGGCCTGTTCGCCGCGCTGCGCCTGATCGAACTCGGAGTGAGACCGATCGTGCTGGAACGCGGCAAGGACGCCTCCGCGCGTCGCTTCGACCTCGCTCCCATCCTGCGCCAGGGCGTCGTGATCGAGGATTCCAACTACTGTTTCGGCGAGGGCGGGGCGGGCACCTTTTCCGACGGCAAACTCTACACCCGCGCGACCAAGCGCGGCCCCGTCGCCAAAGTTTACGAGACCTTCGTGGCCCACGGCGCGCCCGAGCGGATTCTGGTGGATTCGCATCCGCACATCGGCTCCAACCTCCTGCCCAACGTGGTCAAGGCCATGCGCGGCAGCATTCTCGCCGCCGGCGGCGAGGTTCACTTCGGCGCGAAGGCGGACGCATTTCTGCGGCGCGAAGGCCGTATCCATGGAGTAACTACGGCGGACGGGCGAGAGTTCGCCGGCGACGCGGTCATCCTCGCCACCGGCCACTCGGCGCGGGATGTTTACCGCCTGCTTCTGGCGGACGGCGTGCGACTGGAGCAAAAACCCTTCGCCATGGGCGTGCGCATCGAGCACGCGCAGAGCTTCATCGACCAGCGTCAATACCACTACGAAGCGGGCCGCAAACGTCCGCTCCTGCTGCCCGCCGCGAGCTACCGGTTGGCGACGAAGATCGAGGATCGCGGCGTGCATTCCTTCTGCATGTGCCCGGGCGGCTTCATCGTGCCGGCGGCGACGGAGAACGACGAGGTGGTGGTCAACGGCATGAGCCTCTCGCGCCGCGACTCGCCCTTCGCCAACAGCGGCCTGGTGGTGACGGTGGAGCCGGAGGACACCGCCGCGTGGGCGGCGGAGCACGGCGTGCTCGCGGGCCTCGCCGCGCAGAAGGCGCTGGAGCAGGTCGCCAAGCAGGCGGGCGGCGGCGGGCAACGCGCGCCGGGCCAGCGGGTGTCGGATTTCCTGGCGGGCGCGGGGTCGGTCGATTTGCCGGCGACGAGTTATTTTCCCGGCATCACGCCGGCGCGCATCGACCAGCTGCTGCCGCACGGCATCGCGTGGCGCATGCGCGAGGGGCTGAAGTTGTTTGGCTCGCAGATGCAGGGCTACACCGACCGCGAGGCGGTGTTGATCGGGTTTGAGACGCGCACGAGTTCGCCGGTGCGCATCCCGAGGGACGCGGTGACGCTGCAACACCCGGAAGTCGGCGGGTTGTATCCGTGCGGCGAGGGCGCGGGGTTCGCGGGCGGCATCGTGAGCGCGGCGCTCGACGGCATGCGTTGCGCGGAGGCCTTCGCGCGGGCGGCGGGCCTGGTGGTGGAAACGGACGCGACGGTCGGCGCGGGCGCGGGCGAGTGATCGCCGGATGGCTTCGGGATGGACCCGCGAATGAGGACGACACGAAGGTCGTCCCTCCAGCCATGAACTAAAACCCGCGGGCAACGGACTTAACGGATGAGGGCGATGGGGTTTCTTCGCCCGCGAGAGAAGGACGGCCGGGAATGGGGCATTCCCGGCCGTCGGCTTTTCGGATCTTACCAGCCTACGCTGCTGCGGCGGCCTTGTTTGGTGATCTGCTCTTCGCCTTCCCACATGGCCAAGCCGTTGGAGGTGGTGGTGAGGCTGAGCTGGAAGGTGTAGGTGACCTGGCGGGTGGTGCCGGAGGTGGCGCGGTCTTCGATCAATTTGCCGGAGAGGGTGTAGTAGGGCAGAATGGTCTTCTGTTTCTCGCCGGCCATGAAGGCGTTCATGGCACCGACGTCGGCGGCCATGGCGTCCTCGACTTTGCCGTCGGGGCCAAGGGTGGTGGTGGTGACGACTTTGCCGGTTTGGTTGAGGGCGATGCGGATCTTTTTGGTGAGGCTGTCGGTATCCACCTGCTGTTGGGTGTTGTTGCGGATGCGCGAGACGGCCATGACGGCGGGCAACTCGGGGGCGCGTTCGAGGACGTTGGAGGCGAGGAGGGAGGCGACGAGTTTATCGGCGGCCATGTTCCAGTCTTGGATGTTGATCTGGTTGAGCGAGACGACGGTCTCGGGGCCCTTGGAATCGATGTAGCGGGCTTCTGGTTTGGTGGCACAGCCGGTGGCGAGCAGGGCGGCGGCGGAGAGGGCGGTGGTGAGGAGGAGTTTCATCTGGAGGGAGGGAAGGAGCGCGGGAGGGAAGGTCGGTATTTTAACCACAGATCACACAGATCAACACAGATACGAATCGATCAAATTTGTGCCCATCTGGGTTACCTGTGGTTGATGAATTAGATCGAGGTCAGGTGGTTTATTCGCGGAGTTTTAGGCGGAAGTCCACGGCGCTGGGGCTGGTGGCGATGGCGGAGACGGAGCGCTCTTCCTTGCCTTCGAAGCGGAGGGTTTGCCAGCCGCCGGTGGGGCCGGAGAGTTCCATGCCTTCGTCGGAAATCCAGTCGAACTTGTAGAGGAAGGTCTGGGGACGGGAGGAGTTGTTGCGCAGGGTGGCCTGGATGCGGAGGAGATTGCCGGAGGCTTTGCCTTCGTTGATCGAGACGAGGGTGAGTTTGCGGGCGAGGGTCTGGTCGGTGACGACGCGCTGGTCGTTGATCAGGTTGGGCGATGCCTGCGATTCGGCGCGGGTGGCGGTGTTGACGCTGGTGGCGCAACCGGAGGCGAGGAGGGCGAGGGCGGCGAGGGCCGAGGCGGCGAGGAGACGTTTCATAGGAGGGAGTAGGGGAGTAAGGGAGTGAGGAAATGAGGGCGGTGGCAACTGGCGACCGCCCTCACTCCCGTTCACTTAGGCCCTTGGCTCTTTTTTCACGGTTTCAGGACGAATTGGGCGGCTTGGAGGGGCGCGGCGGCGGCCGGGCTCTTTACATAGACGACGTTTACGGCGGCAGGTTCCAACTCGATGGTGGCACTTTGGCCGGTGGCGGTGGAGAGCGCGAGGATGCGGTCGGCGGGGGTGGCGAGGCGGGCGTATTGGAACTCCTTGGGGAGGCTGCGCCAGGTGCGGGTGTCGGCGATGTTGATGGCGGCCTGGGCGGCGGCGCTGGCTACCTTGAAGAGGAGGCCGCCGGTGACGCCCATCTGGTCCTGAACTTGTTTTTGGATGATGGCGTCGATGGTGGCCTTGGTGGCGGTGGAGATGAGGGTCTTGGTGAGGATGGTGGGCCACTCGTTCTT
>DAIPIP010000136.1:0-7846 GCA_036770725.1 Opitutaceae bacterium
TATCCATAAAATGGATACTTTTTATGCGCTCTGCAATTTGAAGACAGCGCCTAGCTTGTTTCGCGAGCCTCAGAGTTCGAAATCATCCGGCACCACGACGCCTTTCGGGACCACGAGCACGCCGTCGCGAATGATGATACCATGCGGATAATCGCCATCCGCCTTGCCGTGCGCGCTTAACTTCACCCCGGCGCCGATGCGGGCGTTTTTGTCGATGATCGCGTGCTCGATGGAAGAACCCGCGCCGATCCCGATGTGCGGACGCGGCAGGGTGCCGTTCGCGCGGATCTGATCTTCGCTTTCGTATTGGTCGGAGCCCATCATCACCACGTCCTTGAGCACCGAGCCGGCGCGCACGATGGAGCGAATGCCGAGAACACAATGCGTGATGCTCGAATCTTCGATGATGCAGCCATCACCAAACACCGCGTAATCCAGATTACAGTGGTTGATTTTGCTGGGCGGCAAGTAGCGGTCCTGCGTGTAAATCGGCGCGCCCGGATCGAAGAAATTGAAAGGCGGCAAGGGATGCGCGAGCGCGAGATTCGCGTCGAAAAACGCCTTCACCGTTCCGATGTCTTCCCAGTAGCCCTCGAACACGTGGGCGTAGAGCTTCTTTTGGCCGAGCAGCGAAGGAATCACTTCCTTGCCGAAATCGGTCATGCCGTTGTCCAGCGCATCGGCCAGGGCCTTGCGGTTGAAAACATAGATGCCCATCGACGCGAGACAGTGCTTTTCACCGGTCGGATTGGCGAGACGCGCCTCCAGCTTTTCGCTGATTGCGAGGCCCTCGATCACTTTCGGGTCCTTCGGTTTCTCGACGAACTCGGAAATGGCCAGATCGTCGCCCACGCGCATGAGACCGAGCCCCTCGACCTTAGAGGCGGGAAACGGTATCGCCGCGATGGATACGTCCGCGCCGGTCGCGATGTGGTCCGCGATGATCTTGCGAAAATCCATCCGGTAAAGCTGGTCGCCCGACAGGATGAGCACGAACTCGTGATCAAAATTGCGAAAGTGCTGGAGATTCCGGCGCACCGCATCGGCCGTGCCCTGATACCAGTCGATGCTCTTCTCCGTCTGCTCGGCCGAGAGGATATCCACGAAACCGCCGCCAAACGGATCGAAGTGAAAAGTGTTCTGGATATGGCGGTGCAACGACGCGGTATGGAACTGCGTAAGCAGAAAGATCCGGTTGATGTCGCTGTTGATACAATTGCTGATCGGGATATCGACGAGCCGATATTTGCCGGCGAGGGGCACCGCCGGTTTGCATCGCTCGGCCGTGAGGGGGTAAAGCCGCGTGCCGCGTCCGCCGCCCATGATTACTGCGAGAACATTCTTTTGTGGGGTCATTTTAAAATATAGGCCAATAGCCTTGCGGAGGCTTTGCGCCGACCCGTAGGTTCGCCAGCCAAAACCTCAAAAAAACCATGTGCGGAATCGTCGGTTACGTTGGTCGCCAAAAAGCGGCCGCAATCATGTTGGAAGGCCTCAAGCGTCTCGAATATCGCGGGTATGACTCCGCCGGTATCGCCGTGCTTCAAGAAGGAGGCGTCACGTTGGTCAAATCCATCGGCCGCGTCGCCAACCTCGCCAAGCTCTCCGCCGGCAAGAGGCTGGCCGGCACCGCTGGCATCTCCCACACCCGCTGGGCCACCCACGGCGGCGTCACCGACGCCAACGCCCACCCCCACCTCTCCAGCGACGGCAAGGTCGCCATCGTCCACAACGGCGTGATCGAAAACTACGTCGCGATCAAAAAATTCCTCCTCACCAAGGGTTACTCTTTCGCCTCCGAAACCGACACCGAGGTCCTCGCCAACCTCATCGCTTACCACTTGGCGAAGGAGCCCGACGACGCCTCCCCGCTGCTCAACGCCGTGCGCAAAACCCTGCTCCACGTCGAGGGCACCTACGGCATCGCCGTCATCACTCCGTCCTTCCCCGACGAACTCGTCGCCGCGCGCAAAGGCTCCCCGCTCATCCTCGGCGTCGGCGACCAGGAACACCTCATCGCCTCCGACGTCTCCGCCCTGATCTCCCGCACCCAGAACGTCGTTTACCTGAAAGACGGCGAACTCGTTCAAATAACCCCCGCCGGCTTCACTCTCAGCACCCTCGATCTCTCCGACGTTTCGCCGGTGATCGACAAGGTCACCTGGGCGGTCGAGGACGCCGAACTTGGCGACCACGCCCACTTCATGCTCAAGGAAATCTTCGAGCAACCCGGCGCGCTCGAAAACGCCATGCGCGGTCGTTTCTCCGCCGACGGCTCCACCGCCAACTTCGGCGGCCTCAACCTCACCCCCGCCGACTTCCGCCAAATCGACCGCTTCGTTTTCACGTCATGCGGCACCGGCTGGCACGCCTGCTTGGTCGCCGAGCATCTCATCGAGCGCTTCGCGCGCATCCCCGTCGAGGTGGACTACGCCTCCGAGTTTCGCTATCGCAATGCACCGCTCGACCGCGACGCCTTGTTCTTCGTCATCTCCCAATCCGGTGAGACGATCGACACCCTCGCCGCCCTGCGTGAAGCCAAGCGCAAGGGCTACAAGTGCATGGCGATCTGCAACGTCGTCGGCTCCACCATCGCCCGCGAATCCGATGGCGGCATCTACCAGCACGCTGGCCCCGAAATCGGCGTCGCCTCGACCAAGGCCTTCACCAGCCAGCTCCTCATATCCGCCATGTTCGCGCTTTACGTCGCCCGCATGCGCGACATGAGCTTCGCCGACGGCGTCGAATACGTCGCCGGCATGAAAGCCGTGCCCGACCTCGCCCGCCGCGTGCTCGAACAGGCTCCGCAAATCCGGGAAATCGCCAAGCGCTACTCCAAGTTCAACGACTTCCTATTTCTCGGTCGCCTCTCCCTCTTTCCCATCGCCCTCGAAGGCGCGCTGAAACTCAAAGAAATATCCTACATTCATGCCGAGGGCTACCCAGCCGCAGAGATGAAACACGGCCCCATCGCCCTCATCAGCGAGGAATGTCCCAGCGTGTTCTTCGTGCCCAAAGGCGAACTCTTCAACAAGGTCCTCTCCTCAATACAGGAAATCAAGGCGCGCAAGGGCCTCATCATCGCCATCGTGCCCGATTGCGTGGAGATCCCCGTCGGACTCGCCGACGAGGTCATCGTGATCCCCGACTGCCACGAGGCAGCCCTGCCCATCCTCGCCACCATCCCGGTGCAGCTCCTCAGCTACTACATCGCCTGCGAACGCGGCTGCGACGTGGACAAACCCCGCAACCTGGCAAAATCCGTCACGGTGGAGTGACCCGTCTCCGATACCACGGAGCACACGGAGGGCCACGAAGAAACCCCATCGCCGACCTCGCCCTTCGCGGCTTCCGAATCCGCCTCCGTGTTCTCCGTGCCCTCCGTGGTTAAAAACTTCCGACTCTCCGTCCTATCCCGATGACCATCCTTCCCTCCGCCGCCGACTTCGCGCAGCTCGTCACCCGGGGCAACCTCGTGCCGGTTTACGCCGACCTCATGGCGGACTTCGAGACCCCCGTCTCCGCCTACGCCAAACTTCGCGCCCAAGGCCCGTCCTACCTGCTCGAATCCGTCGAGGGCGGCGACACCCTCTCGCGCTACAGCTTCATCGGCTGCCGCCCGCGCAAGGTCCTCGCCTGCGGCCCCGATACCACGACCATCCGCGAGCCCGGCCAACCCGACCGCGTCGTCCCCACCCCGAAAGATCCGCTCTCCCTGGTCGAGGCCGAGCTAGCCGGCCACCAGCCCGTATCCATTCCCGGACTACCACGCTTCACCGGCGGCGCGGTCGGCTTCATCGCCTACGAATACGCCACCCGCATCGAGCCCTCCATCCCCGCCCCCGCCCCCAACGACCTCGGCACCCCCCTGCTTTACTTCATGCTGTCCGATTCGCTGCTGATCTTTGATCGCGCGAAACAAACCCTGCGCCTCTGCGTCAACGCCCGTATCGCCCCCGACGAGGCTCCCGAGGCCGCCTACGCCCGCGCCGTCGTCGAGCTCCAGGCCCTCCACGCCCTGCTCGCCCAACCCAGCTCGCTCGCGCCCGCCCCGCTCATGGACCCCGGCCCCGTCGCCATGCCCGCCGGCAACTTCACCCAGCCCGCCTTCGAGGCCGCCGTCCTCGCCGGCCAGGAATTCGTGCGCTCCGGCGACATCATCCAGTTCGTCCCTTCGCAGCGTTTCTCCAAACCCTTCGACCGCTCCCCGCTCGATCTCTACCGCGCCCTGCGCACGGTGAATCCGTCGCCCTACATGTTCATCCTGGACACCGGCGACTTCGCCATCGTCGGCGCCTCGCCCGAGGTCCACGTGCGCCTCACCGACGGCCTCGTCGAGATCCGCCCCATCGCCGGCACGCGCAAACGCGGCCTCACCCACGCCGACGACCTCGCCCTCGAAAAAGACCTCCTCGCCGACCAAAAGGAACGCGCCGAACACCTCATGCTCGTGGACCTCGCGCGCAACGACATCGGCCGCGTCTGCCAATACGGCTCCGTCACCGTGCCCGAGAGCTTCGTCATCGAGCGCTACTCGCACGTCATGCACATCGTCTCGCAGGTCGAGGGCAAGATCGCGCCCGACAAGACCGCCTTCGACCTCATGCGTGCCACCTTCCCCGCCGGCACCGTCAGCGGCGCGCCCAAGATCCGCGCCATGCAGATCATCGCCGACACCGAGCCCACCCAGCGCGGCTTTTACGCCGGCGCGCTCGGCTACTTCGGCTACGACGGCAACAGCGACACCTGCATCATGCTGCGCACCTCTCTCATCAAGGACGGCATGATCCACATCCAATCCGGCGCCGGCGTCGTCGCCGACAGCGTGCCCGAAAGCGAATTCCAGGAGACCATCAACAAGGCCTCCGCCCTCTTCAAGGCCGTCGCCATCGCCGAGAAACTCTGATCGCGCCCCCAACCCGCCCAAAAAAACGAAGCCCCGTCCGGAAATCCGGACGGGGCTTCTTCGTATCCACCAAATCAATACTTGACGCTGCAACCATAAGGTTGGGTGACGGGCGTGGCCACCGGCTCTCCCGCCTTCACGGCGGCGAGCGCGGCCGTCACGTAGTTTTCCGACTTCGCGATGTCGGCGGCTTTGGTGGAACGGATGCTGTCGATCGCGCCATTGTAAACCAACACGCCGTCGGCGTTGATCACATACATCTGCGGCGTGGTCTTGGCGTCGTAGGCCTTGCCGACCTTGCCATCCACATCGCGCAGATAAGCGGTGGCGGCCGCGTTGGTTTTCTCCATCCAAGCCTTCGCCTTGGCCGCACCGAAATCACCCTGCTTGCCGGGCGCGGCGGAGTTGATGAGCAGCCAAATCACGCCGTCCGCGGTCGCGGCCTTCTGAAGCGCGGGCAGGTTGCCGCTCTTTTCGTAGTGCTTCACCACGAACGGACACTCGGGATTCACCCACTCCAAAACCACCGTCTTTCCCTTGAAATCGGAAAGATTATGCGAGGTGCCATCCAGATCGGTCAGGGTAAAAGCCGGGGCAGGTTGGCCAACCGTGGCGGCTTGCAAAAAGCCTGCGGCGACCAGACCGGCCAAGACTACAAGTGAGCGAAACAGCGAAGAGATGAACTTGGTTTTCATGGATAGAAGTTATGACGTGAAGGTTTGGATTGGAGGTTACCAATTACACCGGAACCAAAGCCCAGGTTCCCGACTTCGCCACTCCACCGCCACTTTTTACCCGACCGTCACTCCTCCGCCTCCCCCTGCGCCCACTCTCCGGCGGCGCTTTCCCCTCGCGCCCACCTCGCGCCTGCGCCACTAAAAACGCCCCGATACGCCTCCTGAAAACGAAGCGCGCCAGAGCCAACCCCCAACTCTGAAGACGAAATTGCACCCCACTCGTTACTCTCATCCACAGACCACGCCGACCACGCACTCACCCTCGTTCTTACGCCCACCTTTACCATGCTGCACAAACTCACCCGCCAGGAAATCAAGGCCCTCCGCATCGTCGCCACAATTCTCGTGCTCGGCGTCATCGGCCTCTGGCTCTTCAACTAATTCCCCATGCCCGCCATTCTCCGCATCACCGTCGCCCTGCTCTTCACCGGCTCCCTTTTCGCTCTCGTCTTCGCCAATTTCTCCCTCCGCCGTCAGCTCGACGCCCGCCAGACCGAAATTTCCCTTCTGACTCTCGAACTGCGCCAACTGAACCAACAGCTCGAAGCCGAGCGCATCCTCTCTGCCGGTCAGGCCCGCCTTCTCCGCGAACTCCCCGCGCCTCCGCCAGCCGACTGACTGCTTTCTCCATTTCCAAAACATTCTGGACGCACCCCTTCCCCCGCCCAACCTACCCCACTTCAAACATTATGGTCATCAAACCCAAAGTCCGAGGCTTCGTCTGTGTCACCGCCCACCCCGCCGGCTGCGCCGCCCACGTGCAGGAACAAATCGATTACGTGAAGGCCAAAGGCCCCCTCGCCAAAGGCCCCAGGAAGGTCCTCGTGATCGGCTCCTCCACCGGCTACGGCCTCGCCTCCCGCATCTCCGCCGCCTTCGGTTCCGGCGCCGCCACCATCGGCGTCTTCTTCGAGCGCCCCAGCGAAGAGGACAAGCTCGCCACCCCAGGTTGGTATAACACCGCCGCCTTCACCAAGGCCGCCAAAGCCGCCGGCCTCTACGCCCGCAATTTCAACGGCGACGCCTTCTCCGCCCCCCTCAAGTCCGAGGTCCTCGCCGCCATCAAGGCCGACCTCGGCCAGGTGGACCTCATCGTCTATTCCCTCGCCTCCCCCCGCCGCACCCACCCCAAGACCGGCGTCGTCCATAAATCCACCCTCAAGCCCGTCGGCGTCACCTACAGCAACAAAACCGTCGATACCGACAAGGGCATCGTCTCCGAGATCACCATCGAGCCCGCCACCGAGGCCGAGATCGCCGACACCCAAGCCGTCATGGGCGGCGAAGACTGGGAGATGTGGATCAACGCCCTCGACGAGGCCAAGCTCCTCGCCCCCGGCGCCACCTCCGTCGCCTACTCCTACATCGGCCCCGAGCTCACCTGGCCCATCTACAAAAACGGCACCATCGGCCTCGCCAAAAACGACCTCGAACGCGCCGCCAAGGCCATCAACGCCACCCTCAAGGTCAACGGCTACGGCCGCGCCTTCATCTCCGTCAACAAGGCCCTCGTCACCCAGGCCAGCTCCGCCATCCCCGTCGTGCCCCTCTACATCTCCATGCTCTACAAGATCATGAAGGCGAAGGGCACGCACGAAGGTTGCGTCGAGCAGATCGACCGCCTCTTCCGCGACCAGATGTTCGGCGGCAACGGCCTCGTGTTCGACGACGCCGGCCGCGTGCGCATCGACGACCTCGAGATGAAGCCCGACGTGCAAGCCGAGGTCGCCGCGCTCTGGCCCCAAGTCACCACCGAAAACCTCGCCACCCTCACCGACATCGAAGGCTACCGCACCGAGTTCCTCAAACTCTTCGGCTTCGGCCTCCCCGGCATCGACTACGAGGCCGACACCGGTCCCCACGTCGCCCTCGGCGGCTAAAACGATTCCCGCAATTTTGCAAACAACACAGACCACCCGTCCCACGGGTGGTCTTTTTTTTGCTCCTCAAATCTTGGAATTTACCAAGCGCCAATCACCAGAATAACAAAGACTTTCTCGCATGGAGCCATAGTGGACAAACAACAACAAACCTACTGGTGCAACAATCGTCCCCTTTTCGTTTCTTTGCTGCCTTGGCGTGAATCAAACTCATTTAGGCGATGGTTTGTATCAGGCTTTGTCTTGGAAATAACTCGGTCCGGCGGAAGCGAGAAACCTAGCACGGCCAAGGCGCAAAAGGCGGAGATGGGCCATCTGCCCCC
>DAIPIP010000312.1:0-1703 GCA_036770725.1 Opitutaceae bacterium
GGCGGGTCGATCTCCGACAACCTGTTGGCCGGATCAAACCTGCGTCACCCGCTCAAAATCCCCGGGTATTCCTCGGGGTTCCTCGGTTCGCTGCGGCTCAACAGCTTGCCGCATCTCTCAACCGCCCGACTGAATCGTTACGTAACGTATCGGTATTCCGCCGATCAAAAACCCATAGGTTTTGGGGAGGGGCGCAGGGGAGGGGCCGACAGGCCCCTCCCCGCCCGGAACTGAAGTCTGCGGGCGGGTCGGCCGGGCGCTTTTTGAGCTGACCGGCCGGAGGGTCGGCGTCACTTTGCCGACTGGTCGCGGAACGACTGATGGTTACTTTCCCGCGAGGAATATGAGCCAAGCAATCGCCCGCGACCGGAAGGCATCGGGAACGGCCATGCATACTCAGCTACCGGCGTCACCGACGACCCAAGCGATACGATCTGCAGCCCGGGCCCGCCAATCCCAAAACATCCATGAAAACCCACCCCGACTACGCTGCCCTCGTGGCCTTGGACTGGGGCGATACGACCCACGCATTCGCCTGGCAAAAATCCGACGATCAGAAACTTTATCAAGGCAAGCTGAGCGCGACTCCGGAAGCGCTGCACGCTTGGCTCGAACAACTGCGCGAGGCCTGCGGCGGGCGTCCCGTCGCCTTGGCCGTCGAGGCCGGGCGCAACGGCCTGATGCACGCCCTGCTTGAGCACGCCTGGCTGACGATCTACCCGATCCACCCGACGACCAGCGCGCGTTTCCGCCTCGCCTTCGCCCCCTCCGGCGCGAAGGACGACGGCCCCGACGCGGAGGTGATCCTCGCGCTTTTACGCCAACACCGCGAGCGACTTGCGCCCTTTAGGCCCGACACGCCCGCCACCCGCGAGCTGGCCGCCCTGGTTGAGCACCGGCGCGGCGCGGTTGATCAGCGCACCGCCCTGATCAACCAGCTCCTCGCCCTCTTGAAACGCGTGTATCCGCAGGCGTTGTCCTTGATCGGCGAAGATCCCGCCGCGCCGCTCGCCCTGGCGTTTCTGCGTCGCTTCCCCTCGCTCGCGGCCGCGCAAAAGGCGGGCGGCTCGCGACTGCGTGAGTTTTATCGCAAGCACAACGTGCGTTCCGCCGAGCGCATCGAGGAGCGCGTGACGCTCTTGGCGAAGGCGCGGGCGATCACCACCGACGAGGCGATCCTGCGCCCGGCCGCGCTGGAGTTGCCCCGCCTGCTCGATCTGCTCGAGGTGCTCGCGCGCCACATCGACGCCCACGACAAGGCCATCGCCCAAGCCTTCGCCGCACATCCCAAAGCGGAGATCTTTGCCGCGCTGCCGGGCGCCGGCCCGGTGCTCGCCCCCCGCCTACTGACGCTCTTTGGCGAGCGCGACGACCGCTATCCCGACGCCGCCTCGCTGCAAAAATATGCCGGGGTGGCACCGGTGCGTGAACGCAGCCAAGGACGCTTGTGGGTGCACTGGCGATGGGCTGCACCGAAGTTTTTGCGCCAAAGCCTGGTGGAATGGGCAGGCCAGACCGTGCCGCGCTGCGCGTGGGCGAAGAGGTATTACCTCAAGCAGAAAGCCGCCGGCAAAGGCCATCACGCCATCCTGCGCGCCCTCGCGTTCAAGTGGGTACGCATCCTCTGGCGCTGCTGGAAAGACAACGTGCCCTACGACGAAGCCCGCTACCTCGCGACCCTCGCGAAACGGGCCGCGCCCTCA
>DAIPIP010000313.1:0-1702 GCA_036770725.1 Opitutaceae bacterium
TTGGCCTGCACGGCCCAACCCGAAGCCCGGAGCTGCGCGTCGATGGCGTCGCGGGCGATCTGCTCGGGGGTTTGGTTGGGCGACATGGCGGGCGGGAGTGCGCAGTTTTTTTACGATGGGGATAAGGGGTGCAAGTGTTTGTCCGCCTTTCGTGGGCCGCCGGTTGTTCGCGGCGGGGGCGGAGCCCCGCCCTCCGGAAGACTGGACGGAGCGGGGCTGGCCGACGTTCGCTGTAAACGTGCGTTGACGGAGGGGCGGGAGGAACCTTGCTCACGGGATATGTCCACGGCCTCTTTGCATGTGAATTTGGGTGAACGGAGCTACGATCTGCACTTCGGGTCGGGTCTGACCGCGCTTTTGCGGGCGGAACTGGACGCGGCTCGCGCGGGCGGCCGCAAGGTGGCGATCGTGACGGATGCGAATCTGGCGGCGACGCAGGCGGCGATGTTGGACGAGTTGGCGGGGGCGGCGGACTCGGCGGCCGCGTATCCGAGGTTGGTGCTGGCGGCGGGCGAGGGGACGAAGTGCCTGGCGGAGTTGGGGCGGGTTTGGGATTTTTTGGCGGCGAACCGGCTGGATCGGTCGTCGTTGCTGGTCGCGGTGGGCGGCGGGGTGATCGGCGATCTGGCGGGATACGCGGCGGCGAGTTATCTGCGCGGGATTCCGTTTATCCAGGTGCCGACGACGTTGCTGGCGATGGTGGACAGCTCGGTGGGCGGGAAGACGGGCATCAATTTGACGGCGGGCAAAAATCTGGCGGGCGCGTTTCACCAGCCGCATGCGGTGTATATCGACACGGCGTTGCTGGCGACGCTGCCGGCGCGCGAGTTCGCGGCGGGCATGGCGGAGGTGATCAAGTATGGCCTGTTGGGCGACGCGGAGTTGCTGGCGCGGCTGGAGCGGGAGCCGCTGACGCTGGCGAGCGGGGATCTGGCGGCGGTGGTGCGGCGGTGCTGCGCGATAAAGGCGGGCATCGTGGAGGCGGATGAACGCGAGACGGCGAAGGAGGGCGGCCGGGCGTTGTTGAATCTGGGGCACACGTTTGGCCATGCGATCGAGCAGGTGACGGGCTACGGGGCCTATCTGCACGGGGAGGCGGTGGCGGTGGGACTGGCGGCGGCGGCGCGGTTGTCGTGGAAACTTGGATACATCGGGGAGGCGGGCGTGGCGCGGGTGGAGGCGGTGGTGGCGGCGCACGGGCTGCCGACGCGTTTGCGCGAGCCGCTGGCGCTCGGTCCGCTGACGGCGGCGATGGCGCGGGACAAGAAAGTGCGCGCGGGGGGGCTGCGTTTCGTGGTGTTGAAGGCGCTCGGCGAGGCGGCGACGCAGGGCGATATCGAGCCGGCGCTGGCGGAGGCGGCGTTTCGCGAGGTCGGGGCGGAGTAGGCGGTCGCGACGGTTTCGCGCCTACTTTTTGGTGGCGGCCCGGCGGAGCTTCTTGGCGGGGGCGGCGGGCGACGGGGCGGGCGGGGCGAAGGTGTCGTGGCCGATGGCGTATTCGCTGAAATCGTTTATGACGCCGTCGTAGGGGCGGTCCTGTTTGTAGATTTGCAGGATGCGGCCGTGTTCGGCGTCGCTGGTGGGAAAAATGCGCGGTGGTTCGCCGGGCAGAAAGATGCCGGTGTAGGCGCGGTGACGGTCGGTGAGGCGGCGAATGACGAGCACGTGGTGGAGGAAGCACGAAAATGCGCGAAGCGCGAAT
>DAIPIP010000137.1:0-7775 GCA_036770725.1 Opitutaceae bacterium
ACCTGAAATGTCTTAATATCCGCTTTCATGTCCGTAATTTATACGCCACGGGAGTTATACCGAATCCCGCTTGTTCTTGGACTTTCGTTTAAGGGTGGGGCATAAACGCCGGGCGCGCCGGTTCGAGCACGATTGACCATCATCCATCACGGCGGGCCTGGCGGTCCCGCCCCACCAGAAGTCCAAAAGCTTTTGGTATTTGGAGGGTGATATTATCCGCGATTTCTACCGCCGGGTTTATGCCCTGGTCCAGACGACGGATAAACCCAGATGCCAAACTTCCAGACCGGAGACGCTGTTGTCTTCGTCTGTGCATATCTGAACTCTGTGGTTAACATATCCGCGATTTGCGGATCCTTCCTTGCATGAAATCGAAAAAAAACAAATCCGCCGCGCGAGCCCGTTCGCCTTTTGTATTGATCACCGGCGCGAGCCAGGGCCTGGGCGCGGCGCTGGCCGTCGCCTACGCGAAACGTCACCCCGGCGCGAAGCTCGCGCTGGTGGCGCGCAATGCCCGCAACCTCGAAACCGTCGCGGTGGGTTGCGAAAAACTCGGGGCCGACGCGCATGGTTTCGTGTGCGATGTCACCGACGCCGAGGCCGTCTCGCGCCTGCCAGCCGCTGTATCCAAAATCTTCCGACGCGCGCCCGACATCGTGGTCAACAACGCCGGCGCGTTCACGCCCTCGCCGCTCGCGGACACCACGCCCGAGCTTTTCGACACGATGCTCTCGGCCAACCTGCGCTCGGCCTATCTCGTCACGCGGGCGTTTTTGCCCGCGCTGCAAGAGCGCGGGTCGGGCGATCTCGTTTTTATCAGCTCCATCTGCGGCCAGACCGGCCTGCCCGGTTGCGCGGCCTACACGGCTGCGAAACACGGCCTCACCGGCCTCGCCGCCGGCTTGCGCGCCGAGACGAAAGGCTCGGGGCTGCGCGTGATGGCTGTTCACCCCGGCGCGATCGCCACGCCCATCTGGGCCGGCTCGGATCTGCCGAAGGAGCGCCTCATGACGGCCGCAAGCGTGGCCGAGGCCGTGGCAGGCCTGACGTCCCTCGACGCCAACACGGTCGCGGAGACGATCACGTTGCGACCGGGACCGGGCGATTTTTGAGCGGTCGGTTGATTGGAAACGCGCGGGGGAAATTCCACTCGCGCATGAGTTGCCCGAGCGTGTTCACTCGACACGGTGCGCGCGTCAAACGACACCCAACCTCAACCCTAACCCACCATGAAACTCGTTCGTGATTCCCTTCTGATCGCATCCCTGCTCGCTGCCTCCGGCCCGGCGTTTTCCGCCGCGCACGGCGGACCGGCTCCGATCACTCCGGAAAAACTCACCGCAGCCAAACAGGCTTGGTGCGATGCGTTGATTTTGATCAGCACCACTCACCGTGAAGGCGGTGACGCCACCGCGCTGGCCGGGCAGGTGCTCGATGCAGCCTACAACTACGCGGCCGCGCCGGTGCTGTTCAAACCCACCCTGACCTTCGGCGAGCAGACCTTCCGCACCACCCGCGAAGGGGCCTTGGCTTACTTCGTGGGCGGCAATCCCGCCTTCCCCAACGACAGCGGTTTTGCCCTGAAACCGTGGGCGAGTGCTTCGTTTGATATCGCCGCGACCTACATCGAGGGGCCGGTGGGAATCACCATGGGGCACGTCACGTTGACCGACACAGCCGGTGCGCAGACCACGGTGGAAAAGACCTTTGTCTTCCGCAAAGGCGATGACGGCGCGCTGCGCATCGCGCTGCACAAGTCGGCCCTGCCGTTTACGCCGTCGAGCTGAGCCGCGGGAAGTATCGGCCCCGGCCCCGCCAACCGGCGCGCCGGGGCTTTTTTGTCGTCGCCGACGGGCGATTTTGCCCGCCAACCTCCGCGCCCATGATGCTACGCGGTCAACCCGGATTCGAGGAGCTGTTGGCGGGCGAGGCCCGCGCGGCCGGGCTGGCCGTGAGCGCGCAGGGCGGCGGCTGGGTGCAGGTGGCGGGAAACTTGCCGCACGCACCGGATTTTTGTTTCGCCTACGCCATTCACCTCGCGCCGGTCGAGGTGGCGGGCGAGTCGGTCAACGCGCTCGCTGCGCGTTTGCTCGAACATTTTTTGGCCAGCGCGAGGGACGAACGTTTCGAGGCGCCGTGGCCCTGCGTGTTTACGACCGGGGCCGGGCTCGACGGGCTCGGCCGACGCGCGGACGCGGTGGCGAAGGCCTTCGGCGAGTTGTTGAAGAAACGCCTCGGGCGTGTCGCTCGTCTGGCGGTGGACGATGTGCCGCGCGGGCAAGGCACGGCGCGCGGGTTGTTCGTGCATTTTGTGGATTTCAAAAGGGCGCTCGTCTCGCGCGACATCGTGCTAGGCGGGCAACGCCGCATGGCGGACGACGATCTCGCGCCCTCGCGCAGCTATCTCAAAGTCGAGGAAGCTTACACGGTGCTCGGTCGCGAGCCCGCGCCCGGTGAATACGTGGTCGATCTCGGCGCCGCGCCCGGCGGCTGGAGCTACTCGGCGGCGAAGCGCGGGGCGCGCGTGCTCGCGCTCGACAACGGTCCGCTCAAGGGCGGCGCGCTCGACCACCCTTTGATCGAACATCGCCGGGCCGACGCCTACGGCCACCGGCCCGAGCCGGGCACGCGGGCGGACTGGATGTTTTGCGATTTGGTGGACGATCCGCACGAGGTGTTGCGTCGCATCGTCGCGCCGTGGCTGGAGGGGCGCTGGTGCCGGCGTTTCGTGGTGATTCTGAAATTTGGCCGCGTCGATCCGCTGGCCTTGCTGCGCGAGGTGCGCTCGCCGGGTTCGGTTTTTTCCCGCTTCGCGCCGGGCACGCGGGTGAGGCATCTGTTTCACGACCGCGAGGAGTTTACCCTCGTGGGCGAACTTTCCGAATGAGCACTTCCCGCGACCTCACTCTCTGCGGCCTGGCGGCCGTGCAGGCCCGTTTCGAAAAAGATCCGGCGTCGATCAAACGCCTGTTTTTCGACGAGGGGAGCGGGCGCAAGCTGGGCGCGATGTGCCGAGCGCTCGCGGCGGAGAAGAAAATCTACCGTCAGGTGCCGGCCGCCGAGCTGGAGAAAATCTCGGGCACGCTGCACCACGGCGGCGTGGTCTGCGTGGCGCATGCGCCGGAGCTGGGCGCGCCCACCGCGCGGGATATCGCGAAATGGGCGGGGGCGCGCGAGACGTTGGTGGTGCTGGATCGCATCGGCAACGCCCACAACCTCGGGGCGATCGCGCGCACGGCGGCGTTTTTTGGCGTATCCAACATCGTGATACCGGCGCATCCCTCCGCGGCGTTGCCGGGAGAGGCGGCGCATCGCGTGGCCGAGGGCGGGCTGGAGCACATCCGCATGTGGCGGGTGCAGAGTTTGCCGGTGTTTTTGAAGGCGTTGGCCGGTGCGGGTTATGAGACGCTGGGCGCGGCGGCGCGAGGTGGCGCGCCGGTGCGGCGGGGCGCGGCGGCGCGACCGCTGGCGCTGGTGTTGGGCAACGAGGAGCACGGGCTCGCGCCGGACGTGGCCAAGGCTTGCGGCGGACTCGTCACGTTGGCGGGCAGCGGCCGGGTGGAGTCGCTGAATGTATCGGTGGCGGCGGCGGTGTTATTGCACGCGCTGGTCGGGAAGTGACTCAAGGAGCGGCGGCGCTGCTGCTTGGCGGGGTTGCGAACTCGCGGGGTTTGGAGGCGACGGCATCGGAGAAGACCACGCCCCAGAGTTCGGGCGGGGCGTCGTGCTCGGGCGCGGGCGAGACGTTTGGCGCGAGGTAGCGGAGCACGTCGGCGTAGCGCAGGCTGCACTGGAGGCGACGCTGGTTTTTCGAGTCGATCTTGGGGTTCAGGACGATGACGGACCCGGAGTAGGGCGGGCGCGATTTCATGGCCTGCGCGGCGCGGCGCGCCTCGGCCGGCGTGCGGTTGCGGTCTTTGATGACGGCGTCGAGACGTTCGAGGTCGGCGCGGGAGATGTCGCCCCAGAGTTGGCGCCAGGTCCCGGGCTCGACGCGCACGGCGATGATTTTGACGAACCGTTTTTCCTTGGCCGAGACCTGTTGCCAGCAGCCGAGCACGAGCAGGAAGGGCTCGTCGATGTCGTGCTGACGAAGGGCGTCGCCGAGGCCGACGGGCGCGCCGAGTTTCACGGCCTTGGGATTGACGGGAATGCCGGCGATGGCGGGATCGGGCAGGCGGTTGGCCTCGGCGGGGACATCCCATTTTTGAGTGTATCCGTCGGGTCGATACGAATCGAAAAAGGTGTCGATCACCCAGCGTTCGAAGACCAGACCGTGCGATTGCACCTCCTGGGCGGAGGCCGACGTCGCGCAAAAAAGAAGCGCGCCAAGGGCGAGGAGGATGCGCGGCAGGGCGGACATGGGGCGGCGGGCCCGCATCCCGAATCTCACGAGTCGGGCCACGAGGAAGAGCGCTTACCGTGGCGCGGTGAAATTGATGGTAAGCACGCCCGGGCCGGTGTTGTTGCCGGCCCCGTAGAGGATTCCGTTGTGCTCGAATTGCACGGCGGCGCGGTCGCTCACGGTGACGAGCATGTCGGCGTTGGGCAGGGTGTAGCGTTCACCGGCCACAAGGCTGCGGGGAGAGGCCAGATCGCGGCCGTCGAGGCGCCCCTTCACCGCGGTTATTTGCACGGGCCTCACCGCGATGATATGGACGGAGTCCTCGATGGCGACGGCGGCGGGCGGGGTGGTGGCGACCGGGTCGCCGCCGAATAATTTCACGACACCCCACACGACGAGACCAAGAAGGAGCACGGCGGCGACTCCGATCCAGATTCCGTTTTTGGCGAGGAGGGCGCGATCCAATCCGCCGAGAGGCATGCGTGGTTGAAACGGCTGGCGCTGGGGAGAGGGGGGGGCGGATTCGGTGCCGGAGGATTTTGGCGCCGCCGCGCCCGGCGAGGCGGGTTCGGCACCGCTGTTTTTGGAGGATGCTCCGGTGTGGGTGATCTCGATCTTGCCGTATATCTCGCGGTTCAAACCACGTCCCTGGGGTTTACCGCCTTCGCCGAGACCGAGGGCGAGGTAGTCGGCGACCAGCTTGTCGCCCGGCAGCTTGAGATAAGTCCCGTAAAGACGGAGAAAGCCGCGCACGTAGATTTCGGGCAGACGCAGATCGAACTGGTTGCTCTCGAATTTGTGCAGGTAGTCGCCTCGTATCTTTGTGGCCTCGGCGGCCTCGCGGATGGAAATGCCTTTGCGCTTACGGGCTTCTTCGAGGCGTTCGCCGATCATCTGCATGATTTAGGAGGTAAGGTGGGCGGCGACGCGGAATAAAGGACGAAGTTAACGAAACCGACACCGATCACGCCGGTGGAAAACTTTCCGGAGGGGTTGCGCTGCGGGTCAAACCGGTTTGGCTCGACGTGTTGCCATAAGGCTCAACCTTCAATCACCACCACATTATGAAAGCACTCCGTATCCTCGTCATTTCCCTTTTCGCCGTCGCAGCCTCCGCCGCTTACGCGGGTGCCGGATGCGCCGGATGCGCCGGCGCCAAGGACGCCAAGAAAGACGCCCCCAAGGAAGTGAAGACCGAAGAGAAGAAGAGCTAAGCGATGCACGGGTCTTGTCGCCCGCGGCATCCAAGTTCTTCCCTTCAAGCAAACCGCGCCGAATACCGGCGCGGTTTTTTTATGCACGCGCACCGGGTGTTTTGCCAAAGTCGCCCAAGTGCCCCGCTAAGGGGCAAGGTGCGTGAAGGGCTGCCACGGCAGGTTGCGCACGAGCGCCCAGAGGAGGCCGACCATTAACAAGCCCCAGGCAAAACGGCGGGTGAAGGCGGGCGGCTCCCAACGATCATGGCGCAGCGCCTTCCAAAGAGGTCGCGCAAAAATCGCGGCGGTCGCGATCAGGATCAAGAGTCCCACCGCGTTTAGCGCGAAGGCGGTGGCGAAGCGGCCATGAAGCAAATGGTGGATCGCACGCGTGGTGCCGCAGCCGGGGCAGGCGGTGCCGGTGGCTTGGTGCCACATGCAGGGCGGAAAAAGCCCCGGAGAGTCGGTCGGGTTACGAAAAAACAACAGCGCGAGAGCGGCCATGCTTGCCAACAAAACCATCGAGGCAAGGCGGCGCGGCGTGAGGCCAAAAAGCGGCGCGGCGGACGGCTTCAAAGGGAGCTGTTGTTGTTACTTTAACCGAACACCGTCACGCCGAAGTAGGAATACGCGATGTAGATCACCACCCCGATAACGCCGGTGGCCAGCGCGACACGGGTCCAGATTTTGGCTTTTTTCGAGGCTTCGCGCGCTCCGAATTCGTCGCCCGAATCGTATCGTTTATGCACCTGCAAGGAGTGGTAGATGGCGGGCAAGCCCAGTGGCAGGCAGCAGAACACGGTTACGAGAATGGCGGGTATCAGGTGGTTGGCAGGCTTCGAACGACGCCGGGGCCGACCGCGGCGTTTGGCCGCCAGGCTGGCCGTAAAAGGATCTGCGGAACCGTCTTCGCGAACCGGCTCGGAGCGAACGGAACTTTGCTCGGCGGCAGAACTCGCTTCGGTAGCGGGATCGGAATTCGGTTCGCCCGCAGACGGCGGCGGCTCGCCCGACAGGGCAGGAGGCGCAGGAGGGGGCGGCGGCTCAGGCGGAAGAGTAACCTCAACGATTTCAGCCAAAACCAACCAACCCGTCATGCCGGGAGTCCAACCGTGATCGGTGGCGAGGAACTCTCGGGACTTAATCTTCTCGCGAACAACCGATAACGAATAAACGCCCAATTCTCGCCCGTCGCGATTGATGTGGTAACTCATCGGTCAATAGCCACCGGCAGTCCCGGAGGCGAAACCCAAGCCCATGAGCGCCACGTAAACGATCGTGCCGACGAGACCCACGCCGAGAGAAATCCACATCCACTTTTTGGCTTTGGCGGCGGACTCCTCAGCGCCTGCCTGATCGCCGGCGTTGTATTTACCATCCACCTGAGCCGCGTAAATGATGGCGGGAATCCCGAAGGGGAGACAGCAGAAGATCGTCACCAAGATCGCACCGACGAGATTATTGGCCGGCTTAGGACCGAACTGCCGAGCAGGGCCGGGGACGTGGCTTGAGCTCGATCTGGAGCTGGCCGGAGGCTGAGGCGGCACGGTGAAGGAAGGTTGCACACCTGGAACGATCTCGGCGAGCGGTCGCCAATCGGCCATTCCCTCCGTCCAGCCAAGATCGCCGGCACGAAACTCACCACTGGCAAGTTTGGCACGGATCTCATCCAGCGAGAAAACACCGAGTTGCTGGCCGGCGCGACCGACATGGTAGTTCATGAGTTAAGCAATCGGCCCAACTTACCGCTTGGCAATCGCGGAAGCGGGCAGGACGCAATGTTGGCAAAATGTTGCTTGTGAATCGCGCTCACGCCCGGCCTTTGACCGATACTTGGGCCGAACGGTTAGTTTTTCGGGGCCAAACCACCGGGCGAGCCGTGCGAAAACACCCCTTCGGCGAGTGATGGGCTGGGGCCGACCACCGTTTCCGCGTCGTCGCTCACACGTGCTCGATCACTTCGCTCGCCGCGAAACGCACCTTAGGAGCCAAGGCGTATTTGTCGTCCGCCGCGCGGTAGCCCGCCGAGCACGCGACCACGGTCGCGAAGTCCGTGCCCGTTAGCCCGAGCACCTCGTCATACGCCGCCGGGCTGATGCCCTCCATCGGGCATGTATCCACGCCGAGCAACGCCGCCGCCGCCATGAACTGGCCGAGCGCGATGTAGAGCTGCTTCGTCGCCCACTGGTCGAGCAGACCGTTGGCGGCGATGTTCTGCACGAAGCCGGTCATCA
>DAIPIP010000138.1:0-7774 GCA_036770725.1 Opitutaceae bacterium
ACTGGAGCAAAAATCAACTCTTCTCCTCCCCACTGGCACTGACACTTTCGATTACACCCGATTCTGCGGTCGTGCCGAGTCGTAAGCTTGCAAAAAAGTCTAAACTCGTAACTGTCACATCCAGATGCACTAAGGGGCCGCCGGACATCACCGACGACCCCTATAAAATGGTGGACCCTAGCAGGTTCGAACTGCTGACCTCCTCAATGCCATTGAGGCGCTCTACCAACTGAGCTAAGAGCCCCTGCGCGAAACAGGACGGGCAAGAAGCCGGTTGGGCGGTATGAATGCAAGCGGTTTTTTCGCGAAAGTTTCCGGGCTGGCAGCGGCATGCAGTTCGCTGACGGCGACAGGAGTGTCGCCGGTCCTCGGGTTGCAGGATTCACGCCTTTGGGCGTGGGCGGACGGAGCCCATGCCGCCGTCGATTCCCCAGACTTGTCCCGTAACCCAGTCGGCGTCGGGGGAGAGCAGGTAGGCGATGGCGCTGGCGATGTTGGCCGGCGTGCCGACGCGACCGAGCGGGTGCATTTTTTCCGAGAAGGCGCGCGCGGCCGGGTTGCCGAGCAGGCCGGCCGCCATGGGCGTGTCGGTGAGGCTCGGGGCGACGGCGTTCACGCGCACGTTGCGCGAGGCGTAGCTGGCGGCGGCGGCGCGCACCAGCCCCTCGATGCCGCCCTTCGCGGCGGCGATGGCTTCGTGGCTCGGCAGGCCGGTGGACGCGGCGACGGAGCTGAGCAGCACGATGCTGCCCGCGCCCTGTGTCTGCATTGGGCCGACGGCGGATTTTAGGCCGTAGAAGGCGGAGTTGAGGTTGAGGTCGAGGGTGCGCCGCCACTCTTCGAGCGAGGTGAGGTGGGCGGATTTGAGCAAGATGGAGCCCACGCAGTGAACGTAGGCGTCAAGTTTGCGACCGCCGCGGGCGGTGAGATCGGAGATGGCGGCCTCGACGGCGGAGGGGTCGGTGGCATCGGCCAGAGCGGTTTCGAGGCCGGGGAGTTCGGCGGCGAGCGAGGCGAGTTTATCCGCCGAGCGGGCGAAGCCGCCGACACGCCAGCCTGCGCGGTGGAGGCGGCGGGCGAGATCGGAACCGATGCCGCCGGTGATCCCGGCGATGATGACGAAGTTGGAGTCGGACATCCGCCAACCTACGCGCTTTGCCCCGAAAGCAACGTGCGGATCGTGCTTCAAGCACTCGTGGTCGCAGGTTGTTCACCCGGAAAAGTGTAACCAAATTGGTTACACCTTTCCGGACGGTGGGACCGTGGAGGGGCGCCGGAATAATCAGCGCAGAACCTCGACGGGGCGGTCGTAGCCGGTGAGTTCCATGTAGGCGTAGCCGAGCTCGGTCTTGCCGTCGGCGGAGAGAATGCGGCAGGCGCCTTCCCAATAGGTCACGCCGCCGAGCGAGCCACCGAGTTCCTGGTCGGGGTAGAAGGGCTCGATGATGAGGACGATCTCGCGGCCGTCGGCCGGGTCGGTAGTGGCTAAACGAATACTCTGCGGATACTTTGCGCCGGTGTGCGGGCTGGTCCAGTGGGTGAGCGGTTCCCAGCGATAGGATGCCGTGGTGGTGCGACCGTCGCGGTCGATCCAGGTGAGGCGGGAGATGGGGTCGATCTCTCCTGTGGTGGTGCGGAGGGCGTAAAACATGAGTTCGCGGCCGTCGTGCAGTTGGGCGCTGAGCCAGTCCCAGCCGACTTGATGGGAGTCGAGTTGGCTACTGCTGTATTCGTGGTCCATCCAGGCTTGGCCGGTCACGGGAAGCGGTTTGCCGTCGAGGGTGAGCGCGCCGGCGACGTCGAGGCGGGGGAAGGTGATGTAGTAACTGGCGGCGGTGGGCGCGGCGCCTTTGCGCGAATAGCCGGCGTCGCCGAAGAGAACGCGGGGCTTGGCGGGGGTGAGCGCGAGGGTGAAGCGGGCGTCGGCGCGGATGCCACCGATGAGCTCCATTTTTTCGGCGGCGGCGTCGAGGAAACGCAGCGACCAGTCGCCGTTGCGCACGTCGAGGGTTTCGGCAGACGCGGAGGCGTCCCAACCGGCGCGGTTGAGGCGTTCTTGGTGGAGAAAGCGGCCGGTGCGGATGTCCACCAGTGCCATGTGGGCGAGGTAGATTTGGTCGTGCCCGAAGGCGGCGGGCGCAGAGTGGACGGCGGTGGAGCGCGGCGAGGCGGAGCGAAAAAAGGTGGCCTGAAAACCGAAACGGCGCGGCGTGGGTTCGGCGGTGAAAAGGTGTCCGGTGAGATACCACCACTCGATCTTGAATTCGGGATGCGAGCCGTGGTCGCGCGGGAAGGTGAAGGTAGGGTTGGGCTTCGGGACGGCGAAGCCGTCGGCGGTGAGCGCGGGGATTTCGGCGGAGTTGCCCACGAAACACAGGAAAAGACACGATACGCAGAGCAGTCGAAGGATGGGCTTCATTTCATTGGGCATTGGTGATTGGACATTGGTCATTCCTGCCGGTCCGCCGGCAGGTTGGCGCCCCAGTGGCCGACGAAGTGGCTGACAACCACGCCGGTGCCGATGACGAGCACGGCGAGGGCGGCGAGCTGGCCGACGGGCACGGAGAAGGCGAGGGTCCAGCCGAAGCTTTGTTTGTTGATCACGTGGATGAGCAGCCAGCCGAGGCCGAAGCTCAAGGCGAGGCCGGCGGCGGTGGCGCAGAGCGCGAGCACGCCTCCTTCGAGGGCGGTGGCGCGGGCTATCTCGCGGCGACGAAAGCCGATGGCCCGCAGGGTGGTGAGCTCATCGCGCCGGTCGAGCAGCACGCTGACGAGGCTGAGCGCGAGGCCGGCGACGGCGACGAAGAGGCCGATGACCTGGAGCGCGTAGGTGATGGAAAAAGTCTGGCGAAAAATGCGCAGGACCTCGGCGCGCAGGCTGGAGTTGGTGAAGATGGAAACGCCGGGGTGGGCGGCGAGCAGTTCGGCGCGCACGGTCTCGGCGTTCGCGCCGGGAACGAGGTCGAGGGCGAGGCTGGTGGCGTGGTCGTCGGCGAACCAGCGCACGGTGTGGACGCGATCCACGAGAAGGGTGCCGCGCTCGTTGCCGTAGTCGGCGAAGACGGCGGCGATTCGCAGGGTTTGCGGGCCGGCGGGGCTGGGAACGACGACTGTATCGCCACGACGGATACGGAAGCGTTCGGAGAAGCTTTCGCTCACGAGGGCGAGTCCGGCGTTTTGCGCGGGGTCGAGGGCGGCGGGGGAGGGCGGCGCGCCGACCCAGAGGAAGCCGCCGCGCGAGGCCTGGGCGGCGAGGTCGCCGCCGCCGAGGGTGGTGGGTTTGCCGTCGAGGGTGAGCGGGTGGGCGCTGAAGGCGGAGGCGCGCGCGACGGCGGGGTGGGCGGCGAGGGCGCGCCAGGTGGCGGGAGCGAGGCGATTGTTGGCGGTGGCGGATTGCGCGCCGGAGCTGGAGAGGAAGAGGTCGGCCTGGAGCGAGCTTTGCACCCAGGTGCGCACGGAGGTCTCGAAGCTGGCGACAAGGATGGCCATGCCGGCGGCCATGCCGATGGCGCACACGAGGGCGGCGGCGGCGAGCCGATGGCGCCCGGTGGGGCGCGCGATGTGGCCGAGGGCGACGCGCCAGGCGGCGGAGCGCGCGGCGAGGGGGCGGAGGGCGCGGCCGAGGGCTGGGATGGCGAGGGCGGCGAGCACGCCGCCGCCGAGGATGCCGCAGAAGGCGGCGAGGTGGCCGGCGAGCGGGAAGCGGGTGCCGCCGCCGAGGTCGAGCGGCGGTAGTTGCGTGAGCACTACGCCGAGAGCGAGCGCGCCGAGGGCTAGGGCGGGGCTGCGCAGCCAGCGTCCGCCGATGGCGCCGGGCGCGCCGCGCACGAGGACCTGGGCGGGCGGGGTTTCGGCGGCGACGCGGGCGGGCGCCCAGCCGGCGAGCACGCTGGCGACGACGCCGGCGGCGAGGCTGAGGGCGGCCTCGGGCAGGGCGAGCTGGGCGGCCTCGACGCTGGTGGCGTAGTAGAGGGCATTTACTGTTTGTCCGACGGCGCGCACGGCGAATTGCGCGCCGGCCCAGCCGAGGAGGAGGCCGAGCGCGCCGCCGGCAAGGCCGAGCAGGGCGGCCTCGGCGAGCCAGGCGCGGCGGATGGCGCGGGCGTCCACGCCGAGGGAGCGGAGGATGGCGATCTCGGCGCGGCGGCGCATGACGGCGCCGTCGAGGGCCTGGAAGACGAGGTAGAGGCCGACGAGCAGGGCGATGAGGGAGAGAACGGTGAGGTTGAGGCGGAAGGCCTGCGTCATGGTCTCGGCGGTGTCGCGCCGCGCGCCGGGAGTGGTGACGAGCCAGCGGGGAGGCGTGCCGGGGTCGAGCCCGATGTTCGTATTACGAACATCGGGCTGATTGGAGTCGGTGGGGAGGGCGGAGGGGATGTTCGTATTACGAACATGTGGGTTAGGGGCCGAGGCGCGTTGTTTGAGGAGGCGGCCGGTTTCGGCGCGGCGGGTGTCGAGGGCGTGGCCGGGTTCGAGCACGAATTCGACGCGGTCGATGCGGCCTTCGCGGCCGACGAGGCGTTGGAGTTGCGGTAGATCGAGGACGATGAGGTTGGCGGGCGCGGCGGGGGCCTCGGGGGCGCGGGGGATGAAGCCGGCGACGCGCAGGCGCACGGGGGCGTCGTTGACCACGAGG
This sequence comes from Opitutaceae bacterium, assembly GCA_036770725.1. Taxonomy (GTDB): domain Bacteria; phylum Verrucomicrobiota; class Verrucomicrobiia; order Opitutales; family Opitutaceae; genus IMCC26134_A. The sequence goes on from DAIPIP010000138.1 coordinate 4,637, forward strand.
TCGAGATGGTCGGGAAGCTGTCGGGTCAGGGCGGGACTGATCCAGATGAGGGGCTCGGGGGTGAAGAGGTCGAAGAAGGTGGGGGCGGGGGAACGAAATCCCGCTTCAGGCGGGATCATTCCGCTACGGGGAGGCTCGGAGGCGAAGAACGAATCGGTGGCGGCCTGCTGGGCGGCGAGGTTGGCGATGGCGACGATGTCCACGCCGAGAAGGGTAAAGGTGCGTCGGCCAAAGCGGGCGGAATCGGGTGCGTCGGCTGCGATGGGTTCGGCGGCGGTGCTTTCGATGACGGGGTGAATCTGGACGGCGAGGTCGGCGAGGGCGTCGCGGAGTTCGGGAAGGACGGATTCGGGCAGGGGGCCGACGGGGGCCTGGATGATCCAGTCGGACTGGCCGGTGAGGGTGTTGGTGAAGTGGGTGAAGGAGGAGACGGCGGCGCGGTTGGCGAGGCGCACGGCGGTGAACACGCCCACGCCGAGTGCGAGGATGAGGACAAGCAGGGCGGTCTGGCCGGGGGCGAGCCGGGCGTGGCGGAGGCTGAAGCGGCGGAGAAGGAGCGAGAGCATGGCCGGGCGCTGTATCCGTTATTCTGTTACGACGCGGCCATCGCGGAGGCGGACGCGGCGGTGGCAGATGGCGGCGGCCTCCTCGCTGTGGGTGACGAGCACGAGGGCGGTGCGGGTCTCGTCGGTGAGTTCGCGCAGCAGGGCGAGGATGTTGGCACCGTTGGCGGTATCGAGGTTGCCGGTGGGCTCGTCGGCGAGGAGGAGCGCGGGGCGGTGGACAAGGGCGCGGGCGATGGCGACGCGTTGTTGTTCTCCGCCGGAGAGCTGGGAGGGCAGGGCGTGGGAGCGGGCGGAGAGGCCGACGCGGGCGAGGAGGGTGTCCACGCGGGAGCGGCGTTCGGCGGCGGGGGTGTTGATGAGTTGCAGGGGCAGCTCGACGTTTTCGGCGGCGGAGAGGGTGGGGAGGAGGTGGAAGAACTGGAAGATGGTGCCGACGCGTTCGCGGCGGAGGAGGTTGAGGGCGTCGGGGTCGAGTTGGTCGATGCGCGAGCCGAGGAGGCGGATCTCGCCGGAGTCGGGGCGGTCCACGCCGCCGAGGCAGTTGAGGAGGGTGGTCTTGCCGCTGCCGGAGGGGCCGGTGAGGGCGACGCGTTCGCCGGGGGCGACGTCGAAGGAGACGGCGTCGAGCACGCGGCGGGGGCCGTAGGATTTGACGACGGAGGAGACGAGGAGGGCGGGGGCGGCTGGAGAGGCGAGAGGCGCGGTCATGGACGCGGCGAAGCAACGCAGGGGGCGTTCAAACGCCAGCTCGCGGGGACGAAAAACTGGGGGGCGGCCCGCAGTGGATGCGATAGCCGGACGGCGAAATGGAATGCCGGCTGAAAGCCGGCGCTCCCAGGGGCGGCGGGAGGGAACGGACGACACGGAGGTCGTCCCTCCAACTTAGAGGCGAATCAGCTCGGAGGTCGGGGGGACGTCTTTGATGATCTGGGAGGGCTCGGGGCCGACGCCGAGGTAACGAAGATTCGGGAGGCGGCTTTCGTGCGGCCAGCGGTCGCCGTGGTAGGCGACGGCGAGCATCGAGCGCACCATGCCGCCGACGTATTTTTGGGCGTTGAGCGGGAGGTCGGCGAAGCGGCGGACGTGGGCGATGTCTTCCGACCAGCCGGCGTATTTCTCGTAAACGGGGCGGAGGGTTTTGCGCACGGCGTCGTTGCGCGGGACGTGGTGGTAGCGGTTGCCGGCGGCGTCCTCGTAGGCGAAGCAGATGAGGAGTTCGCTGTTCCAATCACCGCGGTGGGTGAGGGCGTCGAGCTTGTTGATCATCGCGTCCTGGAAACCGCCGTAACGGAGGGCGTCGCCTTTTTCCACGGCGTCATACCAGCCGACCATGCGCTGGCGGCCGGTGCTGGTGCCAAATTCGAGTTTCTTGAGGAGAACGGCGAGCGGGTGGGCATCGTCCATCTCGGTGAGGAAGACGTGGGTGCCGACCTTGGTGTCGTAGGCCTTGGCGACGCCGATGGTGTGGATGGTCTGGACCGGGATGCCGGCGCTCTCGAAGAACTCGGGCGTGAAGGTGTGCGAGGCGGTGACGTTGGGCGAGTAGCCGTGGCGTTTGTCGAGCCAGTAGGCCTGGCCGAATTCGCCGAGGATGGTGTGGCCGGCGTGGAGTTCGCGGAGAACGAGTTCGCGGACCTCGCCGATGTTTTTGGCGAGGCGTTGGCCGGCTTGCCAGTAGGTCTCGACGAGGGCGTCGAGGTTGAGGGTGAAGGGCGCGGAGCCGCGGAAAACGGTGAAATCGAATTCGTCGGCGGTGAACACGCCGAGTTCGAGGGCCTCGGTGTTGGCGCGGGCCTCGGCTTGGGAGAGTTTTTCGAAGAAGCCGGCGAAGGTTTCGGCCGAGACCTGGCAGACGTGCCGGATGGTGCGGAGGGCGCGGTCGGCGCGCTGGGAGAGTTTGCGGGCGAAGTCGGCGCGGGGGCCGAGAAAGTCGGCGTAGGTGATCTGCCACTGGCCGACCTCGTCTTGGTAGGCGGGGGTGATGCCGCGGCCGGTGGAGCCGCGCGGTTCCTCGGAGAGGACTTTCACGCGGTAATCTTCCCACGCGAGGTCGAGGAGGCGGTGGCTGAAGTCGGAGACCATGGTGCGTTCGTCGATGACTAGGCGGGCGAGGACGTTGTAGCCCTTGCGTTCGAGGGGCTGGGCTTCCCACCAGGCCTTGCGCGGGTCGGCGACGACGCCGGCGCCGATGGCGAGGACCGGGATCTCGCGCTCGACCACGCCGGAGGGGAGGAGGTTGAGTTTTACGCCGGCGGCGGTGTGGCCGGAGTTGGCCCCGCCGTTGACCTTGAGGACGATGGTGACGGGGTGGGCGGAGGTGGCGAGTTCGTGCACGACCTCGGGAATGAGGCGGCCCTTGCCCTCATCGCCGAGGGAGATGCCGACATCGGCGATGAGGCGGCTGGTGAAAGGGAGGAGGGGCATGGGCTTCGGGAAAAACGAGAAGCAAAAAGCCCGGTCGGGGGGCGGGGCAAGGATGTATGGGAGACTTGCTGAAGTTGCCTGCATTGACCCAAGTTTCGGGAGGTCCAGATAGATCCTGACCCAGGAGAGGGTCGAGGAAGACGGGCGG
>DAIPIP010000314.1:0-1691 GCA_036770725.1 Opitutaceae bacterium
TTTTTCGATGACCTCGCGGAGCTGGGGGCCGCGCACGGAGTCGGAGAGCAGGGCGATGGCGAGCTCGCTGCGCTGGTCGTAGAGGCGGCGGAGGTCGCCGCGCTTCATGGCGTCGTCGAAGAGGAGGGCGGCCTGGGAGCCGATGTCCACCTGGTTGGCCATGTTTTCGGTGTAGGTTTTGAGCGCGGGGTTGAGGGGCCAGAGGCCGGCGGCGCGTTGCACGCCTTCCTGGGCGCGCATGAAGTCGCCGGCGGCGGCGGCCTGCTGGGCGGCGTAGAGGGCGAGGGTGCTCATGCGCTGGGCGGCGCGAATGGCGGAGGTGACCTCGCTGGAGCGGAAATCCTTCGCGGTGGTGCCGATCTCGGCGACGACTTTGTCCACCGCGTCGTAGTCCTTCAGGTCGGCGAGTTTGCGGGCGGTGTCGATTTGTTGGTAGAGGCGGAGCAGGGTTTGTTTTTTGTCGCGCTCGAACTGGGCGACGCCGGGGAGGAATTCGCCGAGGAAGAACGTTTCCTGGAGGCGTTCGAGGGCCGCGACGTGCTGGCCGTCGGCGAAGTTGGCGCGCACGGCCTGCATGGAGGCCTCGGTGTCGTTGATGGCCTCGCGGGAGAGGAATTCGAGGGTCTCGACCGTGATGGCGAGGTCGCTGGAAGGGAGGAAGGATTCGATCTCCTTTTTGCCGACGACGAGCTGCTGGGCGCTGCCCTTGAAAATGTAGCGGTAGAAGCTGGCGGCGATGAGGCAGTGCTGGAAGCGACGCTGGAGGAAGAGATTTACGATCGCGGTCTGGAACTGGATCTTGGCCTCGACGCCGGTGAGCATGGCGCCGGACTCGGCGGCCTTGATCTTGGCCTCGGTCTCGGCGAGGTCGCGGGCGCGGAAAAGCTGGGCGACGGGGCCCTGCGAGGGGCCGGCGCCGATCTGGCTGCGGGTGTTGGGTCCGGCGGAGGAGTCGCCGGAGCCGGTGCGGCGGGCGGTGGTGGAGCCGCCGGTGGTGGAGCCGGTGTTGTTGTCGCCGATGGTGATGCGCGGGGCGGCGCTGGCGGCGGTGTCGGAGGCCTGGGCGGAGGTGGACTCGACGACCTGGGTGACGTTGGCCACGCCCTCGCGGGCCATGGTGTCGCCGGCGAAGGCGACGTCGAGGCGTTGCTGGCGGCGGATGCGGTCGAGCTCGGCCTGGGTGACGGAGAGGGCGTCGCGCTCGTCGCGGATGCGCCAGGCGTTAAAAACCTGGTTGGCGACGGAGAGGCTGGCGCCGCCGTCGATCTCGTATTCGGCGGCCCGATACAGGAGTTGCCAGGCCTTGCGGGTGTTTTCGCCGCCGGCGTCGCCGGTGCGGGTGGAGAGGAGGGCGAAAACCTCGTTCATGATGGCGCGATAGACGTCGTTGTCGATCGACTCGGGCTGGGCGAGGTAGCGCTCGAAGCGGGCGCGGAAGGCGCGCATCTGGCCGACGTTGTAGGTGTGGCCCTTCCAGGTGAGGGTGCCGTCCTCGGGGTTGAAGGCGTCGGAGTCGGTGTCGAAGGCCTTGTTGATGATCTGGAGGAGGGTGTTGCTCTCGAGGTTGCCGGAGCCGAGGACGTTCATGGCGTTGTCGGCGGTGGTGCGAGCGCCGGCGGCGGAGGGCGGGGTGAGGCCGGAGGGCGCGGGCGGGGCGGGCGGGGTCTGGGCGATGAGCGGACCGGCGGAGC
>DAIPIP010000009.1:0-31870 GCA_036770725.1 Opitutaceae bacterium
GGAGGTGCCGCCGGTCTCGAAGTTGTAGGAGGCGAATTCGCGCTTTTCGATGGAGGGGCTGATGATGAGGCCGTATTTGCCATCCTCGCCGAAGCGGGTGGAGAAGTAGCCGTTGATCTTATAGCCGAAGTTTTCGGTGATATCGCTGTATTTGGTCTGGGCGGTGATGCTGGCGGCGGTGCCGTCGAAATCGAAGGGGCTCTTCGACTTGATGTTCACGATGCCGGCGAGGCCTTCGCCATCCATGTCGGGGGTGGCGACCTTGGTGACCTCAATCGAGGCGAGGGCGTCGTTGGGGACGACGTCGAGAGCGGTGGCGCGCTCGCCCATGTCGGCACCGGCAAAGCTGGAGCCGTCGAGCTGGACGTTGGTGTAGGTGTAATTGAGACCGCGCACGACGACGTAGCGGCCTTCGCCCTGGTCGCGGTAGAGGGCGACGCCGGGGAGACGTTGCACGGACTCGGCGGCGTTTTGGTCGGCGAAATTGCCGATCTCGTCGGAGGCGGTGATTGAGGTGAGGGTGAGCGCGGCGCGCTGTTCGTTGATGGCGCGGGCGGTGCCGACGGCGGTGCCTTCGATGACGAGGGCGTCGAGCTGCACGGTCTCGGAGCCGAAATCGATGTTGGCGCGGGTGGTCTCGCCGGAGGTGACGCTCACGGTCTGGCGGACCTCGGGATAACCGACGTAGCTGATGACGAGCGTCTGCTCGCCGGCGGGCACGTTGGAGAGGGCGAAGTTGCCGTTGGTGGCGGAGAAGGTCTCGATGGAGGTGCCTTCGACGGTGATGCGCGCGCCGCCGAGCGAGAGCTGGGTGGCGGCGTCGGTGAGGCGGCCGGACACGGTGCCGGAGCCGGCGACGGCCTGGGCGTGCAGCGCGGTGGCGCCGGCCGTGAAGGCGAGCGCGCACGCGAGCGCGGAGGTCGGAATGAGATGCGATTTCATGCGGAGTGTTACCTGACGTGGGTTGGTTAGGGTTTGCGGTGGCCGAGGCGGGGTGGCTTCGGCTCCGGCGCGAACCTCGCTTTTACTCGCCGCTTACCGTCAATGATCGGGTGCTTCGGTCATGCATTCTTAACCTGTCCGGAAGATTTTCGTCACATAGATTACGAGTTTGTTACGAAATAAACGGGCAAAAGGGCTGGCTCACAGAGGGACGAAGGCGCAATGAACCCGGCATGGCGCTTACCCGGACTGAGATTCAACGACTTCGCGATCTGCGCGAAAAAAAGCACCGCGAAGCGGCGGGGTTGTTTGTGGTCGAAAACCCGAAGGTGGCGGCGGAGCTGGCGGCGGCGGGGTTCGGGTTTGAGGCGTTTTACGCGACGGAGGCGGCGGAGCTGCCGCCGGGCGCGGGTGGGGTCGAGGTCACGCGGGTGAGCGAGGCGGAAATGGCGCGCATCAGCCATCTGCCCACGCATTCATCGGTGTTTGCGGTGGGGCGTCTGGCGCGGGCGGAGCTGACGCCGGGCGAGCTGGCGCGCGGGCTTACGCTGGCGCTCGATGGCATCCAGGACCCGGGCAACGTGGGAACGTTGTTGCGGCTGGCGGATTGGTTTGGCTGCGCGCGCGTGCTTTTGTCCCCGGATTCGGCGGATTTGTTTTCGCAGAAGGTGATCAACGCGAGCATGGGTTCGTTCGCTCGTATCCGTGTAATCACTACGGAGCTGGCTCCCGTGTTGGCGGGGGCGGGTGCGGAGGGCGTGCCGGTGCTGGGCGCGGATCTGGGCGGCGAGAGCGTTTACGGGCTGGCGTCGGCGGCGGACGCGGTGCTGGTGATCGGCAGCGAGGGGCGCGGACCGTCGTCGGCGGTGCGGGCGACGATGACGCGGCGGGTGACGATCCCGCGCGTGGGCCGGGCGGAGTCGCTTAACGCCGGCGTGGCCGCCGGCATCGTGCTGGCGGCGCTGCGGCGGGGGTAAGGCGGGGTGGCGCGTCGAGCCGCGCCGTCGATAGCGAAGTCACGCCCCTGCACGCCAGACGGCAGGCGGGACGCCCGCGTTACTCACCGCACGGTGCGGACCTGGATGCAGTCGATCAGGCGGTCGTGGGTGAGGATGTCGGTGGCGACGATGAGCTTGTCGCCGAGCTTCACCCTGCCGCTGCGCACGAGGAGGGTGATGGCTTTTTCGATGGTATCGTTCGGGTCGGAATCGAGCGCCATCTGCACGGGTTCGACCGCGCGGAGGATGCGCATCTGACGCAGGGTTTCGACGGAGTTGGTGACGGCGAAAATCGGCGCGCAGACCGGGCGCATGGCGGCGATGCCCGCGGCCATGAATCCTTGGCGGGTGAAGGTGAGCAGGGCGGAGCCGGGCATCTCGTTGGCAAGGTGAACGGCGGCGGCGAGCAGTTTGAATTTGTCGCCTTGCAGGTGGGCGGGATCGGGCAGGGGCGTGAGATCCTCGGACTCGACGCGGCGCGCGACTTTTTCGAGGATGCCGACACACTCGATGGGGTAGCGGCCCACGGTGGTCTCGCCGGAGAGCATCACGCAGTCGGCGCGTTCGTGGACGGCGTTGGCGACGTCGGTGATCTCGGCGCGGGTGGGCATGGGCTGAACGATCATCGATTCCAGCATGTGGGTGGCGATGATGACGGACTTGCCGTAGTCGAGACACACCTGGACGGCGCGGCGCTGGATGGAGGGGAGTTCTTCGAAGGGGCACTCGATGCCGAGGTCGCCCCGGGCGACCATGAGGGAATCGGTGGCGCGCACGATCTCGTCGAGGTTGGCGATGGCGGACTGGTCCTCGATCTTGGCGATGATACGGGCGTGGGACTTGTGCTCGCGGAGGAATTCGCGGAGCTGCTCGATGTCGGCGGCTTCGCGCACGAAGGAGAGGGCGATGAAGTCCACGCCTTCCTCGACGGCGACCTTGGTGTCGGCGCGGTCTTTGTCGGTGAAGGCGGGCAGGTTCACTTTCACGCCCGGGAGGTTGATGTGGCGGCGGGATTTCAGCTCGCCGGGGGTGAGCACGCGGCAGCGGATGTGGGCGTCTTTTTTGTCGAGGACCTCGAGGCGGATGAGGCCGTTGTCCACGAGGACGGTGTCGCCGATTTTGATATCGTTTACGAGGTCGCGGTAGTTGACGTTGACGGAGCGCACTTCCTCGGAGTTTTCGCGGTCGGCCTCGGGGCGGACGGTGAAGTCGAAGATCTGGCCGGCTTCGAGGACGATGGGGTGATCGACATCGCCGGTGCGAATTTCGGGGCCCTTGATGTCCATCATGACGGCGATCTCACGGCCGATTTTGGCGGACACGGCGCGGATGCGGCGGATCACGGTGCGGCACCACTCGTGGTTGGCGTGGGCCATGTTGAGACGGGCGACGTCGGCGCCGGCGGTGATGATTTTCTCCAGCATTTCCTCGGATTCGGTGGCGGGCCCGAGGGTGAAAATGATTTTGGTGCGACGGAAGTGCGTGAAGGAAGACGGAATGGTGGACATAAACGCCACTCAGCAAAGGGCGGGCCGGGCGAGGGGCGAGCACCGAGTCGCGGTGGGTTTTGCCGAAAAGGTTAAATTTTTCGCGATGCCGACGCGGGATCGCGGGCGGCGTCGTTTACCACTCCCAAGCGGCGGTGCCGCCGCCGGGGGCGACGATCTCGAAGGCACAGGCGGAGCCGAGGCGTTCGCGCAGGGCGGCGAAGCTGGTCTCGACGGCGGCGAGGCTGTTGCAGTCGCGGCTTAGGTGGGTGAGAAAAACCCGCCGCCAGCCGGGGTGCGCGGTGGCTTCGAGCAGTTCGCGCGCGGCGTCGTTGGAGAGGTGGCCGTGGCGGCCGGAGATGCGTTGTTTCGTGCTCCAGGGGCGGCGGTGATCGGATTCGAGCAACTTGGGGCAATGGTTGCTCTCCACCACGACGACATCGCTGCTGCGCAGATGGTCGTAAACGTGGCCCGGCACGTGGCCGAGGTCGGTCAACCAGGCGAGGGAACGCGGCTGGGAAAAAAGATCGTCGGGCGAACCATGCGCGAAGCGAAAGCCCACCGGTTCCTGGGCGTCGTGCGGCACGGAGAAACTGGTGACGTCGATGTCGCGGAAGCGGAACGTCGCGCCTGTCTCGAAGATCTTCCACGTGGCCGCGCGACCGGCCTTGGCCTGCACGGCGCGGGCGGTGGCGGCGTTGGCGTAAATGTGGACGTGCGGGTGTTTTTTAAAACCTTCGACGCCGACCGCGTGATCGCCGTGTTCGTGGGTGAGAAAAACCGCGTCGAGCTCCTTGATGCGCGTGCCGGCGGCGCGCAGCATCTCGTTGAGGCGGCGCTGGGAAAAACCCGCGTCGATGAGCACGCGCGCACCCTCGGTTTGAAGCAGGGCGGCGTTGCCCGCGCTGCCGCTGCCGAGGATTTGAAGACGCATGCCCATGATTCGTCGCTGTGCGTAGTCCCCTGCGCCGTGCGTGCCAGCCAAAAACCGCCCGCTTCGTTGACCGCCGCCGGCTTTGCTGCTGTGTTGGACGATTCACCATGGCAAAGACCGTCAAGAAATCCCGCACTCTCGCATCCAAGGGTGCCGCCGTTCGCGCCCTGCAAGGCACGGTGTTTATAACGCGTCAGGTGCATTTCAACGCCGCCCACCGCCTGCATAACCCGACAAAGAGCGTGCGCTGGAACGAGGAGACCTACGGGCTTTGCAACAACCCGCGCTGGCACGGCCACAACTACGTGCTTGAGGTCACCGTGGCCGGTGAACCCGACCCGGAGACCGGCTATGTCATGGACCTGAGCACGCTCAAGCGCCTGCTCGACGACCACATCCTGCACCTGTGCGACCATCGCAACCTGAACGAGGAGGTGCCCTTTCTGCGCGGGGTGATTCCTACCACGGAAAACCTCGTCATCGCCTTTTGGCAGGAGATCGAACCGCGCCTGCCGACCGGACGACTCCATTCCATCAAGCTTTTCGAAACGCCGCGCAACTTCGTCGAATACCGCGGCCCCAATCCCGTTTTCTAAACCAGCCAACCATCAACACCGCCACGCCAGCTAACCCCGGCCCGCCCGGGGCTACGGTTATCGTCTCCAACCGCCTAGCCGCCAAAACCTCAAAAACGACATGCCAGCAAAGAAAAAAGCCGCCGCAACGCCCGCCAAGACGATGTATCTGCACCGCATCGCCGGCGGCCCGGCTCCGCGCATCGAGCGCCGCTACGACGCGAAATTCACCCTCTCGCCCGCCTACAAGGCCTCGCTGCCCGACATGATGGAGGCGGTGGACGCCATTCCCGGCGCGCCCGTGGTCATCCAGCAGGTCGGTGTGTCCGGTTTTAAACTACCGCTATCCTACCGGACCAAGGATGGCAAAACCACGCACACGCTGGAGACGTCCGTGACCGGCACCGTGTCGCTCGAGGCCAACCTAAAGGGCATCAACATGAGCCGCATCGTGCGCTCGTTTTACGACCGCGCCGACGAGACGGTATCGCTCGACTTCGTGGCCAAGATCCTCGGCGTCTATCGCAAGGAAGTCGGCGCGCTGGCCGCGCGGCTGCGTCTCGATTTCTCCTACCCGATGCGCCAGCGCGCGCTGCGCAGCGGCCTCGAGGGCTGGCAGTATTACCAGGCTGCCTTCCTCGGACGCATCGCCGCCGACGGCACGGTGCGTCGCTTCATCGAGTTCGACTTCGTCTATTCCTCCGCCTGCCCGTGCAGCGCCGAGCTGACCGAGCACGCGCGTGATGTGCGCGGCGTTTACGGCATCCCGCACAACCAACGCTCGAAGGCCCGTGTGCTCGTGGAGCTCGCGCCCAAGGCAAAACTGCATCTCGAAGAACTGCGCGACCACGTGCTGCGCGGACTCGTCACCGAGACGCAGGTCATGGTGAAGCGCGAGGACGAGCAGGCCTTCGCCGAACTCAACGGCGCGCACATCAAGTTCGTCGAGGACGCGGCGCGGCTGGTTTACGCGGAGCTGTCGAGCGACAAGCGCATCGTCGATTTCCAAGTCGCCTGCTCGCACCTCGAATCCCTGCATTCGCACGACGCCGTGAGCGTAATCGTGAAGGGCGTTCCCGGCGGCCTGGAGGCCGACTTCGACGCGTTTCCGACGCTCGTCTGCTGATTTATTGGACCACGGATAGCACAGATGGTCACAAATGAAGACAGGATGATCGGCGCGAAATTCGGCTCCGCGATCCGTGCGTGTCGGTGAGACCTGCGCTAAAGTATTTCAAGGCCCGCGAGCCTTTGCATTTCTGACGCAAAGGTCGCAAAGATGCCCACAGTGAGAGCGCCCTGATTCAGCGTTGCTGCGCGACCTTGGCTCGTCCCTCGACGCTTCGCGTTTGATCAAATCGAAAAATCACTTCGTCCGCTCAACTCGTGCAGACCGCACTCGCGTTTCAAGCCGCCGAAACGCGTCTCCTCCTCACTTTGCCCAGGCTGAAGCGGAGCGCTGCTGTGCCAATCGCCGATCGAGACGTAGCCCTGCTCCCAAAGCGGGTGATAGGGCAGATCGTTATCCGTCAGATAACGATAAATCGCGCGATTATCCCAATCGAGAATAGGATGTATCTTGGTGATTTTATTCTGCGTCTGCACGAACCCGAGCCCTTCACGCGTCGAGCCCTGCGTGCGGCGCAAGCCCGCAAGCCAGGCGGTCGCGCCGAGGTCACGCACCGCGCGGTCCATCGGCTCGACCTTGTGGTCAAAATTATACGCGCTCAGCCCGTCCAAACCTTGCTCCCAACGCTTGCCGTGACGCGCCTCGAAATAGGCCGGACTCAGGCGAGGCCCGTAAACCTTGAGGTTCAAATCGAGGCGCTTGGTCAACTGATCCGCGAAGCGGTAGGTCTCTGGAAAATGATATCCGGTATCGATGAAAACCACCGGGATACGCGGGGCCACCTTCGTCGCAAGGTGAAGCATTACTGCGGCTTGCACACCAAAGCTGGTCGAAAGGATCAGCCCGTCGCCAAACTCCTCCACCGCCCACCGCACACGCTCTTCGGCGGATAGAACGGCCAAGTCGGGGGCCACGGTTGTGTTGTTCATGGCGTTTAGTTGAGTCACTTTACCAACAAAGTAAAGTTAAGAGCCGCATCAGAGTCTCGTCAGAGCCGGTCAAGAGACCTCAGCCCCAATCCCCATCCGGAGCTTCGCCTTTCCTTATCCGTCTTTCCGATAGCTGTCGTGCCACTTGTGCAGCGACCACCAGCTAAAGCTCAGCACCACCCCGACGAACAAGAACCCGAGCGCACAACTCACGATCGCCGTGGCGAAGAGCGCCCCCATTTGAAACTGCGAGCTGTAAACGATGGTCAAAAATCCGAGTCCGCCCTGCCCTCCCGCCGCGCTTCCCGCATAAAGATCGCCCACGATCGCTCCGATGGGCGCGAGCGTGGCCGCGATACGCAGCCCGGTGAAAAAATACGGCAACGCCGCAGGCACGCGCAGCAGACGAATTTCCTGCGTTTTGCTCGCGTTGCACATGCGAAAAAAATCCACGAGGTTCGCATCGGTCGAGACCAGCCCCTGCGTGGTGTTCACCACCATCGGGAAGAAGCAGATCAAAAACGTGATGATGACCACGCTCTTCATGCCCGCCCCCACCCACAGGATCAGGATGGGTGCCAAGATGATGATCGGCGTCATCTGCAGCACCATCAGATGGGGATAAAAACTCGCCCGCACACGCGGCGAAAGCGACAAAAACAAAGCCAGGCCAAAGCTCATCACCACCGCCCCGAAAAACCCGAACAGAGCGCCCTTTCCGGTGTTGAGCGCCGCCGCCCACAGCGCCGGCCCCTTCTCCGAGAAGGCCTCCAGTATCTGGTGCGGCGCAGGCAACAAAAAGAGCTGCTCCTCCGCCATCAAAGCCCGCACCAGATACCACAACCCGATGATGGCGGCGCCTGAGAACGCGGGCAGAAAACGATCGACCTTGGATTTATTTTGCATGGCGGGCTTGGTGTCTGGAAACGGCGAAAAATAAAAAAGCGCGAGGGAAGTCGGGGATTACGCCGCCGTCTTGAGACGCTCGACCGAGCGCAACAAACGCGACACCTCGGCGACGAGGCGCTGGTATTCGACCGACAAGCGAGTGTCCTCGGTTCTTGGATACGGCAGGTCCACCTTTACCTCGGTATGGATGCGGCCGGGATTGGCGGAGAGCACGATGATGCGGTTCGAGAGAAACACCGCCTCGGCCACCGAATGCGTCACGAAAAACGCCGTCCACGCCTGCTGCTGGCGAATGGTCAGCAACTCCTCGTTGAGATGGTCGCGCGTCATCTCGTCGAGCGCCCCGAACGGCTCGTCCATCAGCAGGACCTTGGGCGCCATCGACAAGGCGCGCGCTATCGACACGCGCATCTTTTGTCCGCCCGAAAGCTGCCGCGGATAAAAATCCGCCCGCTCCGCCAGCCCCACCATCGCAAGCGCCTTGGTCGCCGCCGCGCTACGCTCCGCCGTCGGCCGTCCGCGAATCTTCAAGGGCATCTCCACATTCGACTGAACCGTGAGCCAGGGCAGCAGAGTCGGCTCCTGGAAAACGTAGAACAACTCCTCGCGCGCGTTCACCGGGCTCATGCCGTCGATCACGATCTCGCCGCTCGTGAGCGGAAGCAGTCCGGACATCAGCTTGAGCACGGTGGATTTGCCGCAACCGCTGGGACCGATCAGCGAAATAAAATCCCCGTGCTCGGCGCGCAACGAAACGCCGTCGATCACCGGCGGACCGTCGCCAAACGATTTGACGAGATTCTCAAAGCGAACCACCGGCGGGCGATTCACGACGGCGGCGGCGGAAGAAACGGGAGCGTTGCTGGCGGTGTTCATGACGAAAAAGGGAGAAAGGGAAGTTCCAGCCGGGAAGGCCGCGCCGCGTAGTGATGCACGACCTGCAACGCGCGCCGAAACTCCGCCGGACGCGCCACCGCCGCCGGATCGGTTTCCGTGTTCGGATGCCGCGCCAGCAACGGAAACGCCGAACTCGCCACATCCAGCCGCAGCCGCTCTCCGACCGCGAAGCGCACCGCCACCGGATCCAGCGCGATGCGCGCCTCCGCGCCGGCCTGAGCGCGCACCCGCGCCGCGCCGAGGGTGATGAAAATCGCCCGCCCCTCGACGGTCACGCGCGAGAGCCGCACCACGAAACTCGTCTCCGGCGCGCTCGACGTCACATGCAGCACGCACGCCGGATCGCCCGCCAGCACGGCCGTCTCCGTGAACGCCGGCGTGTCGAAAACCAGCATGTTTATCCCCTGCTGCTGCGCCGCCAGATCGTGCGGCCCGAACGCCGCGTGCCCGCCCTGGTTCCCGCCCGGCGCCACCACCGGCACCTCGGGATCGTAGCTGAAAAGATCGTCGGGGCCGAAAGCCGTATCCAAAGTTAAAATACCATCGCCGAAACGCGAGTTGGCCCGCCCCGCGCTGGCGAGAAACCAGGTCCGCGCCCTCGCCTCCGGCGGCGGCCACGCCGCCGCCGTGCGCCAGGCGTTCTCGCCCAACGTGAAATAGCGGCACCCGCCCAGCCCGGCCGGGTCGGCGAGGGGCGGCGTCTCGTCGTCCAGCCAATGGTGAAACCAGGCCGCCATCATCTCGTCCACGTCGGGCACGGCGGCGGCGCCGAAGTCCGCCCCTCCGGTGAGATTGCCCCAGGGCAAATGCACCCAGGGCGCCGCGAGCAAAAACTGGTGGGCGTGCGCTCCCGCCATCGCGCGATAGCCGTCCACCGATCCGCGAAGATAGAGATCATACCAACCGCTCAGATGAAACATCGGCAGCCCGAGGTCGGCGACGCGCGCCAGCAGATCAAATTCGCGCCAATACCCGTCGTGGGTCGAATGCCGGATCCAGTCCGCGCCGTAGCTCGGCAAATCGGAATTCACGATGGGCTCGGCGTCGCGGATCGGCAGCAGACCCGAAAGTCGGCCGAGATTTTGCCAGTTGGCATCGAGCGCCGCCTCGCTGGCCGCGCCCAGTCGGCGACTGTCCTCGCGCAACATCTGGCTGGCCCAGGTGAGCGTGGTCGAGAGCTGCAAAAGCCCGCCGCGATAAAACCAGCCCGAGTAAAGATCGAAGGCCGTCATGTGCGGCGCGAGCGCGCGCAGCTCGGGCGGCTTCGCGAGCGCGGCGAGCAGCTGGGTCGATCCCTGGTAGGAAAATCCATACATGCCGACGCGCCCGTTGGACCCCGGCAACGCCGCCGCCCAGCGCACCGTGTCGTAGCCGTCCTCCGTCTCGTTTCGAAACGCGTAGAACCCGCCCTCGCTGTCTCCGCGGCCGCGCACGTCCTGGATAACCACCAAAAACCCCCGTCGCGCATACCAGGTCGGGTGCGCGTAAACCACCGTCGATGCGATGTCCCGCCCGTAGGGCTGGCGCATGAGCAAAACCGGCCAGGGCCCCGGCGATTCGCTCGTCGACTCGGGACGGTAAATGTCCGCCACGAGCTTGCAGCCATCGCGCATCACGGCGACGACACCGCACTCGATCTCGACGCCTGCGCAGGAGGTTTTAGGAATCGTGATCACGGCGCGCGTTCGGGCTGCAAAAAGATTTTCGCGGACGATGACTTCAGGCGGCTTTCGCCGCGAAGGGGTTGTGCGGATAGGTTTTCATCTTTCCTGGGTTGAGCAGACCGTGCGGATCGGCGTCGGCCTTGAGCGCGCGCTTCGCCTCGATGTTCGGATGCCGCCCCCCGTCCTCCAGCGCGTAAGCATGCGGATTCGCGATAAACACCCCGATCTCCGCGCAGTAGGCGATGATCTCGTTCAGACGCTCTTCCGATTTAAACGCCACGATGGGGATACCTCCGACCGCCACGTCCTCGCCGACGAAAAGCCGCCCCGTATCCTCGGCGCGCATGGTCTTCGGGTTGCCCGCGTTCCACATCACGTGGAGAAAAATCTCCCCCGGAAAACGCGCCTTCAACATCGCGAACTGCTCGCGAAAATTCCCCCCGCAACCCGCCTGGAGGTAGGTGTAGGTTGGATACGTTTTCAAGACCCACAGCGTGGTATGGTTCCACGTGTAGTCCGAGATGTAGGGCGGCTTGAGCGGATCGGGCAGCGCCACGCGATAGGTGATGGTCAATCCGGCCGCCTCGGCCGACGCCACGACCGCGTCCGCCACCGATTTTTCCACCATCAAAAACGTGCAGGCCTCGCCGGCTCGCAGATGTTTTTGCAAGGGCTTGAACGTCGCCGCGATCTCCGGCTCGAACTGGCTGATCAACCGCTTCGGCCACGCCTCGTTGCGCGCCACCCCGTCCGTCCAATCGAGCAACTTTCCCCAGTCGCCGGAACTCACGATCATCTGGTCGTAGTCGCGCTTGGGCGCGAGCCGCATCTCGAGTTCGATCATCAACCCGGTCGTGCCGTAAGTGTGGAGGGCGCGGATGGAATCGCGCTCCTCCAAACGAATAACGCGCGGGTTTTCCTCGCACGTCATGAGCGTCACCGACTTCACGTTGTCCCCGCTCGCGATGCCTCCCCATGTGATCGAGCCGATGCCACCCGAGCCGCCGCAAAAAAATCCCGCGATGCTGCTCTTCACCCATGTCGAGGGAATGCAGCGCATCTCCCACCCCGCCGCCCTCGCCGCCGGCTCGATGGAGCCGATGCGCGCGCCGGGCTCGGACCTCACCACGCCGTCCGACGTGATCTCAAACTTGTCCATTCGAGTCAGGTCCACGACCACGCCGCCGTGGAGCGGAATGCACTGCCCATAATTTCCCGTGCCGCCTCCGCGCGCCACGACCGGCACGCGAGCCCGGGCGCAAGCCGATAACACCCCGCGCAACTGATCCAGATTCGCCGGACGCACCGCGAAGTCGGCGCGTTTGTCCTCGAGCTGGCGCTTGAGCACAGGCGAATACCAATAAAAATCCTTCGAGAGCGTCTCCAGCGAATCGCCCGAGGAGACGACGTTGGTCTCGCCCACCAAGGCGGTGATTTCGCTGAGCAGGGTTTCGGTGGCGGTGATCATGAGTGCCAGCGGGGAGCAGGTTGACTGCCATCGCCCGCGAGCGAAGAGGCGCGCCCGCTCTGACGTCAAAAGCACCATCCAACCGCCTCCGGCACCGCACTCATTTCCCGCATTTTCGCCTGCGAAGCGCGTGTATCCTCTATCCGCGGCAGGGGTTTCGATTTGCCGGGAGCTTCCGAAAGTCGGCATGCGATTCTTCGTCACCGAGCCGTAACATCGCCCACGCCCATTAACCTCGATTTCACAAAGGATTAGATTGAGTGAATGCGGCTCAAACGGCACTAAAGCGGCTTTACACGTCTTATACATCCGATCCGAATTCGATACTTTCTGCCTAACGCGCGGTCATCATGAAACTCCCTCCACCGCGCAAGAGAGCCGCCGCATGGCTTGTGGTGGCATGCCTGCTAACTTTAGTTTGGCTATCGCGTTCCGGAATTGGATACGAGGCGGATGATTCGTCTTCCCTCGCCGCAGTTCCTGAAACGTCGGCTCTCGTGCTCGACGAATCATCCGCATCGGCATCGCGACCGACGGCACTTTCTGCGTCGGCGCCTGCACTCCCTCAGCCAGACCCGGTCGCCGCCGCTCCCGCCGCAGCTCCCGCCGCCGCTTCGGTGCGCTTGATCGGACTCGAACCGGGAAGTCGCCTACCCTTCGATGCCTCGGCCGTGCCCGACCGCTGGATCGACGCGCGCACCCTGCTTAGCGAAGATCGACCCGACGCCGCCGACCCGGACCTCCTGTTCCGCGTTCGCCTCGTCGAGGCTGAATTCAAATACCCGCTCCTCCGCCTGGAAGAAGCCCTCCGCGTTGACCCCGCCACCGGCTCCGAAACCCTGATCGCCCAGGTCGCCATGGTGGCCGATCACGTTCTGCTCAAGCCCGACCCCGGCGCCTCGGAGCAAAGCCTGCTCGCCAACGTCACCGCCTTGGGTGGCACGGTCCGCTCCCGCAAACCCGCCTCCGGCATCCTCCTCGTCACCATCCCCGCCCCGCTCGAACTCGACGGCCTCCCCGCCGCGCTCGACCAACTCAAAACCCTCTCCGGCCTCGTTTCCATCGCCGAGCCCGACTTCGTCGTCCACGCCTTTCTCACCCCCAACGACCCTTCCTTCGCGCAGCTCTACGGCCTCCACAACACCGGGCAGACCGGCGGCGTGCCCGACGCCGACATCGACGCCCCCGAGGCCTGGGGCATCAACATCGGCTCGCGCGACATCCTCGTCGGCGTGATCGACACCGGCATCGACCGCACCCACCCGGACCTCGCCGCCAACATGTGGACCAACCCCGGCGAGATACCCGGCAACGGCATCGACGACGACGGCAACGGCTACGTGGACGATGTCCACGGCTGGGATTTCGTTAACAACACCAACAACCCCGCGGACGACCACTACCACGGCACCCACTGCGCCGGCACCATAGGCGCCGTCGGCGGCAACGGCGTGGGCGTGGTCGGCGTCGCGCACCACGTCTCTCTTGTCGCCTTGAAATTCCTTTCCGCCACCGGTGGCGGCACCACTTCCGACGCCGTCGAGGCCGTCGCCTACGCCACCGGCCTGGGTGTCCACCTCACCTCCAACTCCTGGGGCGGCGGCGGCTATTCCCAAGCCCTCCACGATGTCATTCAAGAGGCCGGCGAGGCGGGCCAACTCTTCATCGCCGCCGCCGGCAACAACGGCAGCAACACCGACTTCGCCGTCAACTACCCCTCCGGCTACGACCTCGACAACATCGTCGCCGTCGCCGCCACCGACCACGCCGACGCGCTCGCCGGTTTCTCCAACTATGGAGCCGCCTCCGTGGACCTCGCCGCGCCCGGCGTGAACACCTACAGCACCGCGCCCGGCAACACCTACCGCAGCCTCAGCGGCACCTCGATGGCCACGCCCCACGTCGCCGGCGCCGCCGCCGTCCTCCTCTCCGAAGCCCCCTCCCTCTCCGCCCCCGCGCTAAAAACTCTCCTCCTCTCCACCACCGACGCCAAGCCCGCCCTCGCCGGCAAAACCGTCTCCGGAGGCCGACTCAATCTCCACTCGGCGCTCCTCGGCCTGGAGAACCTGCTCGTATCGCCCTCGTCCGGCTGGAACGCCAACGGCCCCGTCGGCGGACCTTTCCCCGCCACTTCCGTCACCTACACCCTCACCAATCTCGCCTCCGTGCCCCGCGCTTGGAGCGCCGAGTCCGACGTGCCTTGGATCACCCTCGGAGCCACCTCCGGCACCGTGCCCGCAGGCGGCACCGCCACGTTCACCGCCTCCCTCGACACCTCCGCCGCGCAGCTGCTTCCCCCCGGCAACCACAACGGCCTCGTCCGCGTCACCGATCTCTCCAACAACCGCGAACACCTTCGCACGTTCGCCCTGACCGTCACCCCGCCCGCCGTTTACACTTTCAACCTCGACACCGACCCGGGCTGGCCCCGCACCGGCGAATGGGCCTACGGACAACCCGCCGGCCTCGGCGGCGGCGCCTTCGGCAACCCCGACCCCGCCTCCGGCCACACCGGCTCCCGCGTTTTCGGCATCAACCTAAACGGCAATTACTCCACCACTCCCGGCAACCCGCACACCCTCACCGCCGGCCCCTTCAACCTCGCCGGTTACGCCGCCACCCGCCTCCAATTCCGCCGTTGGCTCAACTCCGACTACGAGGGCTGGGTAAGCAGCCGCCTCGAGATTTCCACCGACGGCGGCACCTGGACCCGGCTCTGGAGCAACGGCAACACCCTCGTCACCGACCGGTCCTGGCTCCTCCAGGACTTCGACATCTCCGCCCACGCCGACGACCAATCCACTGTTTATATCCGCTGGGTTCACCACGTCGTCGGCTTTTCCCAAGTCTGGCCGCTTTCCGGCTGGAACATCGACGACATCGCCATCCTCGGCGCCCAGCCGCAATCGGTCATCATCGACCCCCTGCCGCCCGTCACCGAAGGCGCGGGCGCGCTGACCGCCACCCTGCGCGTCCAGCCCGCCCCCTCCGAGGCGTTCACCGTGGAGTTCACCAGTTCCGACCCCGCGCTCGTGCCCGCGCCCGCCACGCTCTCGCTCCCCGCCGGCACCACCACCGCTTCCGTGCCGCTTACCGTGCTGGACAACACCCTGCTCGACGGCACCCGCACCGTGCGCATCACCCCCGTCATCGCCGGCCACTTCGCCACGCCCCTCTCCCTCGTCGTCCACGACGACGAAACCGCCACCCTCGCCCTCGAATTGCCCGCCTCCGCCACCGAAGGCGACCCCGCCGCGACCGCCACCCTTCGGGTGAGCGCCCCACCCGCCGCGCCGATCACCGTCACGCTCTCCGCCAACCCGGCCGACGCCGCCGTGCCACCCGCCACGGTCATCATCCCCGCCGGCGCCACCGAGGCCACGTTCTCCCTCTCATTCCCCGACAACCTCCGCATCGAAGGCCCGCGCGTCGCCACCCTCACGGCCACCGTCCCCGGCTGGACCGCCGGCACCGCCCAAATAACCGTCGCCGACAACGACGCCCGCACCCTCTCCATCACCCTCGCCCCCGGCCTGGCCGAGGGCGGCGGCCTCGTTGCCCAAGGCGGCACCGTCAGCCTCGCCGGCACCCTCGCCTCGCCCCTGGTCGTCTCCCTTACAAGCTCCGACACCACCGAACTCTCCGTCCCCGACACCGTCACCATCCCCGCAGGCGCGACCTCCGCCAAGTTCGACCTCACCCTGCCCGACGACGACCTACAGGACGGCGTGCAAACCGTCACCGTTACCGCCACGGCCGACACCTTCTCGGCTGGCTCCGCCACCGCTCCCGTCGCCGACAACGACCCCGCCTCCTTCGCCTTCGCCACCGTCGCCTCCCCCCAATACGTCGGCCAGGCCTTCGCCGCCACACTCTCCGCGCTCGACATCGACGGCGCGCCCGCGTCCGGCTTCGTAGGCACCGCCGCCCTCTCCGGCGCCATCGCCGGCCAGCCCGCCGCTATCCTCCCCGCCCAGACCGCCGCCTTCGTCAACGGCGTATGGACCGGCGCGATCACCTGCCAGGCCCCGGGCGATGACTGGACCCTCCGCGCCGACTTCGAAGATGGAGTCGTAGGAACGTCGAACCCCTTCACCGTTCGCATGCCCGTGGTGCAAACGATCACCCTCGCCAACAACGACATCATCTACGACCCCGGCACCGATAAGATCTACGCCAGCACGCCTTCCGGCACGCTCGTCCCCATCGACCCCGCCACCGGTGCCCTCGGCACGCCGGTCCCCGTCGCCACCACCGCCACCACCCACCTCGCCCGCGCCACCGACGGCAGCCGCCTCTGGGTCGCACACGACAACGGATTGAAGATCACACCGGTCCGATTAGATGACCTGACCCAGGAAGCGGTCTTTGCCAGCGCCAAACCTGTCAGGGATTTCTTCGGCCTCGCCGGCTCGCCCCTCTCCATTATCGCCACCGACAGTGATCGTTACCTTAATATCTACGACTCCGGAGTTGCCCGTCCCTCCGCCAGCTACGTAAGCACCGGTTCCATCGAGCCTGGAGCCGCCTCAGATCGCGTCTTTGGCTACAATTCCTACAACACCGGCTTCGATTTCTACCGTCTGAGAGTAACCCCGACCGGTGTCTCCATTTTGGACGCGCGTAGCGAACTGATCACCGGTTTCAACGTCTCGATTCATTCCGACGGCAACCTGGTCGCTGCGACCAGCGGTCGCGTGGTCGATGGAGAACAGCAGCGGATTCTCGCGTCCCTTCCTTACTCCGGTCCCGTTCGCCCGGACGCGAATGCCAAACGCGTTTACCTCCTCTCCGACCAAGGTGGTGGCGTGCGCCGGCTCCGCGCCTACGACACCGCACGTTTCTCCGAAGTCGGTGCCGCCGACGTCACCGGCGTCTCGGGCACGCCCTCGCAGCTCATTCGCGTGGGCGCTGGCAGCCTCGCCTTCCGCACCTCGACTCAAGTTTTCCTGCTCAACACCGTCCTGGTGCCCTCCCCCGATTCGGCCAATCTTCAGGTCACCCAGCTCGCCACGCCCAATCCCGCCATCGTCGGCCAACCGCTAAACTACCTCGTTTCCGTGCGCAACCTCGGCGGCGGCCCAGCCCAGTCCGTGGTGCTCACCGACACCTTCCCCACCGGCGCGACCCCGGTCGAAATCGTCTCCAGCCAAGGTTCGTTTACGGCGACCTCCACCCAAATCACCGCCACGCTCGGCACCCTCGAACCCGGCGCGGAGGCGACTTTGCACTTCACCATCACGCCCGCCACGCCCGGCACCGCCACCAACTCCGCCCAGGTCAGCTCCGCCACGGGCGACCCCGACACCACCAACAACCTGTCCACCTCGGACGTGACCGTCACCGCCGCGACCACCCTGGCCTTGCGCCGCGTCGGCCTCGGAGCGCGGGACCTGGCCTACGATCCGGTTACCGACCGCCTCCTCATAACGACCTCAAATACGGCCTCTGTATTCCCCAACTCGCTCCTTCGTCTAGCCCCGCAGGGCTTCGCCGCTTTCTCCGCCGACTACCTCGGCGACAACCCGGGCCGGATCAAACTCTCCGCCAATGGACAATTTGCCTACACCATCCTCGACGGAAGCTATGGCATCGCCCGTGCTCCCGTCACGTCCGGCGCCTCCCAGCCGCTCAACTTTCCGGTCGGCCATACCGGTTCGACCTATGGCATAATGCGAGCCGGAGACCTCGCCGCGGTTGCCGGAAGGCCCTCCGTAATCGCCGTGGCCAATGCAGAACACCCCAACCGCGTCGCGCTTTTCGAAAACAGCGAACTGCTCCCGGCTTTTGTCTCCACCAGCGCCAATGTCCTGGCCGACAGTGCGGACGCGAGCCGCCTCTACGGATACAACTCAAGCAGCACGGGCTTTAATTTCTACCAATTCGGCATTACCCCAAGCGGCGTCACCCAGGCCGCATCCGGCGGCAACTTGATCAACTCCTTCGCCGTCAAGCGCCTCAAGCGCGCCGGCTCGCTCATCTACACCACGAACGGCCGCGTCATCGACCCCGAAACCTTCACCCTCGTCGCCGACCTCGCCATCTCCGGCCCCGTCGAACCCTCTCTCGACGACGACCGCATCTACATCCTCGACGGCACCACCCTCCGCACCTTCGACCTGCAAACCCACGCCCCCGTCGGCACCCTCCCCCTCGGCACCCTCGACGGCACGCCGCTCAACCTCGTGCGCAGCGGCGGACGCTCGCTCGCCTTCGTCACCAGCACCGGCGTGCTCTACCTGCTCGACTCGCCCGACCTCGTGCCGCCCCCGCCCCTCCGGGTCGTCCTTCCCTCCCGCCTCACCGAAGGCGCCGGCACCGTGCCCGGCATCGGCCGCGTCGAAATCCTCCGCCCCGCCGAAGCCGACATCCCCGTCACCCTCGACACCTCCGCCGCCAACATCCTCGACGTCACCCGCAGCGTCGTCATCCCCGCCGGCCAAACCTTCGTCACCTTCGACGTCACCGTCACCGACAACGACGGCCTCAACGGCACCCGCGCCGTCGTCGTCTCCGCCGCCACCCCCGCCACCTACACCCCCAAGTCCGCCACCGTGCTCGTGGACGACGACGAGGTCGGCGTGCTCGGCCTCTCCCTGCCCGCCAACCTCACCGAAGGCGCCGGCATCGTCAGCGGCCAGGCCACCGTCACCCTCTCCGGGCCCGCCATCGCCCCGCTCACCGTCGCGCTCTCCTCGTCCGACACCACCGAGCTCCAGGTCCCCGCCACCGTCACCATCCCGGCCGGCGCGGCTTCCGTCACCTTCGACCTCATCCTGCCCGACGACGACCTCATCGACGGCACCCAAACCGTCACGGTCTCCGCCACCGTGCCCGGCTACACCTCCGCCTCGGCCCAGATGCAGATTTTGGACAACGAAAGCCGCGTGCTCAGCCTCTCCTTCCCGTCGCACGGCGTCGAGGGCTCCTACGTTTACGCCACGCTCACCCTCCCGGGCAAACTCGTCGCCCCCCTCACCATCACCTTCGCCAGCAGCGACACCACCGAACTCTCCACCCCGTCTTCCCGCACCATCGCCGCCGGCCAGTCCTCCGCCTCCATCTACTGCTCACTTCCCGACGACACCCTGCGCGACGGCACCCAAAACGTCACCCTGACCGCCTCCGCCGCAGGCTTCACCAGCGGCTCCGCCACTCTCGCCGTCCGCGACAACGACCCCGCCACCGGAGCCTGGCTCCCCATCGAAGGTTCCAAAACGGCCGGCGTCGCCTTCGCCGCCACCCTCACCCTGCAAACCATCGACGGCTACCCCGTCCCCACCGGCATTTCCGCCGCGATCACCGCGCTCAACTCCGCCGGTTCCGCCACCCTCTCCGGAGCCCCAGTTTCCCGATGGGTGCACAATGGCTCCGCTTCCATGAATTTAACCGTGCTCACCGCCGGCGCCGACACCCGCCTTCGCGCCACCATCGCGGGCATCGACCCCATCGAAAGCAACCCCTTCGAGGTCTCCCCCGGCCCGCTCGAACGCTTCACTTTCGCCACCATCGCCTCGCCGCAAACCGCGCTCGCGCCCTTCCCCGTCACCATCTCCGCCCTCGATTTTGCCGGCAACCTCGCGACGTCCTTCAACGGCACCGCCTCGCTTTCCGCCGGCCTTTCACCCCGCTCCATCGGTGCAGGCACCGGCACCTATATCATACCCTTCTACGGTTCCCAGTCCCGCACCCAGACGATCTACCTCGCGAGCGAACTCGGCGGCGCCGGTCGCCTCGCCGGCCTCTCCCTCGATCTGGCCCGCGCACCCGGCGGAACCGCTTCGAACTTCACCATCCGCATCAAAACCACCCCCCACTCCGCCTACTCCAGCCCCCTCTGGGAATCCACCGGATGGACCACGGTTTACCAAGGCTCGCCCGCCCTCATCTCGACCGGCTGGCAACAGTTCCATTTCACCACCCCTTTCGACTACGACGGCACCTCCAACCTCCTGATCGACTTCAGCTACAACGGGACCACCTACCTCGACGGCACCACCAAAGGCTTCACCGCCTCCGGCAACCGCACCCTCTGGCACTACACCCAGGGGCAGGCCGATCCGCTCACCTGGTCCGGCACCATCCCCACGCCCGGCACCACCACCGGTGTGCTCAATCTCCGCCTCAACCTCCAACACGACCACGTCGCCATCACCCCGGACACCACCGGCGCCTTCGTCGATGGCGTCTGGACCGGCAACCTCACCGCCGACCGACCCGGCGCCAACGTCGCCATTCAAGCCTCGTCCGGCGGCGCGCTCGGCTCCTCCAACCCCTTCACCATCCTGAGCGGTGGCCCACCCACCATCATCGTCACCACCGGCGACTTTTCCTCCGCCGGACCCCGCGGCGGACCCTTCGACCCCCAAAGCGCCACCTGGACCATCACCAATCAAAGCACCACCCCCGTCACCTGGAGCGCGGACCATTCCGCCGCCTGGCTGTCCTTGAGCCCCGCCTCCGGCACCCTCGCCTCCGGGGCAAACGTGGAAGTCACCGCCACCTTCACCGCCGACGCCCAGACCCTCGCTCCCGGCACGCACACCGACGAGATCGTTTTCTTTAACCAGACCAACGGCCTCGGCAGCGCCCTGCGCAATGCGACGCTCGCCGTCCTGCCCGTCGGCGACCTCGCCCTCACCCCCGCCTCCGGCCTCGCCGCCGAGGGCGAGCGCGGCGGCCCCTTCACCCCCGCCTCCGCCTCCTGGACCCTGAGCAACCCCGGCGACGCCCCCCTCGCCTGGAGCGCCGCCAAGACCGCCTCCTGGCTCACCCTCGACGTCACCTCCGGCGACCTCGCCCCTGGCGACACCGCCACCGTCACCGCGACGATCAACGCCGGCGCCAACGCCCTCGCCGCCGGAGCCCACGCCGACACCGTCACCTTCACCAACACCAGCACCGGCCGCGGCGACACCACCCGCCCCATCGCCCTCACCGTCCGCCCAGGCCCGCCGCAGATTGTCACCCCTCCAGGCGCGACCAGCGTTCGCTTCGGCGAGCATGCGACGCTTCAGGTGGTCGCTTCCGTCGATGGCGCGACAAGTTACCAGTGGTATCGCGGGTCCCCGGGCAACACCTCCGCACCCGTCGCGGGAGCCACCGGCGCCTTCCTGCTCACCCCCGCCCTGCGCGCCGACACCGCTTTTTGGGTGCGCGTCTCGAACGCCACCGGATCCGTTGACAGCTCCGCCGCCACCGTGACCGTCCTGCCCGAAATCGAGTCCACCCTCATGGGCATGGGGTTGAATTTGGGCCGCCTCGGAGACGGCACCACGACCGACCGCCTTCTGCCCGCCCGAAGCGTCGCCGGATTCTCCCGCGCCCGCGCATTTAGGCAGAGCGCCTTCTTGAAACCCGACGCCACCCTTTGGATGACGGGCCCCAACGATCACGGCCAGCTCGGCGACGGCACCTCCACCGATCGCGTCAGCCCCGTCCAGATTGCCTCCGGTGTCGCCGAGGTCGCCGTGGGCCATCGCCACACGCTCTTCGTGAAAACCGACGGCACCCTCTGGGGCATGGGCGCCAACGCCTTCGGCCAACTCGGCAACGACAACCCCGCCGACGTCCTCACCCCCGTGCAGATCGCCTCCGGCGTCGCCGCCGCGGCGGCTGGTTCCAACTTCAGCTACTTCCTTAAAACCGACGGCACGCTTTGGAGCATGGGCTACAATGACCGCGGCCAACTCGGCGATGGCACCACCACCAATCGCTCCGCGCCGCTTCAGGTCGCGTCCGGCGTGGCCCTCGTGCGCTCGGCCTTCGCCTTCGCCGCCTTCGCCAAAACCGACGGCACCTTGTGGACCGTGGGCTACAACGGCTACGGCCAGCTTGGTGACGGCACCACCACTGATCGTTCCACCCCCGTGCAGGTCGCCACCGGCGTCGCCCAAGCCTCCATCGGCGAGCGCCATGTGCTCTTCCTCAAACCGGACGGCACGCTCTGGAGCGTCGGCAACAACGACTACGGACAACTGGGTTCGCCGACCTCCAGCCGCAGCACGCCCGCCGCCGTCACCACCGGTATCGCGCGTGTCTCCGCCGGCGATCTTCACTCCCTCCTCATCAAAACCGACAACTCGCTCTGGGCATCCGGCTACAACGTGAACGGCCAACTCGGCGACGGAACGACCACCAATCGCCACACCCCCGTCCGCATCGACGGGTCGGTCATGGACGCCGCCGGCGGATCGCGCTTCAGCCTCTTCCTGAGTCTCAAGCCGGGCATCACCGCCCACCCGCTCTCCGTCTCCATCGTCTCGGGTCAAACCGCGACGCTCACGGTCGGCGTCGCCGGAGGAGGCCCGTTTGGCTACCAGTGGCATGAGGGTGCCTCCGGCGACACCAGCCAGCCCGTCACCGGTGCCACCTCGGCCACCTTTACCACCCCGGCCCTTTCCTCCCACACCCGCTACTGGGTGCTCGTGAGCAACGCCCACGGTTCCATCCACAGCCAGGCCGCCCTTGTCACCGTCCTTCCCGCCGCTCCGGTCCTCGCCCCCGAGCCCGCCGTCACCGGCGGCGCCGGCAACACCCTCGCGTGGGCCGCCGTCGCCGGCGCCTCCGACTACGAACTCCAAGCCGCCACCACCGCCGATTTCGCAACGCCCCTCTCCAGCGGCTGGATCTCCGCCCTCACCCACACCTTCCCCTCTCTCACCGACGGCCAGACCTGGCACTTCCGCGTCCGCGCCCGCGAAAACCTCCACGCCGAAGCCGGCTGGACTCAGACCAGCGCCGCCGACTTCGCCTCCGGCACCGCCACCTCGGTCGATCTGGCCTCCCAGCCCGGCGACGTCGTGCTCGCCGGGGGCGGTCTCTCCGTCCTGGAAACTTTTGAAAGCACCACCGGCTTCGCCGCCACCGCGTTCCCGGACACCAGCGCGGGCACCTTCGAACTCAGCCCCCTCGCCTCCGGCCCCTCCACCACGCCCCCGCTGCCCATTAACCAAGGCGGCGACCGAGAAGCCCGCCTCGTCGGTTACGGCACCCACGCCCTGATGGCCGCCACCCCCGCCAACACGTTCGCCGACGGTGCCATCGAAGCCTACCTCGCGCCCGCCAACCGCAGCCAACTCCACTATGGCGGCCTGCTCCTCCGCGCCTCGCGCTCCGGCTCCCAACTGAATGGCTACGCCGCCATTATTCTCTTCTACAGCAACGGCACCGCCAAGGCCGACTTCAGCCGCATTATCGACGGAAACGTGAACGGCACCTCCAACTGGTTCTACACCGGCACCACCACCTTCTCCCTAGCCGACCACGAAAACATCCGCGCGCGCTTTAGCATCCAAGGCGCCACCCTGACCCTCCGCCTCTGGCGAGTCGCCGTCTCGGGTGGCGTCGTCGTCGAGACCCCAATCCCCTTCCACCAAGGCACCAACACCCTCACCGCGACCGACTACACCTACACCGCAAGCGGCCGGGCCGGCATCTACGCCTACACCAACCCCACCACCAGCTCCCTGTTCGACGACGTCACCGTCACCAGTGGCGGCGGTGCCAATTACATCTCCTCCGGCTCCCTCGTCTCGCCCCCGATCACTCCAAACTCCCTGAGCCGCTGGGGTCGCCTCGACTACACCGCCTCCCGCCCCGCAGGCACCATCCTCGCGGTGGACGTGCTCGACGCCACCGGTTCCATCACCCTCGCCAGCGATATCGCCACCGGGGCCGACCTCGGCGCGCTCTCCGCGCTCAACGGTGCCACCTCCATTCGCCTGCGCACCCGCCTCGCCACCACCCAGAGCGCCTCCACCCCGCGCCTGAGCGACTGGAGCCTCGCTTGGCAAACCACGTCCTTCACACCGCTCACGAGCCCCTGGAGCGCCACGGTCACCTCCATCCAGGACGCCACCCCGCCCACGATCACCGTCACCTCGCCCACCACCACCTCCCAATCGGCCTACCCCCTTGCCGGCACCGCCAGCGACGCCAACGCCGTCGTCCGACTCGTCGTCAACGGGCAAACCGCCCTCACCACCAACGGCTTCGCCCAGTGGAGCCGCCTCCTTTTCCTACAGCCCGGCGAAAACATCCTCACCCTCATCGCCTCCGACTCCGCCTCCCCGGCCAACACACGAACGCAAACCTTCACCGTCACCCTCTTCCAACGCCTGCCCGACGCCGACGACGACGGCCTGCCCGACGCCTGGGAAATCGCCCACGACCTCGACCCCGCCTCGTCCTCCGGCGATCACGGCCCCCTCGGCGACCCCGACCGCGACGGCATCCCCAACCTCCTCGAATACGCCCTCGGCCTTGATCCCCGCTCCCCCGATCCATTGCCCAACACCCTCGACACCGTCACTCATCCCGACACCGGCGCGACCCACCTCGCTTTCAGTTACCGCCGCCTCATCACGCCCGGAGCCATCGCCTACACCATTCTCACCTCGAACGAGCTGGGCCACTGGTCGGCCCCCGCCGTCGCCCCCGAACTCCTCTCGATTACCCCGACCGGCGACGGCATCACCGAGACGGTCACCGTGCGACTCAATCCCGCCATCGGCCCGACCCCGCTCTTCGTTCGCCTACAGGTGCATAAACTCTGACCCCTCGCCCGGGCGCCCGCTCTCCGGTCAAAAGCACCGCCCAAACGCGCACGCTTGGCGTCGCACCTGCTAAAATGCGGCCGCATGTCCGCCGCTCCCACCGCTCCCGTTTCCGACCTCCCCGCGCCCACGCCGCTCTGCATCGCGGACGACGCCACCTTCTGGCCCTGGCACCCGTGGACCGATTTTGCCAACTGGCCCGACAAAGCCGCCACCACCGTCGTCCTCCCCGTCACCGGTTTCGCCGACTGGGGCCTCGACGCCCCCCTCGACGCCGAGGAAACCGTCCTCCTCTCCGTCCTTCGCGCCGCCGCCGCCCGCCCCGCCCTGCCCGCCGGCAAACTCCTCACTCTCCCGCCCCAGCGCTTCGTCGTCGGCCCGAGCGCCACCTGCGCCTTCGCCGTCGATGCGCCCACCGCTCTCGCCGCGCTCGACGAATGGTGCGCGTGCGTCGCCGCCTCGGGCTTTCGCCGCATCGTGTTCTACAACAGCAGCCCTTGGAATGAGGAACTCGTGGACGCCGCCGCGCGCGACATCCGCATCGATCGCGGCATCCAGATGTTCTGCGTCAACCTCAGCGCCCTCGGACTCGATTTCGCGCCTTGGCGCGGCGGCGAACGCGCCGCCCTCCGCGCCCTGCTCGCCGAACTAGCCGCCACCGATTCCGGCCCGCTTCTCGCCTCCGCCGCCGACCACCTCGCCCGTCTCCTCGTGGAAATCTCCGCCCGCCCACCGCTCCCCCGCGACGGCGCCCTCCTCACCGTGACCGCCTAAAACCGCCTCTCTCTCCACCCCCCTCACTCCCTTTCACTTACTCCCTCACTCCCCTCCCACCCCCATGCCCTTTCCGTCCTACCGCTCGCGTTATCTGCCCGCGATGTCCCTCGCGCAGATCGACGCCTTGCCCGACAAGCCCACCACGCCCGTCCTCATCGCCACCGGCGCCATCGAGCAACACGGCCCGCAACTCCCCGTCGCGGTGGACTCCTACCTGGGCCAATATTTTCTTTCCCGCATCTTCGCCGCCTTGCCCGCCGACGTGCCCGCCCTCGTCGCCCCGCCCATCACCGTGGGCAAAAGCAACGAACACGTCGGGTTCCCCGGCACCCTCTATATTTCGAAAAATACCCTCCGCCTCCAACTTCTCGCCCTCGCCCGCCAGCTTCACGCATGGGGCTTCCGGCGCCTGCTCTTTTTGAACACCCATGGCGGCAACACCTCCGTGCTTATCTACACCCGCCGCGAGATCGAGTTCACCCTTGGCATGAGCACCGACTGGCTACGTTCGAACGTCTCCTTCGACCTCCCGGCCCAGGAGGCCGCCTACGGTTTCCATGCCAATACCGTCGAAACCGCATGGCTTTACGCCACCGCCCCCCAGTTTACCCGCCCCGAGGACGCCCCCTGCCACTACCCCGCTCGCATCGACGATCCCGGCGAACTCCGCCCCGAGTGCGCCCCCGCCACCTACTCTTGGGCTTCGCAGGATATTTCCCCGCACGGCGTCATGGGCGACGCCACCGTCGCCACCGCCGAACAGGGCGCGATATGGCTCGATCAGGCCACCGCAGGCTATATCGCAAACCTAAGTCAACGTAACCTGCAGGTATCAAATGCAACGAAAGTATGACACGAAACCGGAACTTTTGTCTCCAATCTCGGCACACGCTTTATCTAGTTAGCCAACCTTTGCGCGCCGCCGTGATCGGCACGCGATCTGCAGACGCACTCAACATCCCAACCGTCCACCTTCGCTCACACTCACACTTTTCTCACCTACTATGCACCTAGACCTCCCTATCGCCTTCGTATTGGTTATGAACCAGACTCCGATGGAACTTTTCGTTCACGGCGGCTGGATCATGTGGCCGATCCTCCTCACCTCGTTCGTCGCCGTCACCGCCGTGGTCGAGCGCGTTCTCTTCCTCCTCAAGGAAAACGCCAGCGCCCAGCCCGAGCGCGTTGAACAAATGCTCGAGTTCGTGGAAAAAGGTGATTTCGACGCCGCTCTCGGAGTCGGAGAGAAATCCTCCGACTTCGTCGCCCGCATCCTGGTGAACGCCCTTCACCACCGCGACCACTCCCTCACCAACGCCTTCACCCGCTCCGCCAACCAGGAACTCAGCCGCTACCAGCGCGGCATCTCCGTTCTCGATACCTGCATCACCCTCGCCCCCCTCCTCGGTCTTCTCGGAACCGTTCTCGGCATGATGAACACCTTCGGCGCCCTTGGCGAAGGCGACATCTCCGCCAACGCCAGCAAGATCACCTACGGCGTCGGCGAGGCCCTCATCGCCGTCGCCGGCGGTCTCGGCATTTCCATCACCGGCCTCATCCCCTTCAACATCCTCAACACCCGCCTCGAGGAAGCGCGGCACAAAGTCACCGACGCCGCCAACGCCCTCGAGCTCTCCATGAAGAAGCGCGAATTCGCCGGTTGATCCCGTCGCCAACCGCTCCCTCATCACCATGCACGGCTCCTCCGCCACAGGCCCGGGCGGCACCAAGAAGGCCCGCATCGAGATCATTCCGCTGATCGATGTCATCTTCTTCCTCCTCGCCACCTTCGTGCTGTTCACCATCTCCCTCAACTCGAGTGGTGGCCTGCCCGCCTCCCTGCCCACCAGCCAGACCAGCCAGGCCCGCGACGCAGGCGCCTCGGTGACTCTCACCATTCAGGAGGACGGCACCCTCGGCTGGGATAAGGAACCGATCACCCTCGATCAGTTCATTATCCGCCTCCAAGCCTACAAACAGACCGAGCCCGACGGAAACATCCTCATCAACGGCGACGAAAACGCCCTGTTCCAACAGGTCCGCTACGTCGTGGACGAGGTCCGCAAAGTCGGCATCACCCGCGTCAATATCGAGACCCGCATCCGCCAAGCCGAATAAGGCACGCCAACCGCCATGTCATCCTCACTGTTCAACAGCCCGGTGGACGCCGCGCCCGTCAAGAAGGCCCGCATCGAGATCATCCCCCTGATCGACGTCATCTTCTTCCTGCTCGCCACCTTCGTCTTGTTCACCCTCTCGCTGAACAAAATCCAATCCGTGCCGGTTGACCTGCCGCAGGCCAGCGCCGCCCCCGCCTCGCGCGACCAGGAGGACACCTCCGTCGTTATCCAGCTCTCCGAAGGCGACTCCGCCTTCTGGAATAAAGAACCCATCTTCCTCAACGAGGTCGCCCCCCGTCTCGCCGATTATAAGGCCCGGATTCCCAACCCGCGCGTCCTCGTCACCGGCGATGATCGCGCCCGCTACGGCGACGTCATCCGCGTCCTCGACGAGGTCCGCCTCGCCGGCATCACCACCGTCACCATCGAGACCGCCTACCGCGGTTCCGGCCGCTAAACCATGAGCCGCAACCTCATCATCGCCCTGATCGTCTCGATCGCCCTCCACGGCGGCATCGCCCTCAGCAGCTACCTCATTCCCGAACCGAAGGAAGCCGCCTACGTCGAACCCGAGATCCCCACCATCATGCTCGACGACATGCCTCCTCCCCCCGAGCCGGAGGAGCCCGAGATCATGGAAGACATCGTGTCCAGCGACGAACCCATCGAACTCGCCGATATCGCACCACCCATGCAGACCGATGTTCCCTCGGCCGTCATCGACTCCCCCTTCGTTCAGCAAATCCAAGCCGTCCCGCCCCCCTCCCTCAACCGCCCCACCGGCGGCAACATCGTCATCCCCACCGCCACCCGACCTACCCTCGGCGGCGGACGAGGCCTGGGCAACGTCTTCGACTTGGCGGCCCTCGACCGCCGCCCCCAACCCCGCGTCCGCATCAATCCCGTTTACCCCTTCGAGATGCGCCGCTCCGGCCTCCGCGGCGAAGTCCTCGTCGGCTTCATCGTCGATTCCCAAGGCAACGTCCGCGATCCCTTCATCGTGCGCTCCTCCAACCCCGGCTTTGAACAAGCCGCCATCGACGCCGTCCTCAAATGGAAGTTCACCCCCGGCCAAAAAGCCGGCGCCAACGTCAACACCCGCGTGCAACAGCCCCTCACGTTCAGCCTGTCCAACGACTGACCATGAACACCGCATCCCGCCTCCTTCTCGCCGGCCTCCTCTCCCTCGCCCTGCCCGCCCCTGTGCTCCTCGCTCAGGCCGGACAGCCCGCCAAAAAAGAGATTTCCGAAAAAACCTCCTCCTCCCTAGGCCAGCTCCGCCCCCTGATCGACGCCAAAGACTACCCCGGCGCCCTAGCCCTCATCGATCCGCTCCTCGCCGCCTCCGCTCCCGGAAGCTACGACCTCTACGTCCTCTCTCAAATCAAGGCCCAGATCCTTCTCACCCAAGGCAAACTCCTCGAAGCCATCGCCCCGCTCGAGACCTCCCTGCGCCTCTCCGATACCAACCCCGCGTTCTTCGACGCCTCCGCCACCCTCGACCAGCTCTACCTTCTCGCCCAGCTCCATTACCAGAAAGCCGCCGAAGCCAAGGAACTCCCCGTTCAAAAGTCCGGCTATGAAACCGCCCTCGGCTACATCAATCGTTGGCTCACCGTCTCCACCAAGCCCACCGCCGAGGTTCGCACCTTCACCGCCTCCCTCCTCTACCAAATCGGCACCCTCGACCCCGCCAAAGCCGACCTCGCCCGCATTCGCGAAGCCATGGAGCAGGCTCGTGAGGCCATGCTCATCAACGTCAACCCCTCCAACCAGCTAGTCCTCCTGCTCACCGCCTGCTACCTTCAGCTCGGCGACAACACCCGCGCCGCCGAACTCCTCGAGACCCTCGCCGTTCGCGACCCCAAGAGCGTCACCACCTGGTCCCAGCTCCAGTCCATCTACCTCGCCGCCGCCGGCGAAACCAAAAAACCCGAGGAAGCCCGCAGTCTCAACCTCCGCGCCCTCCACACCCTCGAACGCGCCCAAGCCAACGGCCTCCTCGACACCCCCCGCGACCACTACACCCGCGTCGCCATCCTCTTTAACATCCAGCAATACAGCCGCGCCGCCGCCCTCCTCGAAAAAGGCCTCGCCGACGGCCGCATCGAAGGCTCCAAACGCAACTGGGAACTCCTCGCCTCCGCCTACCAGCAGATCGATCAAAACGAAAAAGCCCTCGACGCCCTCACCCGCGCCACCGCCAAGTTCCCCGACGACGGCGCCCTCGAATTCTCCCTCGCCCAATTCCTCTACAACAGCGGCAACCCCGCCGACGCCTACGTCCGCGGCCAGTCCGCCCTCGCCAAAGGCGTCGAACGCCGCGGCCAGTCCGAGGTCTATCTCGCCTACCTCGCCTACGAACTCCAGCGCTACGAAGAAGCCCAAAAATGGGTCGAGTCCGCCCGCTCCACCGGCGACGTCCCCGCCACCACCCTCGATCCCCTCGTCAACGCCATCGCCGACGCCCTCCGCGCCCGCCAGGCCAACGCCAGCTCCTGACCACTCTCCCGCTTACCAGACCCAACAGCTTTTCAATCACCACGGTTCGACCCATGCACAAAGCCTATTTCATCGCTCCCATCGCGCTCCTCATCGTCTTTACCGGCTTCTACGCTTCCCACCGCAGCGGCTACGAGGAACGTGAAGCCGAAAAAGCCGCCGTCGCCGCCGCCGAGTTAAAAGCCAAAAACGAAGCCGACCTCGAAGCCCGCCGCGCCGCCATGGCCGATGCCATCGCCGCCGCCGAACAACGCAAACTCGAGCGCGAAGCCAAGGCCGCCCGCGAAGCCGCCGAGCGCGAAGCCCGCCAAGCTGCCATCGACGCCCGCGACCGCGCCTTCCGCGATCAAGAACGCTCCGCCCGCCAGATCGAGCGCGTCAAAAAAGACATCGAAGTCGAAGAGGCCGCCCTCGCCAAACTCGCCGCCGCCCAAAAAGAGGCCGCCGCCGAAAAAGCCTTCCTCCTCGATTTCGTCACCAAGGCCCAGACCAACGTGCAGGCCCTGCAAGCCCTGCTTACCAAACTCAACACGCCTCCTCCCGCCCCGGTCGCCCCCGCCCGCTAATCTTTCCGATCCCGTCGCGCCCACCGCCATGAACAAATTTTACCTGATCATTCCCGCCGTCCTCACCATCCTCTTCTGCGGCATCTACTATAACCACAGCCGAGGCGCCGCCGAAAGAGAAGCCGCCGCCACGCTCGCCGCCGAGCAGGCCGCCGCCGAAGAAGCCGCCAAAAAGGAAGAGGCCGCACGCCAAGCCCGCGAAGACGCCGAGAAACGTGCCGCCGAACGAGAAGCCGAAGAAAAACGCAAAGAAGAAGAACGCCGCGCCAAATACGAGGCCGCCGGCCAAGTCATCGCCGACGACACCGCCGCCTACCTCGCCCAAGCCGAGAAAAACACCGCCGAGCTCAAGACCCTCGAAGCCTTCCTCGTGGCTCTGCGCGCCGAAAAAGACAAGGCCATCCAGGCCGCCTTCGACTTCGACCTCGAAATCGAAAAAGCCCGCATCGCCAAACGCACCGCCGAACTCGAAATCCAGCGCCTCGTCGAGATGACCGCCCGCCGCGCCGGCACCACCCTGGGCCCCGTCGCCGCCACCCCGTAAAGATGTATCCGCTTTAGCACTACACCGGCCGGTCGCGTTTTTCGCGGCCGGCCTTTTTTTTGGCCGTCCGCCAAAAATCCCAGCCTGAGGGCCAAAAGCCCCCTGAAAAAAACGATTCCCCGCTCCCCCGGCACGGCCTCTGTTTACACGATTCCCCACACCATGCGTCTCATCCGCCACCTCCTCCCGGAAGGTCCCGCCTACGCCGCCCTGCAACCCGACGGCACCGCCCGCCCCCTTCTCGGCGACCCCTTTTCCCCCCCCCCCCCGCGCCTCGCCGACGGCCCCGCCATCCACCCCGGCCGCCTCCTCGCCCCCCTCATCCCGCCCGCCGTCTTCGGCATCGGCCTCAACTACCGCCGCCACGCCGCCGAAATGGGACGCCTCCTGCCCGAGTTCCCCATGATCTTCGTCAAGACCCCCAACACCGTCCAAAACCCCGGCGAACCCATCTACCTGCCCCGCGCCGCCAACCCCTCCCACGAAGTGGACTACGAATGCGAACTCGCCGTCGTCATCGGCCGCACCGCCAAAAACGTATCCCGCGAAAACGCCCTCGACCACGTCATCGGTTACACCATCGCCAACGACGTCTCCGCCCGCGACTGGCAGTTCAAGTGGGGCGGCGGCCAGTTTTGCCAGGGCAAGTGCTTCGACACCTTTCTCCCCCTCGGCCCCGTGCTCGTCACCGCCGACGAGATCCCCGACCCCTCCCGCCTCGTCATCCGCACCCGCGTCAACGGCGAACTCCGCCAAGAGTCCTCCACCGGCGACCTCATCTTCGACGTCCCCACCCTCATCGCCTTCCTCAGCGCCAGCAAAACGCTCTCCCCGGGCACCGTCATCCTCACCGGCACCCCCGGCGGCGTCGG
>DAIPIP010000139.1:0-7686 GCA_036770725.1 Opitutaceae bacterium
CATCTCGCGCATGGCGTCGATGCGGTCGCCTTCGAAGAACATGTGCTCGGTGCGGACGAGGCCGATGCCGACGGCGCCGAAGGCGATGGCCTGGCGGGTCTGCTCGGGGGTGTCGGCGTTGGTGCGGACGGAGAGCTTGGTGCTCTGTTCGCACCACTTCATGAGCTGCACGTAGTTCTTATACTTCTCGGTCTTCTGGGCCTGCTTGTCGTTGGAGAGGAGGCCGGAGATGATCTCGGAAGGAGCGGTCTTGATCTGGCCCGCGTAAACGAGGCCGGAGGTGCCGTCGATGGAGAGGAAGTCGCCTTCCTTGAAGACCTGGCCGTCGATGGTGGCGGTCTTGGCATCGTAGTCGATGACGACGCCGGCGGCGCCGCAGACGCAGACCTTGCCCATCTGGCGGGCGACGAGGGCGGCGTGGGAGGAGACACCACCGCGGGCGGTGAGGATGCCCTCGGCGGCGATCATGCCGCGAAGGTCTTCGGGCGAGGTCTCGACGCGGACGAGGAGAACTTTTTCGCCCTTCTCGGCGGCCAGCACGGAGCGGTCGGCGTTGAAGTAGATCTTGCCGGTGGCGGCGCCGGGGCCGGCGGGGAGGCCGGTGGCGATGACCTTGGCCTTCTTGACCTCGGAGAGGTCGAAGATGGGGGCGAGGAGCTGCTCGAGCTGGTCGGCGGGGTTGCGCAGAACGGCGGTCTCCCAGTCGATGAGCTTTTCCTTCACCATGTCGGCGGCGAACTTCAGGCCGGCGGCGGCGGTGCGCTTGCCGTTGCGGGTCTGGAGCATGAACAGCTTGCCTTCCTGGATGGTGAACTCGACGTCCTGCACGTCCTTGAAGTGCTTCTCGAGGATGGCGCGGACCTTCATGAGCTCGGCGTAGCTCTTGGGCATGACGTCCTTGAGCTTGAGCACGGGCTCGGGGGTGCGGACGCCGGCGACGACGTCCTCGCCCTGGGCGTTGACGAGGAACTCGCCGTAGAACTCGTTGGCGCCGTTGGCGGGATTGCGGGTGAAGGCGACGCCGGAGCCGGAGGTCTCGCCGGTGTTGCCGAAGACCATGGCCTGCACGTTGACGGCGGTGCCCCACTCGGTGGGGATGTTATACTTGCGGCGATAGACGCAGGCGCGGTCGTTCATCCAGGAGCCGAAGACGGCGCCGGCGGCTCCGCGGAGCTGGTCCCAGGCGTTGTTCGGGAAGGCTTTTCCGGTGCGCTCTTTGACGAGGGCCTTGAAGCGCTTGATGAGCTCCTGCTGGTCCTCGGCGGTGAGGTCGGAGTCGATGATGTCGCGGTGGTAGACCTCGTGCTTGAAAGTGTGGATGGTGTGCTCGAAGGGATCGTGGTCTTCGCCTTCGCGCTTCTGGACGCCCATGACGACGTCGCCATACATCTGGATGAAGCGACGGTAGCAATCGTAGGCGAAGCGGGCGTTGCCGGTGGCCTTTTCGAGGGCCACGACGGACTCGTCGTTGAGGCCGAGGTTGAGGATGGTGTCCATCATGCCGGGCATGGAGTCGCGGGCGCCGGAGCGGACGGCGACGAGCAGGGGCATGCCGGAGGTGGCGCCGAACTTGGTGCCCATGATCTTCTCCATGTTGGCCACGGCGGCCTCCATCTGCGCCTGGAGGACGGCGGGGTAGGTCTTCTTGTTGGCGTAGTAGTAGGTGCAGACCTCGGTGGTGATGGTGAAGCCGGGAGGAACCGGGAGGCCGATGCGGGTCATCTCGGCGAGGTTGGCGCCCTTGCCGCCGAGGAGGGCTTTCATGGAACCGTCGCCGTCGGCTTTGCCGGCGCCCCAGGTGTAAACGTATTTAATGCCCTTGGCCGACTTGGCGGCGGGAGCGGATTTCTTGGAGGCGACGGGCTTCACAGCCTTTTTCGCGGCGGGTTTTTTGGTGGCTTTGGCCATGTGTGTGGTGGGTCTAGGGAAGTTTTTCGGCATCCCGGGGTGGGGACGCGTAAAGGTGAAACGTAAGACGGACGCCGGGCGGAGTGTCAACGGCGAGCCCCGGGCGGGCGGAGCAAAGGGCAAAATCCGCCGGGGCGGGCGGGGCGTGCTTGCTGGTGGGGCTTATGGGGCGGGGCAGGGAGATTGGGGTAGGGCGCGACCGCCGGGCGCGCCGAGACGTCGGACGTCGGACGGTGAACGGCGAACGGCGGGCCCGGCGGTCCCGCCCTACCTCAAGCCTTACTTCAGCGTTTGCAGCACCGTCTCGCAGAGGCCGGCGAAGGTCTCCTCGGCCAGCGAAAGTTCGCGGCCGCGCAAGTGGGCGATGCCCCAGGTGCGTTTGAGTTTGCGCGGGCCGAGAGGCAGGGCGACGAGCGAGCGCTCGGCGAGTTCCTTGCGCGCGACCCAGGGGGCGAGCAGGGCCACGCCCATGCCGACCTTGGCAAGTTCCTTCATCGCGTCGATGCTGCCGAGTTCGATCGTATTGGAAAGTTGAATACCCTCGGAGTGGAAGTGGTCCTCGACCATGCGGTGGGTGTAGCTGCCTTTGTTGAAGACGATGACGGTCTCGCCGCCGAAGCTCTCCTTCGGCACGCGACCGGCGGCGGCCCAGGGGTGGGGCGGGGCGACCATGGCGTAGAGTTCGTCGGAAAAGAGGCCGCGGAAGGCGAGGTTGTCCTCCTTGTCAGGCTCCAGCATGAGCGCGAGGTCCACCTGGTTGTCGAGCAGCAGGCGGCTCATGTGCGGGCCGTCGCCGGCCACGATGCTGAGCGTGCAATCGGGGAAGCTCTGGCGAAATTCGCGCAGCACGGTGGGCAAAAGATGCTGGCAGGTGGTCACGCTCGCGCCGACGCGCAGGCGACCGCGACCCCAGGTGCCGGCTTCCTCCATGGCGGCGCGGGCGTCGTGCATGTCGCGCAAGATGCGTTCGGCGGCGGGACGCAGTTTTTCGCCGGCCTGGGTGAGGAAGACTTTTTTGCCCACGCGCTCGAAAAGCGGCACGCCCACGTCCTGTTCGAGCGCCTTGATGGTGTGGCTGATCGCGGACTGCGTGAGGTGCAGCTCCTTCGCGGTCTGGGTGAAGCTGCGGCACCGCGCGAGGGTGGCGAAGGCGAGCATCTGGCGGCTGTCGAGCGTGGTGGTCATGCGGCGGGAGCGCGGTTGGTCGAATGAGGAACGGTCATTAAAAATATAAAAAGCGTGAACAGCATTTTTGAGGCCAAGCGTTTGGCACGGCATGCGCTGAGCTGCGTTTCATGCCCATGAAAACATCCGCGCGTTCCCTTTCCGCCCCCGTCGCCTGTTCCGCCGGCTCTTCCGGCGGTTCCTCGTCCGGCTCTTCCGCCGGCTCACCGTTGCGGATCGGTTTTATCCCGCTCACCGATGCGTCGCCGCTCATCGTCGCGCAAACCCAGGGCC
Organism: Opitutaceae bacterium; assembly: GCA_036770725.1. Lineage (GTDB taxonomy): Bacteria > Verrucomicrobiota > Verrucomicrobiia > Opitutales > Opitutaceae > IMCC26134_A. Next base: position 3,367 of record DAIPIP010000139.1, read on the forward strand.
TTTTCGCCCGCCGCGGCCTGGAAGTGCGGTTGAGTCGCGAGGTCGGCTGGGCCACGGTGCGCGACAAGATCATCTATCGCGAGCTCGACGCCGCCCACGCCGTCGCCCCGATGGTTTTGGCCGCCACGCTCGGGCTTGGTTGTTTGCCCACGCCCTGCGTCACCGCCTACGCGCTCAACGCCCACGGCAACGCCATCACGCTCTCGACCGCGCTCTGGAAGCGCGGCGTGCGCGACGTCGACACCTTGCGCGAGGAGATCGTGCGCACGCGTCACGAGCGCCTGCTCGTGCTCGGCGTGGTGTTCGCCTGCTCCGCGCAAAACATCCTGCTGCGCGATTGGCTGCGCTCGGCGCGCATCGATCCCGACAAGGATGTGCGCATCGTCGTCGTGCCGCCCGCGCAACTGCACCGCAACCTCGCCGCCGGCACGCTCGACGGCTACTGCGTCGGCGATCCGTGGAACTCCCTCGCGGTGCGCGAAAAAACCGGCTGGATCGCCGCCACCTCGGCCGAACTTTCGCCCGGCCATGTGGAAAAAATTTTCATGGTTCGCGAGGATTTCGCGGTCTCGCGTGCCGAGGAGCATCTCGCGCTCGTCGCCGCGCTCGCCGAGGCCGCCGTGCTTTGCGACGACCCGGAGTTTCGCCCCGAGCTGGTGAAGCTCCTCGCGCGCCCCGAATACCTCGACGTGCCGGCGCGCATCATCGCGCCCGCCCTGGTCGGCCCCTTCGCGCTCGGCGCCGAGCGGGGCTCGGTCGAGGCGACGGACTACATTCGTTTTCACGCGCGCGAGGCCAACGTGCCCACGCAGGCGCGCGCCCAGTGGATCATCGACGGCCTCGTGCGCCACGGCCTCGTGCCCAAGGGACAGGTCATCCCGCCCGATCTCGTGCGCCGGGTTTTCCGCGCGGATCTCTTCGCCCAATCCCGCGCCCGCCACGGCATGGCGGCGGCGGTGTGAGAGCGGGTTTCATGCACAAGTTCCGCTCATCATTTGGATCAATAGTTTGAACCGCCTTTATGGACCACCCGGGCCGGCTTGGCATTTGGCACGCTCAACACAGGGCCGTCCCGCGCCTCTCCATCCACGTCATAAAACAGCCCATGCAAACTCTCATTCCTCGACTCCACACCCTTTTCCGTGTCGGCCTTGCTTCCGCCGTCTGCGGTTTCGGTCTCGTCACGCTCCGCGCCGACGACGTTGAAAAGCCCGACCTCAAGTTCGGCTTCATCAAGCTCACCGACTGCGCCCCGCTCGTCATCGCCAAGGAGCTCGGCTTCTTCGAGGACGAGGGCCTCTACGTCACCCTCGAGGCCCAGGCCAACTGGAAGATTTTGCTCGATCGCGTGATCACCGGCGAACTCGACGGCGCCCACATGCTCGCCGGCCAGCCCATCGCCGCCACCATCGGCTACGGCACCAAGGCCCATGTCATCACCGCCTTCAGCATGGATCTGAACGGCAACGGCATCACCCTCTCCAACGAAATCTGGGAAAAGATGAAGGCCGCCTCGCCCGAACTCCGGGCCACGCCCGCGCCCTTCCCCCTGAAAGCCGACTACCTCAAGCCCGTCGTGCAGGACATGAAGAACGCCGGTTCGCCCATGAAAATGGGCATGGTGTTCCCCGTATCCACCCACAACTACGAGCTGCGCTACTGGCTCGCCGCCGGCGGCATCAAGCCCGGCTTCTACACCGGCGGCGACACCACCGGCACCACCGACGCCGACGTGCTCATCTCCGTCACCCCGCCGCCCCAGATGCCCGCCACCCTCGCCCAGGGCACCATCCACGGCTACTGCGTCGGCGAACCCTGGAACCAGCAGGCCGTCCTCCGCGGCATCGGCATCGCTCCCGTCACCGATTACGACATCTGGAAAAACAACCCCGAAAAAGTCTTCGGCGTCACCGCCGCCTGGGACAAGGCCAACCCCAAGACCCACGTCGCCGTCGTCAAGGCACTCATCCGCGCCGGCCAGTGGCTCGACGCCTCCCCGGAAAATCGCGTCAAGGCCACCCAGATCCTCTCCAAGGCCGAATACGTCGGCGCCGACGCCAACGTCATCGCCAACTCCATGACCGGCACCTGGGAATACGTGAAGGGCGACAAGCGTCCGCACCCCGACTTCAACGTCTTCTTCCGTTACCACGCCACGTATCCGTTTTTCTCCGACGCCGTCTGGTATCTCACCCAGATGCGCCGCTGGGGCCAGATCGACGAGCCCAAGACCGACGCCTGGTATGACTCCACCGCGCGCGAGATCTACAAGCCCGCCATCTACCTCGAGGCTGCCAAGGCCCTGATCGCCGACGGTGTCATCACCGCCGCCGACATCCCCGAGACCGACGGCTACAAGCCCGCCGATTCCGGCTTCATCGACGGCGTCACCTACGACGGCCGCAAACCCAACGACTACCTCCGCCTCTTCTCCATCGGCCTCAAAGACTAAATGTTGCACGGGCGTCTCGCCCATAATCCGTGCGCCGGGGCGTCCAGCCCCGGCGCCTACGCCATCGATCCCCATCCTTTCTCCTCATGACCGCCCTCATCAAAACCTGCGACGCCATCGGTTTCACTTGGTTCATCCCGTTCATCCGGCTCGCCCGCCGGGAAAATCCCGACGAACAGGTGCGCCAGATCTTGATCAACATCGGCGTGCCGCTGCTGGCCGTGCTCGTCTTCCTCGGCGGCTGGTCCTGGGTTGCCCGCAACGTGGAGGTGAGCTTCGGCGCCCTGCCTGGACCGGTCGCGGTCTGGAGCGAGGCCGGCAATCTCTGGAAGGACCACGTCGCCGAGCGCGAAAAAGAAAAGGCCTTCTACGTCCGCCAGGCCGAGCGCAAGGAGGCCGCGCTCGCCAAAAATCCAGATCGCGAGTGGACCGACCGCACCTACGCCGGCCGCCCTACCTATATCGACCAGATTTTCACCAGCCTCAAAACCGTCTTCGCCGGCTTCCTCGTCGCCTCGCTCATCGCCATTCCGGTCGGCATCCTCTGCGGCCTCAGCCGCGTCTTCAACGTGGCGATGGCGCCCTTCATCCAGATATTCAAACCCGTCTCGCCCCTCGCCTGGCTGCCCATCGTGATGATCTTGGTCAGCGCGCTCTACAACCCGACCAACCCCTGGTTCGAGAAATCCTTCATCAGCTCGGCCCTCACCGTCGCCCTCTGCTCGCTCTGGCCGACCCTCATCAACACCACCCTCGGCGTCGCCCAGATCGAGCAGGACTACCTCAACGTCGCCCGCGTGCTCCGCCTCGGCTGGTGGAAAAAAATCACCAAGATCGTCATCCCCTCCGCCCTCCCGCTCATGTTCACCGGACTGCGCCTCTCCCTTGGCGTGGGTTGGATGGTGCTCATCGCCGCCGAGATGCTCGCGCAGAATCCCGGCCTCGGAAAATTCGTCTGGGACATGTTCCAGAACGGCAGCTCCCAGACCCTCGCCCAGATCATGGTCGCCGTCTTCACCATCGGCTTCGTCGGCTTCCTGCTCGACCGCGCCATGATGAGCCTCCAGCGCGCCGTGAGCTTCGACGCCAACTCCATCCGGTGAACCCTCCGCCCGCCATGTCCTTTCTCCAGCTCCGAGGCGTATCCAAAAGTTACGGACGCCAGGCCATCCTCTCCGACGTCGACCTCACCGTCGCCAAGGGCGAGTTCGTCGCCATCGTCGGCTACTCCGGTCAGGGCAAAACCACCCTCATGTCCCTCATCGCCGGCCTTGTGCAACCCGACGCCGGCGAGATCTTGCTGCAAGGCGCGCCCGTCGCCGGTCCCGGCCCCGACCGCGGCCTCGTTTTCCAAAACTACTCGCTCCTGCCCTGGCTCACCGTGGAGGAAAACATCGCCCTCGCCGTCGAGGCCGTGTTCCCGAAGCAGACCGCCGCCGAACGCGCCGCGCACGTCGATAAATACATCGCGATGGTGAAGCTTTCCCACGCCAAGGATCGCCTTCCCCGCCAGCTCTCCGGCGGCATGCGCCAGCGCGTCTCCGTCGCCCGCACCCTCGCCATCCAGCCCAACATCCTTCTGCTCGACGAGCCGCTCTCCGCCCTTGACGCCCTCACCCGAGCCAAGCTTCAGGACGAATTCGCCGACATCCATCGCGAAAGCGGCACCACCATCGTGCTCGTCACCAATTCGGTGGACGAGGCCCTCCTGCTCGCCGACCGCATCATCCCGCTCACCCTCGGCCCGGGCGCCACCCTCGCCGCTCCCGTCGCGGTGGACCTGCCCCGTCCGCGCGACCGCCTCGCGCTCAATCACGACAAACGCTTCAAGGAGCTTCGCGCCGAGATCACCGGCACGCTTCTCGGCT
>DAIPIP010000140.1:0-7664 GCA_036770725.1 Opitutaceae bacterium
CACATTAGCGGTTCACTCCCTTCCGCTCCATCCACCGGAAACAGCGAGGAACCACGTAAAAGCTACTAAGACTATCTGGCATATGGTCTTTTGGAGGGACCGGCTCCGTTCGGTCCTTCAATCTATCGGCGACCGTATCACCCCCCAAGTCGCGCGCACCGGACGCGATTTCCCGCCAATCTCGCCGAGTGGTCTTGCAACATTCCCCGCAAATTCGGGTCATCACCGCATGGCGAACTTTTTCCGGCTTCTCCTCGGCGGCGTGATCGCGTTCGGAGTTATTTTGGTCACGCTTGCGGCTGGCGCGCTGGTGTTGGTCGGCACCCTGTTTGGCCTGGTCGCCAGCCGATTTCGCCGTGGCGGCCCCGGCCAAGCCCGAACGCGCGGAGCCGCCGACGCTCGTCGCCGCGCCGCAGCCGCCGGCGTCGGCGGCACGGGCGATGTGATCGATGTCGAGGTGACAACCGTGACGCCGCCCCCCAGACCCGCCGCGCGCTTGCACGAGTAACTCCCTACGCCGCACCGTCGCGATACCCCCGAAAAACAAGGGCCCCGCTCCCGAAGGAACGCGGCCTCTTTTTTCACGCACGACAAAAACTCGGTGCGGTTATCGCCCTGCGGTTCAGCCAACCTTGAGCGCGGGCAGATTCCAAATCTCCTTCGCATATTGGTGAATCGTGCGATCGCTGGAGAATTTGCCGACTCGCGCCGTGTTCAGAATGGCCATCTTTGCCCAACGCTTTTTATCGCGATAAGCGGCGTCCACCTTCTCGTGCGCCTTCACGTAGCTGCGGTAATCGGCGAGACACTTATAGGGATCGCCGCCGCCGGTCAGGCTGTGATGGAGCGAGCCGAAGGCATGGTGTTCGCCGGGCGTGAAGTAGTCGCTGCCCAGCCAGTCGATGACGGCGCGCAGCTCCTCGTCCTGATGGTAGTAGTCCCACGGCGAGTAGCCCTTCGCGTCCAACGCCTCCACCTCGGGCACGGTGAGCCCGAAGATGAAGATGTTGTCGTCGCCGACCTCCTCGCCGATCTCGACGTTGGCTCCATCCAGCGTGCCGATGGTAAGCGCGCCATTCAACGCGAGCTTCATGTTGCCCGTGCCCGAAGCCTCTTTCCCGGCGGTGGAAATTTGCTCCGAGAGATCCGCCGCGGGCACGATGCGTTCGGCCAGCGACACGCGGTAGTTGGGCAGGAATGCGACCTTCAACTTGCCGCCGATGCGGACGTCCTCGTTGATGCGTTTTCCGATCACGTTGATCGCGCGGATAATGTTTTTCGCGAGGTCGTAGCCCGGAGCCGCCTTGGCTCCGAACACGAAGACGCGCGGCACGATGTCCAGATTAGGATTCTGCAACAGACGACGGTAGAGCGTCAGGATGTGAAGCAGGTTGAGATGCTGGCGCTTGTATTCGTGGAGACGCTTGATCTGCACGTCGAACAACGAGTCCGGAGAGACGACGATGCCGCACTCGCGCTCGATCACGGCGGCGAGCTCCACCTTGTTCTCGCGCTTCACCGCCATGAATTTCTTTTGGAAGTCGGCGTTGCCCGCGAACAATTCGAGCCCGCGCAACTGGTCCAGATCGCGCGCCCACGCGGTATTGCCGAGCGTGTCGGCGATCAGGGCGGTGAGCTTCGGATTGCAGTCCAACAACCACCGACGCGGCGTGATGCCGTTGGTCTTGTTTTGGAATTTGCCCGGATAAAGCGCGTCGAATTCCGGGAAGAGATCCTTTTTCAACAACTGCGTGTGCAACGCGGCCACGCCGTTCACCGCGTGGCAACCCACCACCGAGAGATTCGCCATGCGGAAGGCTTTGGAGCCGCCTTCATCCACGAGCGACAACACGCTCTTCTTGTGGTTGTCGCCCGGCCACTTCGCCTCGACCACGTCCATGAGGCGACGGTTGATCTCGAAGATGATCTGGGTGTGCCGCGGCAGCACCTTGGTGAACAGCGGCAAACTCCACTTCTCCAGCGCCTCGGGCAAGAGGGTGTGGTTGGTGTAGCCGAAAGTTTTGGTGATGATGGCCCAGGCGGCGTCCCAGGTAAGTTGCTCTTCGTCCACGAGGATGCGCTGCAACTCGGCGACGGCCACGGCCGGATGGGTGTCGTTCAACTGCACCGCCACCTTGTCCGAAAAGTTTTCCCAGCTGTTTCCGGCGATGCGGAAGTGGCGACGGATCAGATCGCGCAGCGAGCACGAGACGAAGAAATACTGCTGGATCAGGCGGAGTTCTTTGCCGTTCTCCGTCTTGTCGTTCGGGTAAAGCACCTTCGACACCGTTTCGCCGATCGCCTTCTCGCGCACGGCCTCCACGTAGCCGCCGGAGTTGAACGCCGTGAGGTCGAAATCCTCGGTGGAACGCGACGCCCAGAGACGCAGGAAATTACAGGTCTGGGTGCCGTAGCCGGCGATCGGAATGTCGTAGGGCACGCCGAGGATTTTTTTCGTGTCCACCCAGCGCGGACGGTATCCGCCGCGATCATCGAAGATGTTTTCCACCCGTCCGTAGAGCTGCACCTCCTGGGTGTATTCCGGGCGAACGATTTCCCAGGGCGTGCCAAAAATCATCCAGTTGTCGGGATGCTCGATCTGGTTGCCGTTGACGAACTCCTGCTTGAACAGGCCGAACTCGTAATGGATGCCGTAACCGATCGCCGGGTAATCCAACGTGGCGAGCGAATCGAGAAAACAAGCCGCCAGGCGGCCCAAACCCCCGTTGCCAAGCCCCATGTCCACCTCGACCTCGCGAAGATCATTCAAATCGATGCCGAGTTCGGCGAGCGCCTCGCGGGCGGTCGCCATGAGACCGGTGTTCTGAAGATTATTCTCGGTCAGACGGCCCATCAGGTATTCGAGCGACAGGTAATAGAGCCGACGCGAATTCGCCTTGTTGTGCGCCGCCTGCGTCTGGATGAGCCGAACAAGAATTTCTTCACGAACGGCGGCGGCCGTGGCCATCCACCAGTCCCGCTGCGAAGCACCGCCCGGATCACGCGCGAGCGTGTGGGTCAAATTGCGCAGGATGGCCTTCTTGAAATGAGAAGCGTCCAGCTCGCTGCCCACCCCGCCGGCCGCAGTTACGGCGGCGGCGGCGGAAGGCGCGGGAGCGGCGGCGGAAGACTTCTTGGCGGACGATTTACTGGTCTTGGGAGCGGATGGCATGATGGAGTGGAAATGGATTATGTTAGCGGACTTGTTGAAACCATTAACCGTGCCACGCCAAGACCCGTGTTCACGCTCTTTTTCTGGTTAAGATTCGGAGACGATTCGCTCAACGCCGCGCCAGCTTGCGCCGCGCCAGCGCCACCAACTCCTCGCGTCCCTCGATTCGCAGCCCCCACGCACAAGCCGCGTAAACCGCCGCGCCCGCGCCCATGGCCACCGCCAGCCCGGCTAATTCCATCCATGCCGAAACGCCCCCGTCGCCCACCCCGCCGCTCCACGCGCTCCAGCCCAGCGCCACCAAGCCCGCCATCACCATGCTCGCAATAAACACTTTCACCACATGTCCGCCAAGATGACGGAACCGCAACCCATCCTCCTCGCCCGCCAGCTTCGCCTGCAAAAACACCGCCTGCGTCGCCGCCGCCAAGGTCGATGCGAGCGCCAAGCCCACCACCCCAAACCAGCGCATCAACACCACGCTCGCCGCCACGTTGACCAAAAAGCTCCACGCCGCCGCGCGCACCGGCGTGCCCATGTCCTTGCGCGCGTAAAACACCCGTAGCGTCAGGCTCGTGTAGGCCACCAAGGGCAATGCCAGCGCGCATGCCGCCAATACCGGCGCCATGGCCGCCGTGTGCTCCGCCGTGAACTCCCCGCGCTGGAACAACACCCGGGTGATCGGCTCCGCCAGCACCAGCAACCCCGCCGCCGCCGGCACGTTCACCAACAGGATCAACCGCATGCCGTGCCGATAATCCGCCGCCAACTCGCCCATCCGCCCTTCCGCCGCGTGGCGCGCGATCACGGGAAACACCACCGTCGCCACCGCCATGGCGAACACCCCGATCGGCAGCTCCATCACCCGCGTCGAAAAATTCAGCAGGATCGCCGCGCCGTCGTCGATCGAGAGCGCCAGCAACCGCGACACCGTCATGTTGATCAGATAGATCGCCGACCCGAAAAGCATCGGCGCCATCAGCCGCGCGATCTGCCTCAACCCCGGACCGAGCGTCGGCGCCCAGCGCGGTTTCCATCCCAGCCGCGTCAGCGCCCAGGCCGGCACCGCCATCTGCAAAAAGCCCCCCGCCAACACCCCCGCGCACAATCCCCGCATGCGCGCCTCCGCGTCCCCCGGCCCGCCCAGCCACGCCCCCGCGCCTAGCAGTCCCACCATGCTCACGTTCAGCCAGACCGGGTTGAGCGCCGGCTCCAAAAATCGGCCGCGCGTCTGTAGTGCCGCGCTGAATACAGCCGCCAGGCACACCATCACCAGGTAGGGAAACAACAACGCCGCCAACTCCGCGCCCAGCACCCAGCGCCCCACCGTGTCCGCATCCGCCCCCAGCCCCTCCAGCCGCCGCCCCCACCAACCGTGCGCGCCGAAAAACGCCATCGCCCCCGCCGTGATCGCGCCCGAGACGATCAACGTCCACGTCGCCGCTTCGCTCACCAGGCGCAGCGCCCCCGCCTCGCCCCCTCGCCGCGTTTCCTCCTGCAAAGTCGGCACCAGCGCCGAGGTCAGCGCCCCCTCGCCCAGCAGGCGGCGAAACAGATTGGGCAACGTGAACGCCGTCACGAAGGCCGACCCCAGCGCCGAGGCCCCGAACGCCGCCGCCACCGCGATCTCGCGCCCCAACCCGAGCACACGCGAAAACAGCGTGAGACCCGACACGATACCGATGTTGCGCAAAGCTTGGCCCATGAAAAAGAGGCGCCACCGTCACCGCGCCCGCACCGCCTTACAAGCCCGCTCACGCCGACTCCAGCGCTGCCGCCCTCCGCTCAGAAGTCCGCGCGCGGCGCGATCGGCGGGGCCACCGGCGCACCCTCCGCCGCTTTCTTCGAATCGCCCTGCCGCCGGAAAAACTCGCGCTCCTTGGCCACCAAAACCGCCTCGCGCTCCTCCAGCATGGCTTCGCGCTCCGATAGACTGTGCCCCACCTCCGCCATGCGCTGTTCGCACTCCGAGATGTAGGCCTCTCGCGACTTCAAGCTTTGCTCCAGCCGCGCCACTTCCCGCGCACGCTCGCTCACCTCTTCCTCGTTGGGCGCCGCCGCCTTCGGAGCCGACGCCGCCTCGGCACCGGGACGCACCGCGCACAAGGCGTGCAGGCCGTCTATCTCCACTCCCGGCACATCCGCCAACGACGCATGCCGCTTGCCCGGTCCCACCGCCAAAAGCGCGAGTCGCATGCCGTGCTGGTCGGAAAACAACACCAACTCGGAAAAATCCGCCTTCGCCATCAAGGCCGACAACTCGTCGGCCAAAACTTCGCCGGCCAGGCTGCAAAACGCGGGATAAGGAACGATCGGTATGCTCATGCGATTATGCGGCTGAACCCGCCCCGCAAACAAAGACCAAGCCCGGCCGACTTGTCCACCCCTGCGCACGCCTACGTCAAAAAAACGTAAGCACGCGCACACCATGGGTTGCACCCCACCCTCGCGATGGTATTGCCTTGGGGTATACACCCTATGGCACGCCGACTCGCATTCCTGAACTACAAAGGCGGAGTGGGAAAAACTTCCCTCATCGTGAACATCGCCAGCTGCCTCGTTCAGCAGGGCGCGCGCGTCCTCCTCTGCGACCTCGACACCCAATCCAATGCCTCCATCTGGCTCCTGCGCCTCGAACGTTGGAACCGCATCGTGTCCCGCCCCCGCAGCACCATCTTCAGCCTCTTCCAAGCCAATCCGCCCTCGCTCGGCGATCTCATCGTCCGCGATGTCGTCACCGACCGCGAAGGACGCCCCCTCCTGCCCGGCCTCGATCTTCTACCCACCAGCTTCAACCTCGTCGAACTCGAGGCCGATTTCGTGGGTCGCCCCGACAAACCGCCCTACCTGCACTTTCGCGAAGAACTCGCCAAGGTGGAGGCCCACTACGACTTCATCCTCTTCGACTGCCCGCCCAACGTCCTGCGCGCCTCCCAGTGCGGCGTGTTTTCCGCCACCGAGATTTACGTGCCCTCCAACCCCGACGCGCTCTCCCTCATCGGCTTCACCTTGCTGGTCGAGAAACTCGCCAGCTTCCACGACGCCTGCGCCGGTTTTCGCCGCCCCGCCCTCGGCCCCGCCGCCCAGGTGCAGGGCATCCTCTTCAACGCGGTCAAGGCCAACACCGACGTCGAGGTCCCCAAGATGCGCATGCAACTTCGCCTCAACCAATTCAAGACCTCCAAGCGCGTCTCCCGCACCGCCAAGATTTTCAACTCCGTGATCCGCGACGCCACCGTCGTGCGCCGCGCCGTCACCCTCGGCCTGCCCGTCCCGCTTCTCTCCGCCGAAAACACCACCGACTCGGCCGGCATCGTCACCGACTACCGCGTCATGAGTCGCGAAATTTTTCGACACAACGCCTACTGATCCCCGCCCGCCAACGCCACCTTCCCGCCGTGATCCCACACTCCGCACCTCCCCCGCGCATCTCCGCCGAAGACTGGGACAAACTACGCCACGAGTTCCAAAACTCCATGCTAGTGAACACCTCCCTGCGCAGTCTCGCCGACAACATCGACGGCTGCTCCTGGCCCGTGGACGACCCCGACGAAACTCCCGCCCGCTTCATCGACCTCACCCGTTTCGACGCCATCGCCCGCCTCGCCGAGGAGGATTTGCCTCCCGCCAAACTCGACCTCCTCGCCAACATTCTGCGCGGCACCCTCGCCTTCGATTCCTCCCTGGGCGACATGCTGGAAATCAGCCACCAAGCCGAACCCGAATCCAACCTCGTCCTCCGCAACCTCGACCGCCTCGGCATCCCGCGCGATTTCCCCGTCCGCCTCTGTAATTTTACTCCGGACATGCACCGGATCTGCCTCCGCGAGCGCGTGGCCACCATCCACGATTTCATCAACCTTGGTCGCGGCGAGGCCAACCTCGAAACCGCCGCCGACGACATACGGCGTTTGCTCAACGCCTTCTCCCACATCGACGAGCAAGTCGTCGCCCGCTTCCTGCCCTACCGCATAAAAACCTGCGGCCTTTACCTGATCGAGGCCATCGGCCACGTCGCCCGCGCGCTGCCCGCCGAGGAACGCGAACGCCTCGTGCGCGAACCCGCCTCGATCACGCCCGAGCTGCGCGCCCGCCTCGCCGCCTACGCCAATCACTTCGCCGAGCAAACCACCCGCATCCGCTCCGCGCACGCCGGCGGCACGCGCCTCGACCGCCTCGTCGCGCCGCTTGACGACCTTTCCATCGAACCCACCGCCGCCGCCCTGCTTGGCCAGGTCCTCAACCCCACCAAACCTTCCCCCCCTCCGCCGCCTCCTCCGCCGCCGGCCCCCCTCCCGACCGCGCCCCTCCCCAAATCCGGCGGTTTTATCGGTCGCCTGAAAAACATTCTCGGCGTCTAGCGGCGCCCGCGTCGAGTCCACCCGCACCGGACAAGACCAAGCACAAATCCGAAAAGGCTTCCTCGCGAGAACAGACCTAGAGCATTTTAAATAAAACTGTAGCCGCAATGAGTAAACCAGCCGAGGGAGTC
>DAIPIP010000141.1:0-7653 GCA_036770725.1 Opitutaceae bacterium
CGAGGGCGAAGACGGCGAGGGCGGCGAGGGCCCACCACCAGAGCGGGTTTTGTTGCTCGGTGTCGGCGGTGAGGGCGGTGCGGAGGGTGTCGGGCGCGGGGGGGGGGAGTGCTTCGGTGGATACGAGGTCGTTCCAGGGCGCGCCTTCGGGCCAGGGGGAGAGATCGCTTTCGGCGGGATCGAGGTTGACGGCGACGAGGCGCGGGGGCGCGCCGGGGACGTTTAAGGTGTAGATGCCGGGGGCGTCTGGGACGCCGCCGGCGAGGGTGGCGGGGCCGGCGTGGGCTTGCCATTGGACGTCGGAGGAATCGGGGGCGGGCAGGGGCGAGCCGACGCGGAGAGGGGCGGCGGCGGTGGTGTCGGCGAGGCCGAGGAGGTGGGTGGCGGCGCGGTGGAGGAAGGGGACGAAGGCGGGGTGGACGGGCCAGTCGCCGTCGCGGCGGTCGGGGGTGAAGCCGGCGAGGAGGACGCGACCGGGGCCGATGCGGGCTTCGCCGAGGGCGACGGAGCCGTCGGTCCAGAAGGCGAGAGGCTCGACGGCGTCGGCGGGCAGGGACCAGGCGCGGGTGAATTCCCAGCCTACGAGGGTGCGGAGGTTGGACTCGGCGAGCGGGGCGACGAGGGGGTGGTCGAGGGTCCAGTCGCGCAGACGGGCCGAGCTGGGGCTCGGCGCGTCTGCGCGAGTTGAAGTGGGAAGATTAAGTTTAAGGGAGTTCGGAGTTAGGCGGTGGCGGGCGAGCCAGGTGGTTTGGGCGGGACTGCCGTCGAGGAAGACGAGGGCGGAGCCGCCGGCGGCGAGGAAGGCGTCGAGGCGGGCGGCGGGTTCGGGGGCGAAGGAGGCGGCGTCGCGGAGGATGGCGACGGCCCCGGCGGGCCAGGCGGTGGCGGGCGGTGGCGCGACGCGCAGGGCGGGCGGGATGGCGGCGAGGGCGGCGTAGGCGGTGCCGACGTAGTCGGCGGAGGCGGCGGTGCGGTCGAGGAGCAAGAGGCGGTCGGAGCGGGCGGAGGGCGGGACAAGCCAAAAGGTGTCGTCGGCGGGGAGATCGTCGGAGTCGAGGGCGAGGCGGAGGAAGGAGGGAGTGAGGCCGGAGGGGAGGGCGAGGCGCACGGTATCGCTTTCGCCTACGGGGAGGGCGAGGGGGGAGGTGATAAGCGGTTCGGGGGAGTTTTCGGCGAAGACGGAGAGGGTGCGGACTTGGCGGGTGTTGGAGAAATTGCGAGCGGTGACGGTGATGAAGGCGGCATCGCCTTCGCGGGTGAGGGTGGCGGCGGTGAGGGCGGCTTGGCGTTCGGGCGCGGGGGAGGTTTTGGGGAAAAAGGCGATGATGCCGGGCGGGAGGGTTTTGGCGAAGTCGGCGCCGGCCCAGCCTTGGGCCTGGTGGTCGCCGAGGTAGAGGATGCGGTGGTTTTGGGCGGGGATGGCGGCAAGGGTGTCGGCGGCGAAGCGGAGGGCGGGTTCGGCGCGGGTGGCGTTCCAGCCGGGTTTCAGGGCATCGAAGGCGGCGAGGGCGGCGGCGGTGTCGCCGGTGGGGGCGACGAGCCAGGTGGGCCGCGGGTTCATGAGGAGGAGGCCGAGGGATTCGTCTTTGCCGGTGGAGCCGAGGGTGTCGCGGATTTGGCGGTGGAGGGCTTGCCAGCGATCTGGGGCTTGGAGGGAAAAGGAGTTGTCGATGACGACTACGGTGGCGCGGGCGAGGTTGGCGGGAGGTGAGCCGAAGAAGGGGCGGGCGAAGGCGAAGGCGAGGGCGGCGAGGGCGAGGCAACGCAGGGCGAGGACGACGCGGCGGCGGAGTTTTTGGTGGCGTTGGTCGGCGCGGGTGGCGGCGAGGAAGCGCAGGGCCGGAAAGGGCACGGTGCGGGTGACGCGGCGGCGCAGGAGGTGCAACGCGAGGGGCAGCGCGATGGCGAGGAGGCCGAGGAGGAAGAGGGGGGAGAGGAAGCTCATCACTTCGTGAAATGACCAATGAGGAATGACCAATGACCAATGGCGGCGGGGTGGGAGGGCGGACGCGGCGCGTAGGGATTATGTGGATACATCGCGGGTCAGTCGCGGCCGGCGCGGGCGGCGAGGTGGGCGCGGAGGGGGTCGAGGGGGAGGGTTTCGGTGCGGAGGAAGAGGTGGTCGAAACCGTTTTCGGCGTGGAGGTCGTGGATGGCTTGGCGGTGGGCTTCGAAACGAGCGCGATACGCGGAAGCGGCAGCGGCGGGGTCGAGGGCGATTTGCGCACCCGTTTCGATGTCGAAAAATTCGGCGGGGTCGGCGAAATCGAAGTCGGCTTCGGCGGGGTCGGCGAGGTGGAGCGAGAGCAAATCATGGCGTTCGTAGCGGAGGCGGCGGATCGCGGGGGCGAGGCGTGCGGGGTCTTCATAAAAATCACTCGCGAGCACGAAGAGGCAGCGACGGGGGGCGAGGTCGAGGAGCTGGTCGAGCGCGGCGGGGAGGTCGGTGCCGAGGCCGGAAGGCGGGGTGTCGAGAAGGCTCCAGACGGCTTGGCGGCGGAGGGGGGCGGAGGCGGGAGGCAGCCACTTGGCGACGTCGGCGGCGAGGAGGGCTGCCCCGACGGAGTCGCGTTGGCGGCGGGTGAGCAGGGCGAGCGCGCCGAGGAGCATGCGGGCGTAGTCGAGCTTGGAGAGGCTCTTCGGACGGCTGGCGTAGGCCATGGAGGGCGAGACATCGAGAACGAGCACGACGCGCAGCGGGGTTTCCTCGTGGGTTTCGCGGAGGTGGAGGCGGTCGGTGCGGGCGTAGAGGCGCCAATCTACGCGGCGGAGGTCGTCGCCGAGTTGGTAGTCGCGGTAGTCGGCGAACTCGATGCTGGCGCCTTTGCGGCGGCTTTGGTGCGCGCCGGCTCCGAGGGCGTCGGCGAGGCGGCGGGCGCGGAGCGGGAGGGAGCCGAGCGCGGCGAGTTCGCCGAGGTCGAGGGTGCGGACGGGCGGCGGGAGGTAGCCGAGGCGGCGCAGGAGGGGCAGCGGCGGAGGAGACGAAGCACCGGGCGGGACGCCCGGTGCGGCACCCGGGACGGGTGCGCTCCCCGGACCGCGGACTGGCAAGGGAGGGAAGGCCATGGGAGGGGACCTAGGGTTTGATGGCGCGGAGCAGGTCGGTGATGAGGGCGTCGGCGGTGAGGCCCTCGGCTTCGGCGCGGTAGTTTAGGATGAGGCGGTGGCGGAGGACGATGAGGGCGGCGGAGGAGACGTCTTCGGCGGCGGCGTTGAGGCGGCCGGCGAGGGCGGCGGCGGCTTTGGCGGCGAGTGCGAGGGACTGCGAGGCGCGGGGGCCGGCGCCCCACTGGACGCAGCGTTTCACGGCGGCGGTGGCGGACGGGGAATCGGGGCGGGTGGCCTGCACGAGGCGCACGATGTATTCGGCGACGCTGGCGGGGATGTGCACGCGGCGCACGGCGCGTTGCACGTCGAGCAGGTCGGAGGCGGTGCAGATTTTTTCAAGGGGCGGGGGCGGAGCGCCTGTAGTGCTTTGGAGAATACGGACCTCGTCGGCGGCGTCGGGGTAGCCGACGTTGAGGCAGAAAAGGAAGCGGTCCACCTGGGCCTCGGGGAGGGGGTAGGTGCCCTCCTGCTCGATGGGGTTTTGGGTGGCGAGGACGAAGAAGGGGGAGCCGAGGGGACGGGTCTGGCCGGCGACGGTTACGCGGCGTTCCTGCATGGCTTCGAGGAGGGCGGCCTGGGTCTTGGCGGGGGCGCGGTTGATCTCGTCGGCGAGGAGGAGCTGGGTGAAAACGGGGCCGGCGATGAAGCGGAACTCGCGTTTGCCGTGGTCGTTTTCCTCGATGATCTCGGAGCCGGTGATGTCGCTCGGCATCAGGTCGGGGGTAAACTGGATGCGGCGGAAATCGAGGTCGATGGCCTCGGAGAGGGTTTTGACGATGAGGGTCTTGGCCAGGCCGGGCACGCCGACCATGAGGCAGTGGCCTTGGGCGATGAGGCCGAGGAAGAGTTCGCGGAGAATGGTTTCCTGGCCGACGATGCGCTTGGACAGCTCGGTCTGGAGGCGCGCGTAGAGCGCGGGGACTTCGCGGAGGATGGCGACGTCGGCGGCGTCGGTTTCGGGGGGGAGGGAGGTGGACATGAAGGTGAGTTTAAGGGGGAAGTTTAAGTTTAAGGGATTGGTCAGGGGAGATGGGCGGGGATGGGGCGGGAGGTGGTTTCGGATGGGGTGGTTCGGACATAGGTCCATGGGCGGGCTTCGTCCCAGATGCGGGGGCGTTCGGCAGGGGCGAGGTAGGCGGCGAGGCCGGGGACGAGGGGACGAAGCGACGTGTCAGGCGGGGTGGCGACTTCGAGATCGAGGATGAAGGGGGTGGCGAGGTCGTAGGGATCGGGGATGGAGACGATGGTGACGGGGTGGTCTAGGAGGTCGCCGAGGCGGGCGCGGCGTTGGGCGGGAGAGAGGCCGAGGAGCAGGCGGCGGAGGGCGACGTCGGCGGAGCCTGTCGCGGAAATTTGGATACGGGTGACCGCGGGATCGAACGGGTTGGCCGTTATATGTTCGATCCATTTTGAGGGGGGCTCCTGGGCGGCGGTGATCTCGTGGAAGGCGGCGGCGGAAAAATCGCGGGAGAAGACGAGGGCTTGGCGGCCGAGGTTGCCGGGGGCGACGACGTCGGACGGGACGAGGCGGTCGGTGGCGTCGAGCCAGAGGTCGTGGGGTTGGCCGGCGATCGGGTTGGAGGGGATGCGGGCGAGGGCGTGGTTGAACTGCCAGGACGGGTGTTCGGTGAAGGTGGTGTCGAAGCGGTTGACGAGGGCGAACTCGGCCTCGACGCCGAGGCGGGTGAGGAGGGCGACGAGGAGGTTGGCCTTGTCCTTGCAGTCGCCGTAGCGCTCGCGCCAGGTCTGCTCGGGGGTGCGGGGGCGGAAGGCGGCGACGCCGAGCGGGGTGGTAAGGTAGCGCAGGGCGGCGACGTGTTCGTAGGCGGCGCGGATGCGGGCGGCGCGGTCGGGGTGGGCGTCGGCGATGCGGGCGGCAAGGGCCTCGACTTCGGGGCCGGTGGTGTCGCTGCCGGTGGCGATGCGGCGATACCAGGCGGCGAAGGCGTCCCAAGATTCGACGGAGCTGATGCTCAGCCACGGAGTAAAAGTGCGAGCGGGCGGATCGAAGGGCAGGGGTTCGCGGGCGGGGATGTCGGGAAGGATCCAGACGCGGGCGCCGGACGGGGTGATTTGCGGTTCGGGTAGTTGGGGGGCGAAGACGCGCCAACGAGGGGCGTCGGGGGCGGTGACGGTGAGCTGGAGGGACTGTTGCGGGTAGGGGCGGGCGAAGTGCCACTCGCGGGAGAACTCGGGCAGGGTGCCGTCGGTGCGATGCTCGGTGGTCCATTCGGCCTCGACGATGCAGTCGGCGGTGACGTCGGGAAATTGGATAAAAGACGGGGAGGCGGTGAAGGGGACGTCGCGGGCGTCGCGGGCGGAGTCGTTCTTTTCGGCGGCTAGGCGGTCGTCGCGGGCGGCGGGGTTGAGGAGGCGTTGGGAACCGTCGGGGCGGATGACGCGGGCGGTGACGAGGCGGGAGCTGATGAAGGGCGGATCGAACGGGAGATGGAGACCGCCGAAGGAGTCGAGGGCTTCGCCGGTGCGGACGTAGGCGCGGAAGCGGGTGGTTTCGCGCGAGGAAAAATCGCGGGCGACGAGAATTTCGATTTCGGTGCGGAGGATGAGCGCGGCGTGGTCGGAGTTTTTCGCGGCGTCGCGGGCGGCGGCGAGGAGGGCGAGGGATTCGGCGTCGGCGGGGCGGAGTTCGATCTCGGTGTCGGCGTTGGTTTTGGGGATGGAGAGGGCGGCGATATCGACGGGCGGCGGCGGGGTGGCGGCGCCGAAGGAAGCGGTGGCGGTGCGGGCGGAGGCGTCGAGGGCGGGGATGATGCGGCCGGTGGCGCGGTCGATGAGGAGGGCGTTTTCGCCTTGGGCGAGGGATTGCGAATCGTAGAACGCGGCGACGCGGGTGGCGGCCTCGGCGGCGAGGGCGGCGAAGTCGGCGGCGGGGCGGGCGAGGAGGGTTTCGGCCCAGAATTCGGCGAAGCGGGGTTCGCTGATCTCGCCGCGCTCGGCGGTGGCGGCGGCGGCTTCGATGTCGGGCAGGGCGAGGAGGGGCGGGAGAAATCCGCCGCTGGCGGAGGTGGCGACGACGACGAATTTTTTGCCGGGGATAGCGGAGAGCGCGGCGGCGAGATCGGCGGAGGTGAGGCGCGGGCCGGAGATCTGGAAGGCGGGTTGTCCGTCGCGGGCGAGGGCGGAGGTGCCGAGGAGGACGAGCCAGGTTTCGGTGGCGGCGGGGGCGACTTCGGGTGCGAGGGCGGCGAGGATGGTATCGCGGCGGAGTGGGGCGCCGGGAGCGGGGGCGAGGGTGAAGATGGCGTCGGGTGCGAGGCCTCGTGCGAGCAGGCCTTCGCGGGTGGTGGCGGCGATGGAGGCGAGGCGGGCGGCCTGGGTTTCGTTGGCAGCGAGGCCGGTGACTATGAGGGCGCGGGGGGAGGCGTGGACGGATACAACCGAAAAAAACAGGAGCAGGGCCACGTGGTAGCCGGCGGATTTTAAACGACTCATCAGAAGAGGGGCGAAGGGGGTATGAGCATCACAGGCAAGGGAGTGGCGGTGGCGGGCGCAAGAAGGGTATCCGTGCTATTACGTAAAATTCCGCTTCGCGCCGGGCGTCGGGCGGGTAAGGTTTGGATTTTATGCCATCCGAGTCCGCCGCTCAGAAGTCTTCCGTGTCTCCGTTGTTGCCCGACTATCCGTTGGGGGAGGAGGGATTTTTTAAGCGAAACGCGGAGGTGATTTGGGTTGTCACGGTGTTTCTCGCGACGGTGGGGGCGACGGTGGGTATGATGCCGCCTTCGCGGTATCCGGAATTGGCCTACGTGTTTGCGACGCCGGCGGTTTTTTGGGCGATTCGCGCGCCGAAGTGGCGGACTTTTTTATGGACGGTGCTGGGTGCGCAGGCGGTGGCGTGGACGGTGATTTTGGGGTGGTTGAGCAACGTGACCTGGTTGGGGACGATTTTACTGGGCGGGTTTGTGGGGGTGTGGGTGGGAAGTTGGTTTGCGGCGGCGCGCTGGGTGGCGCCGCGCCTGCTCGGGCGGCCGTGGGCGCATCGGGTGCTGGCGGTGTTGGGGCTCGCGGGAGCGTGGGTGGTGATCGAGTGGACGCGCTCGTGGCTGTTGAGCGGGTTTCCGTGGTTAACGCTTTCGGCGACGCAGTGGCAGCGGTTGAGCGTGTTGCAGCCGGCGGCTTACGCGGGTGCGTGGAGCGTGTCGTTCGTGTTGATCGCGGTGAATGTGGCGTTCGCGGTTTACATGAACAAATTGTTGAGCGCGGGGGCGGGGCAGGCGCGCACGCGGTGTCCGGAGTTTATCGCGGCGATGGTGCTGTTGCTGGGGTGTCTGATGTTGACGGTGCGGGAGACGTTTAATCGGGCGCAATTTCACGCGCAGTGGGCGAACGTGGCCATCGTGCAGCCGGCGATTCCGCAGACGGTGAAATGGGACCCGGACGAGGCGCGGGGTATTTTGCAGGTGCTGGAACGGGAGACGCTGGTCGCGGCGCTGGGGCGTCCGGACGTGTTGCTCTGGCCGGAGGCGACTACGCCGCTGGCGGTGATGGGCGATCCGGGCATGCGCGAGTGGACGGAGGACTTGG
>DAIPIP010000315.1:0-1665 GCA_036770725.1 Opitutaceae bacterium
CGCCCAACCGTCGGCTTTGCCGTCGCGGCCTGAAATGGCGTTTTTCAGAAACGACTACCGCAGCCGCGCCATCAACCGCGTGCGCGACTCCACCCCGAGCTTACGGAACACCGAGTTCAGCTGCGTCTTGATCGTCAGCACGCTCTTGCTCAGCCGCCGCGCGATCTCCGCGTTCGGGCAACCCTCGCACACCAACAACGCGATCTCCCGCTCCCTCGGCGTCAGCTCCCGCAGCGCCCCAAATCGCTCCCCATCCACGTTCCAGCCGCCGCCCCCTTCGCCCGCGCCCGCGCCCGGCGAACCCGCCGCCGCCTCGCCCGCCGCCCCCGCCAGCCCGCCCGCCGCCGCCGAACCCGGCCGCGTGTCCAACACCACCAAAAACCGCGGCCGCGCCAACGCGCTGCCCGGATTGTTGTGCACCGAAACCTGCGCCCTCAGCCCCGGCACCGCCGCATGCGCCACGCTCGCCACATCCCCCGGCAACAACGTCAACGTCTTCGGATTGCGCGCCTCCACCGCCGCCTTCAACCCCGCGCACGCCGCCAACACCGGAGCCGGCACCGCAAACGCATCCCGCGGATTCAGCGCCCGCGCCGCGACCGGACCATGGTTCCACAGCAAGCACTGCCGCTGCCCCTCGTGGTTCGCGAACTCCGCCTTCAAATTCCACCCCACCAAAATCAAGCCCACCGGCAGATGCTTGTTAAATTCCTCCAGGCTCCGCCGCGCCAGCCGCTCCGTGTGCAACTTCTGCACCCGCGCGATCGCCGTGCCGATGTAGGGATAAAGCCAATACAACGCCGCCTCCTCCGCCGCCGAAAACGCCTTCTCCCTCGGCGCGCGATACAGGCTGAACATCGCCGTCACCTCACGCTGCGCCCAAAACAAAAACGAGATCCCCTTGTCCCAACCCTCCTCCTTCGCGAAGCGCCGATAAAAATCGCTCTTCAACCACTCCGCCCTCGGCGGCAGCACCTCCTCGAACCGGTAAAATTTCCGCCCCCGGTTCGCGTCGATGAACGGCGTGAACGGGTTCGCCTTGCCCCGCTCCTCATACCACTGCGCCGGCCGCGCGATCGGCGGATCGGTCAACACCACCCGCGCCTCGCCCATCCCCAGATGCCCCAGAAAAAGCGTCACCCGGTGCGACGGCGCCGCCGCGCGCAACAACGCCTGCGCCGCCTTCCACAAGGCGTCCGTCTCCAGCGCCGCGTGCAAGGCCAGCATCGGCTCGTGCAGACGCGCCAGCAGCTCGGGCGGAGGCGGCGGCGTGGGTTTGGTTTTGGGCATGACGCGAGTAGTGCTACGACGAATACGTTCCGGGTTTTGCATGATTCCATTTCCACTCGCAACCTCCATGCCTCGCGACGCCATCGCGATGCCACCGCTTTTCTTTACAACCTTCGCTGTATGCCCACGGCATGCCTCCGGCTGATATACTGCGCGTGACCACTTCAACCAAAATGACCTCCCGTTACCTCCCCCCCGCCTCCGCGAAGGCCGCCCCGGCGCCCTTCCGTTTGAGCGCGCGCAGCCGCGCCCGCTTCGCCGCCGCCCTCGCCCTCGCCGCCTCCGCCACGACCCTCTGGGCCGACGGACGAGTCTCCGGCCGCGTCACCGACGCCGCCACCCAGTCCGGCCTCCCCGGAGCCGAGATCACCGTCG
>DAIPIP010000142.1:0-7584 GCA_036770725.1 Opitutaceae bacterium
CGAAACCTCAGACCCAAACAGCGCTCATTGAGCCGCTTTATTAGCGGTTCCCCCTCCCCCCTCCGCTCTCTCCGTTGTTTCACCCGCACTTTCATTTTGTTTTTCGCACCCGCCTCGCGACGCTCGCGCGCATCGATGTCCCGTCTCGCCTTCCAGCTCGAAAAAACCGCCCCCGGCACCCGCGCCCGCGCCGCCCGCTTCACCACCCTCCACGGCGAGGTGCGCACCCCCGTCTTCATGCCGGTCGGCACCCAGGCCACGGTCAAAAACATGACCGCCGAGCGCCTCCTCGAACTCGATTCGCAATGCCTGCTCGCCAACACCTACCACCTCCTCCTCCGCCCCGGCCCCGAGGTGTTTAACAAGTTCGGCGGCATCCACCGCTTCATGAACTGGGACCGCCCCGTGCTCACCGACTCCGGCGGCTTCCAGATTTTTTCCCTGCCCCACTCCCGCGTCATGCGCGAGGACGGCGCCGCCTTCCGCAGCTACGTGGACGGCGAACTCCACCACCTCTCGCCCGAGTCCAGCATCGCCATGCAACGCGCCATCGGCAGCGACATCATGATGGTGCTCGACCAGTGCATCCCCTCCACCGCCGACCACGCCACCACCGAGGCCGCCATGCACCTCACCCACCGCTGGGCCGAGCGCTCCCTCCTCGCCCGCGGCGATTCCCCGCAAGCCCTCTTCGGCATCGTCCAGGGCGCCTGCCACCGCGACCTACGCCTGCGCAGCGCCGAGTATCTGCGCAAACTCCCCTTCGACGGCCTCGCCATCGGCGGCCTCGCCGTCGGCGAAACCCACGCCGAGCGCTACGAATTCACCGGCATCGCCACCGCCGAGCTCCCCGAAAACCTCCCCCGCTACCTCATGGGCGTCGGCACCCCCATCGACATCCTCGAGGCCGTCCACCGCGGCGTGGACATGTTCGACTGCATCATCCCGTCGCAACTCGCCCAACGCGGCACCGCCTTCACTTCCCACGGCAAGATCCACCTCCGCCGCGCCGCCTACAAATTCGCCGACGAGCCCCTCGACGCCGCCTGCGACTGTTCAACCTGTCGCAACTACTCCCGCGCCTACCTCCATCACCTCATCAAGAGCGACGAAACCCTCGGCTGGCAGCTCCTTGCCCACCACAACATCGCCTTCTACCACCGCCTCATGCGCGAGATGCGCGCCGCCATCTTCGACGGCACCTTCGCCGCCTACTACGAGCGCCAGCGCCACCTCCTCGTGCGCGACGACGAGTCCAACCCGCCCGTCCACCCCGCCCCCGCCCGTATCCGAAAGGCCCCTACGCTCGGCGACTACGACATCCAGCCCTCCCGCTGCGGCACCTTCTCCAGCATCCGCCAGCTCAGCTCCGGCGAGATCATGCACTCCGTCTCCCCGCCCGAGGAGGAGGCCAACCGCCTCTACGTCGCCCAGTCCCGCCTCGCCGAACGCCTCCTCCGCCGCACCCCCGACGACACCGAGCCGTTCGTCGTCTGGGACGTCGGCCTCGGCGCCGCCTCCAACGCCATGGCCGCCCTCGCCTGCGCCGAACGCGAACTCGCCACCCACGGCGCCCACGCCCTCCGCCCGCTCCACATCGTGAGCTTCGAGTGCGACCTCGACCCGCTCACCCTCGCCGCCCGCCACGCCTCGCATTTCCCGCACCTCCGCCACCGCGCGCCCCACGCCCTCCTGCGCGACCACCGCTGGACCCACCCCGACGGCGTCATCACCTGGACCCTGCACCACGGCGACTTCCTCGCCCACCTCGAAACCTCCCCCGCGCCCGACCTCGTTTTCTACGACCCCTTCTCCGCCAAGACCGACACCGGCCTGTGGACCACCGAAGTCTTCGCCCGCCTGCACCAACACGCCGGCGCGCGCCCCGCCGAACTCTACACCTACTCCGCCGCCACGTCGGTCCGCGTCGCCCTCCTCCGCGCCGGCTGGTTCGTCGCCGAAGGCGTGGGCACCGGTCCCAAGGCCAGCACCACCGTCGCCTTCACCCGTATCGACGAAACCACTACGCCGCCGCACCCCGCCCGCCTCCTCGGCCCCGACTTCCTGACCCGCTGGCGTCGCAGCCACTCCCAATTCCCCGCGTCCCTGCCCGAACAAGACCGCCCCGCCTTCGCCCGCGCCATCGAAACCCACCCGCAATTCGCCGCGACCTGACACAAACCATGGAGACCACAGATCACACAGATAGGCACAGATCCAATCCCATGCTCCGCCTCCGATCATCTGTGTTCATCTGTGTAATCTGTGGTTAAAAAGTCCGTCCCCCATGTCCGCTCCCTCCGCCGAGCTCTACCAAGCCGTCATCGATGACCACCGCCGTCGCCCGCGCAACCGAGGTCCGCTGCCGACCGCCAACCGCGTCGCCACCCGCGAAAACCCGCTCTGCGGCGACGTCTGCACCATACACCTCCAACTCCTGCCCACGCCCGATTCCCCCGAAGCCCGCATCGCCGAGGCCAATTTCACCGGCGCCGGTTGCGCCCTCTCCCAAGCCTCCGCCTCCCTCGCCACCGTCGCCCTCGCCGGCCTCACCCCCTCAGAGGCCCGCGCCCTCGCCGCCACCGTCGAATCCCTGGTCCTCGGCTCCCCAAGGACCGGCGACACTCCTGTCGCCGCTTCCGAATTCCCCGCTGACCTCGCCGCCCTCTCCGCCGTCCGCGCCCTCCCCGCCCGCCACCCCTGCGCCCTCCTCGCCTGGCAAGCCGCCCTCGCCGCTCTCTCCGCCGATAATCATTGAACGTAAACTACGCGTAGACTGCTGAAAAACTATTCAGCAGCCGGACGAGCCTGAGTGTCTTCAAACACTCCGCTTTATTTGCCTATGCCAAAGGCGCGGAAGCCGATCGCCCGTAACTTCGCCAGATCGATGATGTTGCGGCCGTCAAAAATAAACGCCGGCTTCGGCATGCCCGCGTAGATCGCCGCGTAATCGAGGGTCTTGAATTCATCCCACTCCGTCACGATGGCGATGGCGTGCGCTCCGGCGCAGGCCTCGACCGCGCTCTTGGCTACGGTCAGACGGGGATTGGCGACGACGCCTTTCCCGCAAACATCCTCGACAATTTCGGCGGCCGGAACTTTAGGATCGTAAACGACCACGTTGGCATGCTCCGCAAGCAGATCGCGACACACACTGATGGCCGCCGTCTCACGGGTGTCGTTGGTGTCTTTCTTAAAGGCGAAGCCCAGAACCGCGATGCGTTTGTCCGCGACCGTGTTGTAGAGCGCCTTGACGATGCGCGATGCAAAGCGGCGCTTTTGCCAGTCGTTCATTTTCACCACACTCTCCCAATACGCAGCAGCCTCGGGCAGGCCAAAATGCTCGCAAAGATAAGTGAGATTGAGGACGTCCTTCTGGAAACAGGAACCGCCAAAGCCGACCGAAGCCTTCAGGAATTTCGGCCCGATGCGCGAATCCTTGCCGATGGCGTGCGCGACTTCGTCCACATCCGCCTCCGTCGCCTCGCACAAGGCGGAGATCGCGTTGATCGAGGAGATGCGCTGGGCGAGGAATGCGTTGGCCACGAGCTTGGAGAGTTCGGACGACCACAGGTTGGTCGTGATGATGCGCTCACGCGGCACCCACCGGGCATAAACCGAAGCGAGCGTCGCTATCGCCTTCTCACCCTCCGGCGTGCGCTCGCCGCCGATCAGCACGCGGTCGGGATTGGTGAGGTCGGCAATGGCCGTGCCTTCGGCCAAAAACTCGGGGTTGGAAAGCACTTGGCAAACCGGCGCACCGCCATGGGCAGCGAGGATTTCATGGATGGTCGTAGCCGTTCGCACCGGAATGGTGGACTTCTCCACGATGATTTTAGGCGTGGTCGCCACCTCCGCGATGGTGCGCGCCACCGACTCGATATAACGCAGATCGGCCGCCTTGCCCGCGCCCACGCCGTAGGTCTTGGTCGGGGTGTTGACCGAAACAAAGATGATGTCGGCCGCCGCAATAGCCCCTTTGACGTCGGTGGAGAAAAACAAGTTTCTCCCGCGCGCGGAACGCACGATCTCGTCCAACCCCGGTTCATAGACCGGCAAGGTATCGGAATTCCAGGCGGCGATGCGCTTTTCGTTCAGATCAACAACCGTGACGGTGATGTCGGGTGCCTTGAAAGCGATCATGGCCATGGTAGGCCCGCCAACGTAACCAGCTCCGATACAGCAAATTTTCATGATAAAAAAGCGCAGTTTGAAGTCTTGGTCGGTTAGAATCCAAGCCCCTTTTGCCCCGCGCATGAGGGTTTCCTCTTATTTTGTCATCAGGCTCGTGCTCGAGCGCGTCGTGCCTTCACCCGCTCATCCGTCCAACGATCCAGCCAGCGAATCGGGGCGATGGGATTTGGGCTGCGAAAGTCCTGCGGCTCCCAACCTCCCCCGTCCACATAGAGCGTTTTTGGATTGATCCAGGTGCGAAACACCAGATCCGCCACCGGAAACGTGAAGAATCCGGATATACCCTCGTTGCAATCGATGACCGCATGGTGGCGCAGGTGAAAACTGTAAATGTGCCGCCACATCCAGCCAAAGTAACGGCTCTCAATCAACGGCTCCCACTTCTCGAATGCCCAATGCTCGATGGCATGAAACACCTCGTAAAGCGTGAGCGATGCCGCCAACGCCGCATAGCCCGCCACGAACCACGGGAAAACCGGAAAAATCCACGAGAGCACCGCGAGCAAAGGCGTCACCACCAAGGCAAACACCGGCAACGTAAACCAAGGGAAAAACGACGCCTCATGCTGCTCGGGTTGCGTGATCGGATACATGTTCTCCACATACGGAAGCTCACGGCCGGAACTCGTGCGCCGCCGAGTGATGCGCGTCAGGCTGTGATGCAACGTGTGCTGACGGTAAAACCGCGAAAGAAACGGCACCACCGGCTTGTGCAAAATATAGCGGTGAAAAAAGAACTCCACAAACGCATTAAACAACGTGATGACCAAAAACGCGCCGAGAAACGCCCACCACGGCGCCGACCATTGCGCCGCCCACACTTCCGCAGGGGCCACAATCCACACGAGCGCGAGAATCGCGATCAAGCAAACCGCCACCGTGGCGATAAACAGCGGCAACGAGAACTTTTCTTCCACATGGTTGTGGCGGGCTGAAGTGTCGGACATAGTAAAATAAACATTCAATCATTCGGATCACTGACAGGGCGACAATGGTGATCTTGGATATTTCCACCTCCCCCCGTCAACGACCAGAACGCCCCCGCACCCACTTGATGATCGCCGCGTCGTCGTTCCCATGCCGCCAGGCCAAAGCGAGAAACTCGGCCGGCAGGATATCGTGAGACTTGAAAAACCGTCGGTCGCCACCGCAGCAATACATCATCGTCGCGGGCAACTCGCCGCGCAGCTTTGCCCTAACCTTGGGCAGCAGGCGGGGCAACCACTCGATACCCTCGACCACCTCCGACTTGCCCGGCCACGAATCCGCGTCAGCCACCACCCCAGAAGCCCTGCCTCCCTGGACGTTTAAAAAATAATCGCGCCTCACCATCTCGATGGCCAACGCGTGATCGTATCCCGGCTCGCCCTGCGAAATCTCATCCTCCGCGTAATCATACAGCGCCTGCGCCGACAAACCGTTTGCCGCCAACCAGGCGCTTTGCGACGCGTCGAAAAAACTTTCCGCGCCACGTCTGCCTGCGGCGTAAAGTCCGACGGCGTGATCGTAGAGGGCGCGAAACTCGGATGGAAACGTGTAATGAGACATGCCCTCCCAGTTATCTTCGCCGGCATTTCGCGCAAGCCGACGCTTCAGATCGCGCCGCCACCGTATGGCGACCGGTGATTGATCATCGATTTTCCACCCGGAACGCGCCTTCGTCACCCGCTTGAACCCATCCCCCATGTCCGACTGGAAACCCATCCTCGACGCCATCGTCGGCGCCCGCCACGGCGGACGCATCGACGGCCTGGCCTCTCGTATCCGCGACTTGGATACGCAGCACCCCAACCGGCCCGAGATCGCCGCCGAGCTGGCCTTCACCCTTTCCGCCGCGGGCGACCACGCCGGCGCTCTCGCCGCCTACGAACGCGCGCTCGCCCTCGGCCTCCCCTCCCCTTCCGAACAGGCCAACGCCCTGATCGGCCACGCCGTCTGCCTCCTGCGCCTCGACCGCGCGGCGGACGCGGTCTCGGCGCTCGAACGCGCGCGAGCCCAGTTCCCCGACCACGCCGAATTCCCCGCCTTCCTCGCCGTGGCCCGCCACCTCGCCGGCCGGACCCGCCAGGCCTTCGCCGACTTGCTCAACCTCCTCGTAGAAACCAGCGAGGACATCGGCATAGCCGCCCATCAACGCACCCTGCGCTCCCTCGTCGTATCCAATTAACAGAGACGAGCATCGCCCCCGCTCATCCCGGCCCCGCCCGATCAGATTTCGCGGCGCCCCGCTCACTCCTTGCGGATAAAAGCGCTCGGCGGTTTGCCGTGCCGGCCGGAGAACGCGCGGGAAAACTGGCCCAAACTTTGGTAGCCCGCCGCATAAGCCGCCTCGGTCACGTTTGCCTGGCCCGAGCGCAACAACGCCGCCGCGTGGTCGAGACGCAACCGGCGCAAATGCTCCGTCGGCCCATGACCAAACTCCGCCGTGAAAAGCCGGCTCAAATGGGACGGGCTGCTATTCGACGCCGCCGCGATTTCCGGCAGGCCGATCGGCTCGCCCAGCCGCGCGGCCATGCAATCAAGCGCAGCCCGGATCGCGGGGTGCAGCACCCTCGCCGCCCTCGCGGTCGCGGCCCCGCGTCCGCCCTCTCCCTCTTCCCTCCACTCCGTGGATGGAGGCAACAGGAGCGTGATCAGTTCGATGAGTTTACCCGTCCCCCAAAGATTGCGCAGCGCGGGAGCCACCGGACATCCCCGCAGCGCGAGCAACACCGTCTGCATCGAAGGCGTCAGCGCGGCTCGCGCCCGCACCGCCCCCCCATCCTCCGCTTATGGCAACCACTCCTGCATGGCCGCCGGCAAAGTCTCGGTGGCAAACCGCCAGACCAGCAAATCCGCCGTCTGCTTCGTCGCCTCCGCCGCCAGACGCAATGGGCGCCCGGAAACCAACCACGCATAATACTGCGCCTCCAACACCCGTTCCCCCCCACCCGTGAACCCGTAACGCACCCGTCCGCGCAAAGACAAAAGCAGCACGTCCCCACGCCCCGTTGGCAACTCTCCGGCCTCCCCCACTCGCAATTCCACCAAATGCTGAGCCCCGTCAGAATCGCCGGTAAGGGTGCGGGCGCTAGATGTGGACACGTGGTAAAAAATAAAAATCCAACGCGCGGAATGCGCGCCGTCAGTCGAATGGCCCTACTATTGAGATGGCGTCTCGTTTAGCCTGTCAAGATGAGGATGAGACTCGTTCGCATGATCATTTTCACCCGTCCCGTCTACATCCAGTCCACCGCAAACGCTCAAAAAACAGCCCGAAGTTCCTTCCCCGTATCAATCAGCCTTCACTTCAGCAGTAGGGTTACACGGTAGCACCTAAGCGGATCACTACCTATCCGGTTCCTCGCTGTTTTCAGTGGATAGAGCGATCAACGACTTGAGTGAGGGTGG
>DAIPIP010000316.1:0-1633 GCA_036770725.1 Opitutaceae bacterium
GCGCGCGCGCCCGAGGCCTACGCCGATCTGCACGCCGAGTTGCTGCGCCTGTTTCCCGAATACGATGAACTCGTGCTCCAGCCCGCGCAGGGCGCTTTCGCCTTGCGCTTGGCGGACGCTGGCGCGGGCGACGCCGGGCTTTTGCCGGCCGGCGAACTCTCGCAGGGCACGCTCTACACGCTGGCCTTGCTCGCGCTGGCCTTCGATCCCGCGCCGCCGGCGGTGGTGTGCGTGGAGGAGCTCGACCGCGGCATTCATCCGCGATTGCTGCGTGACGTGCGCGACATTCTTTATCGGCTCAGCTACCCGGCGGATTACGGCCACGAGCGCGCGCCGTG
The DNA here is from genome assembly GCA_036770725.1 of Opitutaceae bacterium. Taxonomy (GTDB): domain Bacteria; phylum Verrucomicrobiota; class Verrucomicrobiia; order Opitutales; family Opitutaceae; genus IMCC26134_A. The sequence goes on from DAIPIP010000316.1 coordinate 339, forward strand.
TCAGGTGATCGCGACCACGCATTCGCCACTGTTGCTGGACCTGTTTCGCGATCAACCGGAGGAGGTGGTCATCGCGGAAAAAGTCGGCCGCGCGGCGACGTTTCGCCGACTCGCGGATCGCGATGATCTGGCGGCCTTGCTGGCCGAGGGCGGCAGTCTCGGCGACCTCTGGTATTCCGGCATCCTCGGCGGCGTGCCCGACGAATCATGAGCGAGCGTCCCCTGCGTCTCGCGCTGCTCGGCGAATCCATGGTGGATGAGTCGGCGCTCGGTATTTTGGTCGAGGGTGTGTTGGGGCGTCCGTTCGAGCGCGTTCAGCCGAATCTCCGCGCGCGCGGCTGGCCCTCGGTGTTGCAAATCCTGCCGGCCGTCGCGCGCCATCTGCATTTCAACACCGACGCGGATGGACTGGTGGTGTTGGTCGATTCAGACGACACCGAGCCGCATTCGGTCGAGCACGAGGCGGAGGGGTATTTTCATCCGCGCTGTCGTTTGTGCCAGTTGCGCGCGGCGTTTCGTCGCGCGACCAAGACGCTGCCGCCCGCGCATGGTCGCGAGCGGATCGTGCGCGGCATGGGTCTCGCGGTGCCGGCGGCGGAGGCGTGGTATTTGTGCGGGGTCGAACCCGGGGTGGGGGAGGCGGCGTGGACCGCGGGGCGCGAGGCGGGGCGTCCACCTTTTACGCGGCGTCAGCTGAAGCACCGCGTCTATGGCACCGAGCGCCCGACCTTACCGCAGGCGGTGGCGGCGGCCAGCGCGGCGGCGAGGCGGCTCGCGCGCGACACGCGGCGACTGGAAAACGATTTCCCCGGCTTCGCGGCGCTCGCGGCCGAGTTGCGCGGGTGGCGGCGGGGTTAACCACAGATATCACAGATACGCACAGATCAAGGCATCGGACTACGACGCGTGGGTTTGGTATCTGTGTTTATCTGTGATATCTGTGGTTAAACTTTTGGCTTTTGGCGATCCGACCCAGCGCGCAAGGTGCGGCCTTTTATTCCATCATGCGCGAAATCTCCTCAGACTACGGTCGTGTTGTCGTCGGCACCCAAGCCGAGCTGTTTGCCGAGGCCTTGAGCCTCACGCTGGAGCGCCAGCAGGCGGCGCGCGCGGGGCGTTTCATCTGGGCGTTGACCGGCGGCAGCACGCCGGCCGCGTTCTACAAATGGTGCGTCGAGACCTCCGCCCTTCCGGCGGAACTCGCGCGGAGCACACACTTCACCGTGAGCGATGAGCGCCACGTGTTGCTCGACAGCCCCGACAGCAATTTCGGCAACGCCGAGCGCCAGTTGCTC
>DAIPIP010000143.1:0-7468 GCA_036770725.1 Opitutaceae bacterium
GACGGGTTTGATCGGCTCTGGCATCGCGCGGGCAATGAAGGACTGGCGGGGGCGATCTCGATCCCGCTCGCGGTGTTGCCGGGCTGGCGCGTGACGGCGGGCCATGCGGCGGATTACGCGGGTTCCGCGCCATCGAATGTGTTCGCGTTCGGGGCGGCTCTCATCGCCCTGCTGGTGTTTTTCATTCTCGCGGCGGGCGGCCTGTTGGTGCGGCAGGCGCGGCGGAGCGAGCAGGAGGCGGTGTTGAAGACCTCGTTCGTGGCGAATGTGTCGCACGAACTCAAAACCCCGCTGACCACGATCCGGCTCTACGCCGATCTGCTCGCGCAGGGGCGAGTGCGCGACGAGGCGAAGCGCACGGCCTATCTCGAAACCATTGGAAATGAAACCCAGCGGCTCGCCCGGTTGGTGGGCAACGTGCTTGATTTCAGCCGGCTGGAGCAGGGCAAAAAGAAATACGAGCGCGTGGAGTTCGACCTCGCGGCCGAGCTGCGCCGGCTGGTCGAAGTGCATGGTCCGCGCCTGGCCGAGGCCGGGCTCGCTTTGAGTGTCGAGGCGGCGGACACCCTGCCGGTCGCGACGGATCGCGACGCGGTGGAGCAGATCGTGCTCAACATGCTCGACAACGCCTGCAAATACGCGGCCGAGGGCGGCGAGGTTTTGTTGGCCGTCGAAAACACGCAGGCTGGCGCGCGCGTCACAGTCGCGGATCGCGGTCCCGGCGTGCCGGTGGAGCAGCGCGAGCGCATCTTTGAAAAGTTTCACCGCGTGGACGACCGCCTCACCGCCGCGCAGGGCGGGGCGGGGCTCGGCCTCAGCATCGCGCGCCAGCTCGCGCGCGGCCTCGGCGGCGACCTCGTGTGCCACGCCCGCGAGGGCGGCGGGGCGGAGTTCGTGTTCACGCTGGATTCTTAAGGCCGCATCCCGTCCAAAGGGCGAATCGGGGATTTTTTTTGATCGGTTGGTTTCCAGACTAGCGGACCGGGAAAAGCCGCGCACCTTGGGCGGCATGGGAATGTTCAAGCTCAAGGCCGACTATGCACCGACGGGCGATCAGCCGCAGGCCATCGCCGCGCTCTCCGCCTCGCTGCTCGCGGGCAACAAGCACCAGACGCTGCTGGGCGTCACGGGCTCGGGCAAAACCTTCACCATGGCCAATCTCATCGTGGCCCGGGACCGGCCCACGCTCATCATTTCCCACAACAAGACGCTCGCGGCCCAGCTCTACTCGGAGTTCAAAAACTTTTTTCCGGACAACGCGGTCGAATACTTCGTCTCGCACTTCGACTACTATCAGCCCGAGGCCTACGTGCCTTCGTCCGACACCTTCATCGAGAAGGATTCGTCGATCAACGAGGAGATCGAGCGCCTGCGCATCGCCGCCTCGAGCTCGCTGGTCTCGCGTCGCGACGTGATCGTGGTCGCCTCCGTCTCCTGCATCTACGGCCTCGGTTCGCCCGAGGATTTCAAGGAGCAACGCATCTCGCTCGAACGCGGCGCCATTCTCTCGCGCCAGCAGCTGCTTCAGCGGCTGGTGGACAACATTTACTCGCGCAACGATTACGACCTGAAGCGCGGCACATTCCGGGTGCGCGGCGACGTGGTGGACATCATGCCGGCCTACCTGGAGCAGGGCCTGAGGGTGGAATTTTGGGGCGACGAGATCGAGGGGTTGAGCGAGTTCGACCCGCTCACCGGGGAGGTCATTCGCGCGCTGGACAAGTTTGATCTGTATCCGGCTAACCAATACGTGACTTCCAAGGACAAGCTCGGCGCGGCGGTGGACCGCATCAAGGCCGAGCTCGACGAGCGCGTGGCCGAGTTCGAGAAGCGGGGCCTTTTGCTGGAGGCGCAGCGCATACGCATGCGCACCAACTACGATTTGGAGATGCTCCAGGAGATGGGCTTCTGCAACGGGATCGAAAACTATTCGCGTCACCTCGCGGGGCGCGGGCCGAACGAGAGGCCGTTGTGCCTGATCGATTTCTTTCCGAAGGATTTCCTGCTCCTGATCGACGAGAGCCACGCCAGCGTGCCGCAGATCGGCGGCATGTATAACGGCGACCGCGCGCGCAAGACGGTGTTGGTAAACTTCGGATTTCGGTTGCCCTCGGCCTTGGACAACCGGCCGCAGAATTTCGACGAGTTCATGTCGATAACCGACCAGATCGTGTATGTCTCCGCCACGCCGGCGCAGTTCGAGTTGGAGCGTTCGGCGGTGGTCGCCGAGCAGGTTATCCGGCCCACCGGCCTGCTTGATCCGGAGATCGATATCCGGCCGACGAGGGGGCAGGTGGAGAACCTGATCGCGGAGTGTCGCAAGGCGGTGGAGGCGGGGGAGCGGGTGCTGGTGACGACGATCACAAAGCGGCTTTCGGAGGACCTGACGGCGTTTTTCCGCGAGGCGAAATTGAAGGTGGAGTATTTGCATAGCGACATCGACGCGATCGAGCGGGTGGAGATTTTGCGCAACTTGCGGCTGGGGAATTTTGACGTGTTGATCGGCATCAATCTTCTGCGCGAAGGGCTCGATTTGCCGGAGGTGGCGCTGGTGGCGGTGCTCGACGCGGACAAGGAGGGTTTTTTGCGCAGCGACACGTCGCTGATTCAGACGGCGGGGCGGGCGGCGCGGCACGAGAAGGGGCGGGTGATCTTTTACGCGGACAAGATCACGGACTCGATTCAGCGAACGATGGACGTGACCTCCGCGCGGCGCGCGAAGCAGATCGCCTATAACACGGAGCACGGCATCACGCCGCGCAGCGTGAAGCGTTCGCAGCAGTCGAGTCTGCATGTTTACGACGGCACGGGAAAACGCGACGAGGAGCCGGTGGATGCGCTGGGCGAGGGCGGCGCGGAGGATGTGGCGGCGGTGATCGCGGAGCTGGAGCAGGACATGGCGGACGCGTCGGCGCGGTTGGAGTTTGAACGCGCGGCGGTGCTGCGCGACCAGGTCAACGCGTTGCGTTCGGGGGATTTTCGCAAGGCGGCGCAGCTCAAGTCGAGCGGCGGCGGCGGCGCGGGCGGAAAGGCGAAGGGCAAGGGGCGTGCGACGTATTCGCGTGGGCGTGGGCGAAAGTAGGGGTGGGCGGGGGGAGTCTGGAGCGCCAGACCGGCGGTCAGGCCCGCGGTGTTGGCGCGGCGCGCATGGATTTTCGCATAAGAAGCATGCGGTTCTGTTGAGGACTTTGCCTCATGTCGCGCGGGAGTTTCGGGGAATTTATCTGCTTGAAGTATGGCGGCAACGGGAGGCTGCTCACCGGGCTTCGTTTAACCTATCTCACCTCAACATTCGTCGCCGTTATCCGCCATGCATGCTCCGCTCTCATTACGTTTACTGATGGTCGGGGCGGTGGGCGCGGTCGGACAGGTGATCGAGGCGGGGGCGGTTGACTCGGCGGGTTCGACGGCTGAGGCGGCGAAGTTGTCGGAGCTGTCGTTGGAGGAATTGATGGAGATTCCGGTCGATACGGTGAGCGGGGTGTCGAAGTTTCGGCAGTCGATTCGGCGGGCTCCGGCCGGGGTGACGGTGTTTACGGCCGCCGACATTCGGAATTACGGGTGGAGCACGCTGGCGGATGTGTTGCGGGCCTCGCCCGGGCTGCACGTGCGCAATGATCGTTTCTACAATTACGTGGGAACGCGCGGTTTTACCCGGTCGGGCGACTACAATGCGCGCACCTTGATCTTGTTGGACGGGCACCGGCTGGATGATCCGATCTATCAGCAGGGCGCGATAGGCACGGATTTTATTCTCGATCTGGACATGGTGGATCGCATCGAGGTGATCACGGGGCCTGGGTCGCCGGTTTACGGGAGCAATGCGTTTTACGGCGCGGTGAACGTGATTCCGAAAACCGGTCGGGACATCGCCGGCACGGAGCTGGGGCTCGCGATCGGCTCGGAGCCTTCGGGCAAGATTCGGGCGACGGTGGGTGATCGCACCGCGAAGGGGGTGGACTACGTGGTGACGGCGACCGAGTGGCGTTCGCGCGGGGAGGATTCTTTCGCGTTGCCGGATTCGTGGCGGGACAAGGCTCCGGGGCAGTTGGTGGGCACGGTGGCGAAGGATCAGGACGACATGCACCACCGGAGCGTGTTTTCGCGCGTTTCGTGGCGCGGAGTTTCGGCCGAGGCCGCGTATGTGCGTCGGGAGAAGGACGTGCTGCCGCCGGTGTTTTTCACTTTGAACGATTCGGGGGCGCGCGGGGTGGATGAGCGGGCGTATGTGTTGTTGCGGGCGAGCGGCGAGCCCGGTCCGGAGGCTTCGATCAACGCGAAGGTCTCGGTGGATGTTTACAACTATGACGGGCGCTTCACGCCCCAGACCACGCTGTTCACTCCGGTGGAGACTTACGCGAGAAGCGTGTCGATCAACGGCGAGGTGAGGTGGCGGCAAGGGTTCGCGGACGTGCAGTCGTTTAGCGTGGGGGTGGAGTATCAGGAGAACCTGCGGCAGGACTACGGTTTGGTGCTGCCTACCTTGGGCACTTCGGTTTTCGATGTGGAGGAGTCGTCGCGCTACGTGAGTCCTTTTGCCCAGCTGGATTGGGAATTCACTCCGGCGCTGCGGGCGACGGCGGGGGTGCGTTACGATTATTATAGCACGGGCGACGAGCGGCTGACTCCGCGGGTGGGGTTGATCTGGGATGTGAACAAGGAGACGACCTTGAAGCTGCTGTATGGCGAGGCGTTTCGGGTGCCGAATGTGGCGGAGCGGTTTCCGGGATTGTTTGCGGCCAATCCCAATCTCGGGCCGGAAACGAATCGCAGTTGGGAGTTGGTCGCGGAGCGCAGTCTGGGCGCGGCGTGGCGGATCGAGTCGCATGTTTACCATGTGGTTTCGAGCGACCTGATCGTGAACGATCCCATCACGCTCGTTTACGACAACGTGGATCGCTACGTGACGCGCGGGGTGGACGTGGGCGCGGCGGCCAATTTTTCCACCGGGGTGCAGCTGCGCGGGTCGTTCACGGTGCAGGAGACGCGGGACGACGCGAGCGGCCAGATCGTGGCGGACGCGCCGCGCACGCTGGCGAAGCTGCACGCTTCGGCGCCGTTGTTGGAGAAACGTCTGCGCGTATCGGGCGAGTTGCTCTACGTGGGCGACCGCAAGGACCGGGCCGGGGCGGACACGGGGGATTATTTGACGATGAACATCACGTTGCGCGCGGCGCGGGTATGGCGCGGGTGGGATCTGGCGCTCTCGGTTTACAACGTGGCGGATGCGCGTTGGGCGGAACCCAAGGACGAGGGCCAGATAAGCTCGCCGCCGCGGTCCGCGGTGCTGCGCGCGACGTATGATTTTTGATGCGTCTCAACGTGATCAAATTTTTCGCACGGTTCATGGTTCGGGCGGCTGGATGCTGGGTCGTCGCGTGTCTTGGTTTTTATCCGCTCGCGGCCAATCCGGCGCGTGAAGGCGTGGTGAGCGTGGATGCGGTGAAGGCGGCCATGGTGTTTAACTTTGTGCGTTTCACCGATTGGCCGGACGCGGTGGCGGGGTCGGATTCCGGGTATGTGATCGGGGTGGCGGGGGACCGGTTTGTGGAGGACCAGCTGGTGCGTCTGGCGGAGCGGCAGACGATTCGCGATCTTCGCGTGCGGGTGGTGCGCGTCGGCAATTTGCGCAGCTTGAGCGATTGCCATGCGCTCTACGTGGGGAGTGCGGCGAGTCTGGAAGAGGCGGCCGCTCCGTCGGTCGAGGAGCTGCTGGGGGCGGTGGCCGGAAGACCGGTGCTGACGATCGCGAGTTCGCCGAGGTTTTTGGCCCTCGGGGGAATCATAAACGTTTTTGTCGCAGAGGAGGGGAAGCTGCGTTTCGAGATAGCGCCGAGGCACGCGGAGAAAGCGGGGCTGGCGCCGAGTTCGCGGTTGTTGGCGCTCGCGCGCATCGTGGACTTTGCCGTGGACGAAAACGTGGATGAAGCGACAAGCGAGGCGGCGGCAAGCGAAGGGGCGGCAAGGGTGGCGGTGCCGGCTTTGGCGGTGCCGACGAATTGAGCCTGGAGGAGAATCAAGCAGGCAGGGAAAGGGCGGGGGGACGAAGGGGGGATGTTTTAACCGCGGATGGCGCGGATAGACGCGGATGAATGGAGAGAAAAGGAGAGCGGGGAGGCGGCTTGGTTGATCTTTGAAGGGGCGGAGGAAATCAGTTGGCGTGGCGCTTTTGGGTTTTCTTGGGGTCGTGAAGAAGGGTGGAGAGGATGAGCCAGATGCCGCCGGCGGCGGCGGCGGCGAAGCAGATCATGGCGAGGCCGGGGTAGCCGAGGATGCGGAACGCGGTCTCGACGCGCATGAGCAGGGCGGCGCCGAGGATGAGGGAGGCGAGCACGACGCCGGCGGAAATGCGGTTGGCGATGACCTGCATGGCGTCGATGAGGCGGTCGGAGTCCTCGGACTTCACGTTCACCTCGACGTGCGGGTCGGCCACGTTGTCGAGCACGCGATTTAGGCGGCCGGGCAGGCCGGCCGCGAAATTTTTGGCCTCGAGGAGGGCGCCGAGCACGCTGCCCTGTGTAAGGTCGTCGCGGATACGCGACGTCATGAGGGTGGAAAGATGGCGGCGGATGGCGGGCGTGGGTTGGAAGGATGGGTCGAGGGTGCGGCCGGCTTCGTCGAGTTGAAGGAGGGCCTTGCCGAGGAGGCCGAGTTCGGGGGGCGGGCGCAGCCCGTGGCGGCGGGCGTGGTGGTCGAGAAGGAGGACGGAGCGGCCGACGTTGAGGTCCTCGAGGCCGGCGTTCTGGTGGCGGGCGACTAGGCGGGTGACTTCGTTGTTGAGGGAGACGGGATCGAATTGGGAGGTGGAGTTTGGCGGGGCGATTTCGCGGAGGACGCGGGCGGCTTCCTCGCCGCGGCCTTCGCTCACGTGGATGAGGAGTTTGAGGAGGTTTTCCCGCAGGCCGTGGGCGACGCGGCCGACCATGCCGAGGTCGATGAGGGCGAGGTGGTTTTCGTCGGTGACGAAGATGTTGCCCGGGTGGGGATCGGCGTGAAAGAGGCCGTCCACGAGGACCTGTTTGAGGTAGGCGTGGAGGAGTTCGTCGGCGAGGGAGGCGCCGTCGAGATCGATGCGCGCGAGGGGGCTGAGGGCGGTGATTTTGCGGCCCTGCATGTGCTCCATGGTGAGCACTACGGGCGAGCAGTAGTCGTGCACGGGGCGGGGCACGTGGATGCGCGGAAAGTCGCGAAGGTTGCGCCCGACGGTGTCGAGGTTGGAGGCCTCCTGCTCGTAGTTGAGTTCGTCGCGCAGGGTGAGGCGGAACTCTTCGAGCAGTTCGGTGAAGCGGTAGATGCGACCGGTCTCGCTGTGTTTTTTGAGGAAGGCGGCGATGTCGGCGAGCACCTCGAAATCCTCAGAGACGATCTGGCGGATGCCGGGGCGTTGGATTTTCACGACGACCTCGCGACCATCGCGCAAGGTGGCGCGGTGGACCTGGCCGAGGGAGGCGGCGGCGAGGGGCTCGGG
>DAIPIP010000317.1:0-1618 GCA_036770725.1 Opitutaceae bacterium
AGGTGCATCCGGCGGGTGCATGGAGCGGGTGACGCGAGCGGCAGGCGGCCAGCAGGTTGCGCGAGACGACCCGATCCGACTGCCGTTTCTAGGTTAAGCGACTCGCCTTGGAATCACACGGCGGTGATGGCGCAGTTGGCCAGGGAGGCGGACGGGAAATTGGGCGGCCACCCGGACAGCGCGCTGTATGTGGACGAGACCTCGTTTGTGAAAAAGGAAAAGGCCTCGGTGGGCGTTGACAGGGCCGGGGCGAACGGGTGGCGGCGGCGGACTTCCGGCTCTTTTTGCCGGAGGCGTGGGTCAAGGACGCCAAACGCTGCGCCAAGGGAAAGGTGCCGGAGGGCCAGCGCAGGCATCGCACCAAGACCGAGCTGGCGCTGGAGATGATCCAGGCGGCCAGAGAGCGCGGATCGCGCCACGCGTGGATTGGAGGCGACGAGGTGTATGGCAACAACAACGCCTTCACCTGCGGGCCGGAGGAACTGGGCGAGACGTTTTTGATGGATGTGGCGGCCAACCGCCGGGTGCGCACGAGCGAACTTTGCGCACCGCAGCCCTCTGCGGCGCCCCGTCGGCGAGGGCGTCCGTTCACCCGTCCGGACGCGCCGGACGGCATGGTCGCGGTGGAGGCGCTGGCCCGCGAACACTTTGAGGCGAAGGCCCGGGAGATCACGGTGCGCGGCACCGCCAAGTGCCCCCTGCGCGTGCGCGTTTGGGCCGAGCGGGTGTGGCAGCACGACGGACAACGGACAAGGCCACGCTGGCTGGTCGTGCGCGAGCACGCCGACAGATCGCGCAAATACTCGCTGGCAATCCGGCCGCCGGGACCTCTTGGGAACGCCTTGCCTTCATGCAGGCCCAGCGCTTCTGGATCGAACGCCCCTTCCAGGACGCCAAGAGCGAGCTTGGCTTGGCCGACTACGAATTGCGCGGCTGGGCCGGCTGGCGACCATCAAGTCGCCCTGGTCTGCCTCGCCCAGCTCTTCACCCTGGTCGAGCGAAGACTGGCCAAGCGCAGCCGCCCCCTGCTCTCGGTGCGCGACACCACCGAGTTGTTGGAGGTCTACCTTCCCCGCCGCCACCGCGCACGCGAAAACTACATCAGACGCCGATCAAAACCGGCCCGACAAAAGCCCCGTATTATTTTAATAAAGTGGAACTAGCGAGGGAGGCCCGCGACCTGAAGCTCGGCGACCTCCACGGTGGCGAAGTAACTATTCGACGTCCGGGGCTCATTCACGACGCGGGTAACCAATACGCCCGCCATGTCGATCAGGGCACGGTTCGGCAAAGGCACCGCCACCTCGCCGTCATAGGCGATCGTCGCCTCGGGATAATAAAGCGACCACTTCGCGCCGACGAGATCCCGTCCTCGGATGATCACGCGTTGATCCTTGGTCGTGCCAACCGGGACCTCGTGGTCCGAGGCGTAAAACCGGCCATCGATCCTGACCACCACCCGCACACTGCTGGGGATGACGCCGACCTGTTCGTTGTTTAACCGGACGGCGACGGAGAACTCGGGACCCGGCGCGACCGGGCGGGAAAGTTTACCGAGCACGAGGAAACCGACCGCGTAGGAAATGCTCTGCGGCGCATCGGGGGCGACGTGGCCGGC
>DAIPIP010000144.1:0-7403 GCA_036770725.1 Opitutaceae bacterium
ACGACTAGCGTGGCGTCGGCGGAGAGGATGTGGTTGGTCGGCGCGAGCGTGGCGGTGATGGAGCCGGCGACCACATAGATGAGGCGCTGGCGGGCGACGGTTTCGCCGATGCGTTCGGCGCCGGCGCCGAGGAGTATGGTTTCGCCGTCGAGGCCGGCCTCGGCGAGGATGGTCTGGGCGACGACCCAAGGGGCGGGCGCGAGGGCGATGGCAGGAGTGTCGGGAGGGATGGTGGATGCGGTGTTCATGGTGGGAAAAAGGAAATGGTTACGTGGTGGTTTTAAGCGGCGGGCGGGGTTACGCTTTCGAGGCGGAGGCGGCGCGGGCCGCCGGGCATGCGCCACGTGATCTCGTCGCCGGCGGCGTAGCCGAGGACGGCGGTGCCGAGCGGGGCGAGGACGGAGATACGCGAGCGCTCGATGTCGGCCTGTTCGGGCCAGACGAGCGTGAAGGTGTCGAGTTCGTCGCTCTCCAAGTCGCGCACGCTGAAGGTGGAGCCGAGGCGCACGACGTCGGCGGGCACGAGTTGGGGAATGGTCAGGTGGGCGCGCGAGAGTTCCTCGCGGAGTTCCTGCCAAGCTGAGACGGGTTTTGGGCTGAGGCGGAGAAGTTCGGACAGGCGGTTGCCGAGGGCGGCGTGTTCGTCGGTGGCGAGAGTGATGGTTTTGAGCATGATGGATTCAGGTTTTCGGGTTGGGGTGGCGGCGTTTTGTCCGGGGGCGCGCGATTTGGGCGCGCACGAAGACATGGCGGCGGACTGGAATGAATGACGAATGCGCGGGCCTGTGCGGGCGCGCGCGGGCGACCGAGGTCGGTCGGTCAGGGTGAACCCGGGAGTTCAGGCGGGGGTGATCAACGGGCGATGCCCGTTCGGATCACGCGGCCCGATGCCCGGGCACGACAGGGAAGACCACGAGCTCGTTGCTCGCGATCTGGCTGGCGTGAATTTGTCCCGTGGCTGTCATGTATCGATTCGCTGAATACCCTTGGCCGATTAGCGGTTTCGTCAAGTCCGCGCAGGGTTTCACGGTAGCCTGGGAGCGCCGGCTTTCAGCCGGCATAGGTGGGTGCGAGGCGAGTGTTCGTTGAAGAAGCCGGCTGAAAGCCGGCGCTCCCAGGGTTGGAGGGCGATGGATGCGGTTTTGACAAAGGCGATGGAATAACAATGGTTATTACATGGCCATTGAAACCAAAGTTCGTCGCATCGGTAATTCGCTCGGTATCGTGTTGCCGAAGGAGGCCCTGAACGCGCTAAAGGTTGAGGAAGGCGCGACGCTCTATCTCACCGAGGCACCGGAGGGTGCGCTGCGCGTGACGCCGGCGCAGCCGGAGTTTGGCAAGATGATGGCCATCGCGGAGCGCGGCATGCGTCGTTATCGCAACGCTCTTCGTGAGCTGGCCAAATGAGCGAACCCTTGTGGATCACGCGCGAGGTCATTCTCGCGGTGCAGGAGGAGTTATTGGAGCGTTTTGGCGGACTCGCCGGTCTACGCGACGAGGTCATGCTCGAGTCGGCACTGAACAAGCCGCGCCAGCTTTTCTCCTATGGCGAACCTCCGGCCACGGTGTTCGAGTTGGCGGCGGCCTACGCCGTCGGCATCGTGAAAAATCACCCGTTTATGGATGGAAACAAGCGGGCGGGCTTTATGGCCGCGTATGTTTTTCTCGGTGCCAACGGTCATGATCTGGAGGCGCCCGAGGTGGAGGTCGTCGAGCGCACCTTGGCGCTCGCGGCCGGCGCGATCGGCGCGGCGGAGTATGCCGCGTGGTTGGAGCGGTCGTGCGCACCGGAGTGATCTCCGGTCGCGCCGACGCGAATATGTAGTTATTTTTTCAATACGGCGTTCCACTTCGCGATGTTCTCGGACTGGGCGTCGAAGAGGGGGTCGGTGGGGTCGAGGATCTCGATCTTCACGATCTTATCGCCCTTTCCGGAGGGATCGACCTTTCCGCCCCGCTCGCCGGTGTTCACCTTGCCGAGGATCTTGTTCACCACGTCCTGACCTTTGGTGACCTCGCCGAAGACGGAGTGGCGGTTGTCGAGGGAGGGCGTAGGTGCCATGGTGATGAAGAACTGTGAGCCGTTGGTGCCAGGGCCGGCGTTGGCCATCGAGAAGATGCCGGGCTTGGAGTGGCGCAGGCTGCGGTGGAACTCGTCGGCGAACTTGTAGCCGGGGCCACCGCGTCCAGACTCGGTCGGGTCGCCGCCCTGAATCATGAAATTCTCGATCACTCGGTGGAAGGCGATGCCGTCGTAGTAGCCGTGCTTGGCGAGGTTGAGGAAGTTGGCGACGGTCATGGGCGCTTTTGAGGCGAAGAGGGTGGCCTCGATGTCGCCTTTGCTGGTTTTGAGGACGATGCGGATGTCGGTGACGGGGTTGGCGAGCGGCGAGGGTGCGGGTGCGGGTGCGGTGTCGTCGGCGCGAAGGGCGGGGGCGGCGGCGAGGAAGGCGAGCGCGGCGAAGGCGGTGAACTGGCGGAGGAGGGCGGGTAGTTTCATGGGTGAAAGAAGACAGACCATGAATAACGCGGATGGTTGCAGGGCAAGCGCGGGGCGTTTCGCGAGGCGGGCGGTGGTCGGGCGGCTGGTGGAGCGCATTGACCTCAATGCGCTGGATCGAAAAGCGCGGCGGGGCCGAGACGCGTTGGGGTCAACGCGTGCCACCTGTATGCGCGAGCCTGCATATTTTGCCCAAGGGGGGGCGGGGATTGGCGCGGCTTTGACCGGGCGGGGAAAGAGGAGGATGAACGAGGCATGGACTCCGTGAACTGGCTGCACCCCCGCGAAGAATTGGTCGCCACGATGGATCGCATCTATCGTTACCACATGACGACGACGTCGGGCGGAAATCTCTCCATCCTCGATCCCGACGGGAGCATCTGGATAACGCCCTCGCGAGTGGACAAGGGTTCGCTGCGCGCGGCCGACGTGGTGCGGGTGCGAGCGGATGGCACGAAGGAAGGGCTGCATCCGCCGTCCTCGGAGTTTCCGTTTCACCGCGAGATCTACCGGCGTCGGCCGGACATCAAGGCCATCGTGCACGCGCATCCGGGGGCTTTGGTGGCGTTCAGCATCGTGCGGCGGCTGCCGGAGACACGGGTGCAGACGCACGCGCACAACCTGTGTGGCAAGATCGCCTATGCGGCGTATGCGTGTCCGGGCAGCCAAGAGCTGGGCGACAAGATTGCGGAGAGTTTCGCGGGCGGGGCGGATTGCGTGATGTTGGAAAACCACGGCGTGGTGATCGGCGGGCGCGATCTGGCCGAGGCGTTTCAACGTTTCGAGACGCTGGAGTTTGTCGCGCAGACGGTGATCCGCGCGTCGGCGCTGGGGGAGTTGCGCACACTGGAGGAGGGGTCCTTGTCGGCGGGCGAGGCGGTGCCGGATTTCGCGGAGTTGACGCCGGCGGCAGCTACGAATCGCGAGAAGGAGCTGCGCGGGGAGGTCTGCGCGTTTGCGCACCGCGCATATCGGCAGCGGCTGATGATCAGCACGGCGGGTTCGATCTCGGCGCGGCTGAGCGACATGGAGTTCGTTATCACGCCGCGTCGGCGGGACAGGTTGGATTTGAAGCCGGCGAGTCTGGTGCGCGCGACGTCGCGGGCGGCGGAGGCGGGCAAGCGGGCGAGTCGCACGAGCCGGCTGCACGGGCTCATCTACGCGGCGAATCCGGAGGTGGGCGTGGTGATCAACGCGCAGCCGATGTGCGCGAGCGCGTTTTGCATGACGGCGGCGGAGTTTTCGTCGCGCACGATTCCGGAGAGTTATCTGGTGCTCGGCGACGCGCCGAAGGTGCCCTTCGCGTGCGTGGTGAAGGACGCGGAGGCCTTGGCGGCGAAGATGTCGTTGAAGAAGTGTCCGGTGCTGCTGATCGAGAACGAGGGCGCGTTGATCGTGGGCCGCACGTTGCTGGAGGCGTTTGACCGGCTGGAGGTGCTGGAGGCGACAGCGGAGGCGTTGCAGCTGAGTCGTCCGCTCGGGCCGCTGGTGCCGATGCCGGACAGCGCGCTGGCGGAGCTGCGCAAGGCGTTCGGGATGGAGGATTGAAGCGGCGAGGCGGGAAAGGGGAAGGGGGCCGCGGCGCGGCATCGGAAAGCGTGTTGGGGTCAACACGCTCCACCTAAGACGATCAGGGTTTCGCCGGCGTTGACGGGGCGGCCTTCGGCGCAGCGGATTTCGCGGATGACGCCGGCGCGGGTGGCGGAGACGGTGACTTCCATTTTCATGGATTCGAGGACGACCAGCGGATCGCCTTCGGCGACGGTGGCGCCGGGCTCGGTGAGGATTTTCCAGACGTTGCCGGGGATGTGCGACGGGAGGGCGACGCAGCCTTCGGGGATGGCGGATTCGTCGGCGGGGGCGGCGGACTCGTCGGACGCGGAGAAGTTGAGCTGGCCGGAGTCGATCCAACGCTGGCGTTCGGCTTCGAAGGCGGACTGCTGGTGGGTTTTGAAGGCGGTGATGGATTCGGCGTTGGAGGACAGGAAGGCCTGGTAGTCGCGCAGTTTGAAAGTAGTTTCCTCGATGCGGAGTTTGACGCGGCTTTGGGGAAAATCTTCGCGGAACTTCGTGAGTTCGGCGTTGGAGACGGGATAGAACTTGATCTGGTCGAAGAAGCGGAGGAGCCAGGGTTTTCCTTCGATGAAATCGGGCGTTTGTTTGTGGCGGTTCCACATTTGGCACGTGCGGCCGATGAATTGGTAGCCGCCGGGGCCTTCCATGCCGTAGATGCAGAGGTAGGCGCCGCCGATGCCGACGGCGTTTTCGGGGGTCCAGGTGCGGGCGGGGTTGTATTTGGTGGTGACGAGGCGGTGGCGGGGATCGACGGGGGTCGCGACGGGCGCGCCGAGATAGACGTCGCCGAGGGCGAGGACGAGGTAGGAGGCGTCGAAGCAGATGCGGTAAACCTCTTCGAGGTTGGGAAGGTCGTTGATACGGCGGATGAACTCCAGGTTGCTCGGGCACCATGGGGCGTCCTTGCGGACGATCTGCATGTATTTGCGGATGGCGAGGAGGGTGGACTCGTCTTCCCAGGAGAGCGGGAGGTGGACGATGCGCGAGGGGACCTCGATGTCGTCGATGGCGGGGAGTTCGCTTTCGGCGCGGAGAAGGATTTCGAGCAGGCGCTCGGAGGGGAGGAGGCGTTGGTCGAAGTGGACTTGGAGCGAGCGGATGCCGGGGGTGAGGTCGATGACGCCGTGGAGGCGGTGGCGCTCGAGCCAGGTTTGCAGCGCGTGGACGCGCATGCGCATGGCGATGTCGAGTTGGAGAGGGCCGTATTCGATGAGGAGGTTGGCGTCGCCTTGGCGGCGATAGACGACGGCGGGGGCGGTAGGGCGGGCGGGGATTGCGTGGAGGATGGCGGGCTCGGGGGGGGAATGACGAATGACGAATGACGAATGACGAATGGGGCGGAGGGTTTCGATGGTGGACTCTTGGGCGTAGGCGAGTTCGCGGGCGTGTTGGGCGGTGAGGGCGACGAAGCGGACTTTGTCGCCGGGCTTGAGCTGGCCCATTTTCCAGAGCTCGGCTTGCACGATCGTGAAGGGGCAGACGAAGCCGCCGCAACTGGGGCCGTCGGGGCCGAGGATGATGGGCATGTCGCCGGTGAAATCGACGGCGCCGATGGCGTAGGCGTTGTCGTGGATGTTGGAGGGGTGCAGGCCGGCCTCGCCGCCGTCGCGGCGGGCCCACTCGGGTTTGGGTCCGATGAGGCGGACTCCGGTGCGGGCGGAGTTGTAGTGAACCTCGTAAGCGGAGGTGAGGAGAACGGAGATGTCGTTTTCGGTGAAAAAATCGGGGGCGCCGTGGGGGCCGTAGAGGACGCCGATAGTCCAGGTGTGGGTTAGGGGCGGCTGGATAGAGGAGGGGAGGCGGAGGAGTTTTTCGGAGGCAGGCTGGAAGCCTGCGCTACTTTTTACCCGGAGGACGTCGCCGGTGCGGAGGGCGCGGCCGGAGTGGCCGCCAAAGAGGCCGAGGGTGAAGGTGGACTTGCTGCCGAGGTAGTCGGGCACGTCGAGGCCGTGGCGGATCGAGAGGTAGGCGCGTAGTCCGGCGGCGGATACGGAGCCGATGCGGAGTGTCTGGCCGGCGCGGATACGGAACGCGCGGTGAAAAGAGACGGAGCGGGAGTCGAGGGTGGCCGGCATCGTTGCGCCGGTGAGGGCGACGACGGCGGACGTGTTGAAGCGGAGGGTGGGGCCGTTGACGGTGATCTCCAGGGCGGCGGCGGTGTCGGGGTTGCCGACGAGGCGGTTGGCGAGGCGGAAGGACAGGTTGTCCATCGGGCCGGAGGGCGGGACGCCGACATCCCAGTAACCGATGCGGCCGGGATAATCTTGGACGGTGGTTTGGGTGCCGCCTTCGAGGACCTCGATGGTGGAGGGGACGAAGGGGAGGCGCGAGAGGTAGGAGGTGGTGACGGAGCCGGCGCGGAAGCCTTCGCTGGCGATGATTTGGCGGAGGTAGGGGAGGTTGTTTTCGAGGCCGTGGACGCGGGTGTCGGCGAGGGCGGCTTCAAGGCGGGCGAGGGCGTCGGCGCGGTCGGTGCCGCGGACGATGATTTTGGCAATCATCGGGTCGTAGAAGGCGGAGACTTCGCTGCCGGTTTCGACCCAAGTCTCGATGCGGGCGGAGGCGGGAAAGTGGACGTCGGTGAGGGTGCCGGCGGCGGGTTGGAAGTTTTTGCCGGCGTCTTCGGCGTAGAGGCGGACCTGGATGGACGCGCCGGTGGAGACAGGCGTGTAGGCGCGGAGGTCGAGGGTGCCAGCGGCGGACTGGATCATCCATTCGACGAGGTCCACGCCGGTGACTTCTTCGGTGACGCCGTGTTCGACTTGGAGGCGGGTGTTGACCTCGAGGAAGTAGAAATGGCCGGTGGCGTTGTCGTAAACGAACTCGACCGTGCCGGCGTTGGTGTAGCCGGCGGCGGTGCCGAGGCGGGCGGCGCAGGCGAGGAGTTCGGTGCGTTGGGCGGGGGTGAGGCCGGGGGCGGGGGTTTCTTCGACGACCTTTTGGTTGCGGCGTTGGACGGAGCAGTCGCGTTCGCCGAGGGCGACGACGTGGCCGTGGGAGTCGCCGAGGATCTGGACCTCGATGTGGCGCGCGTGCTCGACGAATTTTTCGAGGAAGACGCCGCCGTCTTTGAAATTGTTTTTGGCGAGGCGGACGACGGAGTCGAAGGCGGGGGCGAGTTCGGTGGGTTTGCGGATGAGGGACATGCCGATGCCGCCGCCGCCGCCGGTGCTTTTGAGCATGACGGGGTAGCCGATGCGGGTGGCTTCGCGTTTCGCGGTTTCGAGGTCGGGGAGCAGGTCGGTGCCGGGGAGGAGGGGGACGCCGTGGGCTTTGGCGAGGGCGCGAGCGGAGTGTTTGGGGCCGAGCTGGCGCATCTGCGCGGCGC
>DAIPIP010000318.1:0-1608 GCA_036770725.1 Opitutaceae bacterium
AAGATACGTTTGCCCCAGGTGTGCGGGTAAACGCCGGTCATGAATCTGCAGCGCGAGGGCATGCAGACGGGGTTTTTGACAAAACGCGCGGGAGAACGAGACGGCTTCGGTGTCGACGAGTTGATCCACAAAGACGTAGTCGCTGTCGATGAGGTTGATGATGCTGCGGTTGGCGAGGCGGAGGTCGTCGAAGAAGGCGATGACCTCGCGGTGCATGGAGGCCTTCAGCTCGTCGTTGAATTCTGGATACAGCTGTGGGCTGGGGAGGGCCTCCTTGAGTCTGGCGAGGTGGGTCCACTCGCTGGCGAAGATTTCGGAGAGGGCGGAGGCGCGGGGGTCCCGGAGCATGCGGAGGACTTGTTCGCGGTAGATGACGGGGTCGGCGAGTTCGCCGGAGGAGGCGAGGCGGTAGAGAGTGTCGTCGGGCATGGACGACCAGAGGAAGTAGGAGAGGCGGACGGCGAGTTCGTGGTGGTTGATGGGGTGCGAGGTGGCGCCGGGCGGGATTTTTTCGAGGTTGAACTCGAAGCGGTAGATGAAGCTGGGGGAAACCAGGATGGGCATCATGGCTTTGCGCAGGGCGATGGAGGGCGAATCGCCGGAGGAGAGGGAGGCTTGGAAGAGGTTTTTGAAGCGGGCGATTTCGCGGAGTTGGACGGGGCGGCGATAGGCGCGGCGAACGAGGGTGATGAGGATGTTGCGCGCGGCGAGTCGGGGGGGCTGGCCGGCGCCAGGGGCGAAGAGGGCGGCGCGGGCGGCGGTGGCTTCGGCGAGGCGGGCGTCGCGGTCGGGGGCCTCGGCCCAGGGTTGAGTTTCGTCGGAGAAGAGTTGGCCCATGACGATCTGGGAGGCGCGGAAAAATTTCTCGAATTGAACGGTGTCGAGGGTGAGTCCTTGGGCGTAGGTGGAGAAGCCGGTGACGGGTGGGTCGGGGTAGATGCCGGTGATTTCGGAGACGTTGACGGTGATGCCGAGGAGGTCGCGGATGGTGCGGGTGTATTCGGTGATGTTGAGTTGGCGCAGGAATGGAGGGCCGGGGTTTTGAAAAGGGGGTTGTCGGGGTCGGGGTTTTCGATGGTGGATGCGATCCAAGCGAGGAGGGTGTCGCGCGCTTCATCGGACCAGCCGGTTTCCTTGGGCTTGGGGGGCATGTCGCCGAAGTCCACGGCGTCGCGGACTTGGATCCAGCGGTCGCCGTATTTAAGCACGGCGGTGGTGGTCAGGGGGGAGGAAAAATCAATGCCGCCCTTGGTCTCGCCGTCGCCGTGGCACTGGTAGCAGCGTTTTTTGAGGAGGGGGCGGATTTTCGATTCGAAGCCGATGGGGTCGTCGGTCTGGGCGCGGAGCGACATCGCCGACAGGAGAACCGAACCTGGCAGGAGCAGGAACAGGCCATATCGGGTGCCCAGTCGGGCGGGCCGACTCGGGGCGTCTAGGCGCAAAGGGGGTAACATAGCTGAAACGCCGACTGAACGACGTTTGATTTATAGGTGCGATTAGACCGGAGCGTAAACGTAATCAGGTCAGGGAATGACCAGGACGTATCATACTTTATACTAGTTACGCATTGCTTTGATACTTTAGGTTGGCGCGCCAGCGTTTACTTTG
>DAIPIP010000010.1:0-30408 GCA_036770725.1 Opitutaceae bacterium
GGTGGAGGCGAGGAGCAGCAGGCCTGCGGCGGAGGCGGGGCCGACGGGGTCGGTGGCGAGGGAGCCGGGTTCAAGTTGAAGAGTTTGACCGAGTTCGGCCCAGGTGGGGGACCAGGACTGGAGGTGGAGGGCGTCGCAGAGGGCGAGGGTGAACCAGGTTTGATCGCGGCCGAGGCCGGCGATGCAGAAGGCGGCGGGGCGGGCGTGAAGTTCGGGAAGGAGGCGCTGGAGGCGGGGGGCGAGTTGGGCGGCTATTTTGGGCCCGGACTCGTCGTAATCGTAGGTGCCGCTGGCGAAGAGGCGGGCGGCGGCACCGCGAAAGCGGAGGTTGAGCTCGGTTTGCACGACCTCGAGCACGTGGTCGAGGGAGAGGGGGCAGGGGACGAGGGAGCGGGGGCCCTGGGCATCCACGAGGATGAGGCGGGAATCGGCGGGGCCGAGGTCCCAGACGAGCACGGGGGCGGCGGGGCGGGAGCGGGCGATGGCTTCGACGAGGCCGAGGGTGGCGTCGGTGTATTCGGCGGGGGCGAGGTCCTAGGTGGCGAGAGTTTGGCGGGCGGTCCGGAGGGCTTCGGGGCTGATGTCGGCGCGGAGGGTGCGGCGGGCGGAATCGAAGTGCAGGAGGCGGGGGGCGAGGGTGGCGGAGGCGCGGGCGAGGGGGACGGGGGCGTCGTCACCGAGGAGGGCTTGGAGCCGGGCGGGCAGGGTGGCGGGGGGTTCGAGGGCCAGCTCGGAGTAGTGCCCGAGGCGGCCGCCTTCGAGGAGGGCGATTTGGAGGTGAAAGTGGGAGAGTTGGACGGCGAGCGTCTGCTGGGCTAAGGCGGGCATGGCGAAAAGGTGGATGCCGGGGAGCAGCACCTTGCGAGCCGCCGCGCGCCTTTGGCGGGCGCCGCGTGGGAAAGCGCGTGGCTTTGATGCTTTGGATGTAAGGGCGCTGCGTCGAGGGCGGAGGCGGAGCGGCGGGTTGGATCAGGGCACGTTTTTGCCGCGGGCGGCGGCGAGGAGGGCATACCATTCTTCGCGGGTGAGGGTGAGGGAGTCGGCCTGGGCGCCGGCGCGGATGCGGTCTGCTTTGGTGGTGCCGATGACGGGCTGGATGCCGGCGGGGTGGCGGAGAATCCAGGCGAGAAGGATGGCCTCGGGGGTGGTGGATTGCTGGGCGGCGAGTTTGGCGATGAGCGGGGAGGCGGGGTGATCGGCGGCGAGGAGTTTGCCGCCGCCGACGGGCGACCAGGCCTGGACGAGGATGTCGTTGAGGCGGCAGTAGTCGAGGGTGCCGGAGGCGAGGGCGGCCTCGGCGACGGAGCCGGCGCGGTTGGCGAGGAAGCCCTCGACGAGGAGGGCGGGCTGGGCGAGGGAGAATTCGAGCTGGTTGACGACGAGGGGTTGGCGGACGTCGCGCTTGAGGAGTTCGATTTGGGCGGGGGTGTGGTTGCTGACGCCGAAGTGGCGGACCTTGCCGGAGGCGTGCAACTCGTCGAAGGCGGCGGCGACCTCGGCGGGTTCGACGAGGGGGTCGGGGCGGTGGAGGAGCAGGATGTCGAGGTGGGAAACGCCGAGGCGGCCGAGGATGGCCTCGGTGGAGCGGACGATGTGGGCGCGGGAGAAGTCGTAGCGCGGGGGTTCGCCGCCGAGGCAGGCGTCGTGGGGGAGGCGGATGCCGACCTTGGACTGGAGGACGACGCGGTCGCGCAGGGTTGTATCCGTGGAGAGGATACGGCCGAAGACGGACTCGGATTTGCCGAAGGTGTAGATGTCGGCGTGGTCGAAGAGGTTGATGCCGCCTTCGAGCGCGGCCTCGACGGCGGCGCGGGCGGATTTTTCGGTTTCGGCGGAGATGGGAGCGTGATCCCAGGCGCCGCCGATTTTCATGCAGCCGTAGGCGAGGCGGGAAACGGTGAGATCGGTGCGGGGGATGCGGTAGGTGTTCATGGGGAGGGGAGCGAAGGTGGGCGGGGAGCGGGACGAGGAGCCGAGAGAGCTTTCACCTCGTTGTGCAAGCGTTCAGGTTGATGCGAGGCGAGCCGCTTCCTGTTTGGCCGCCGTCCCATTCCGTTGCGCCTTGTCATGGGTCATCACCTCGCGACGACACGCTCCGGGGTGTGTCGAGTGGGGTTGTGGCCGCGTTGAAGCGGGACGGGGTGTCCGGTCCCGTGTTTCGAAACGGCGGGCGGGGAGCGCGTGGCGCTTTCCGGGGGGATGCCGCGGCGATTTTGCGGCTGGGGGCTCGACTCCGGGGCGGGGTCGCGTTTCCCCTCTGCACACTTTAAAAATATGTCCGGCGCCGATTTCATCCAAGACCTTGCCATCATCCTGGCGGCGGCGGCCACGTTGGGTTGGTTTTGCCAGCGGCTGGGGCTGTCGGCGGTGGTGGGTTATCTGGTGGCGGGCATGGTGGTGGGGCCTTACACGCCGCCGTTCAAGTTGGTGTCGGACGAGGCGAGCATCGCGACGGCGGCGCAGGTGGGGCTGGTGTTCCTGATGTTTTCCATCGGCCTGCGGTTGAGCCTGCGGCGCTTGCAGCGGCTGGGGGCGGGGTTGTTGCTGGCGGTGGGCCTGGGCGCGGTGCTGACCTACTATGCGACTCGCGCGCTGGGGGTGGCGGCGGGGTTGGACGGCACGGAGACGCTTTTTCTCGCGGCGATGTTGATGGTGTCGTCGTCGGCGATCATCGGGAAGGTGTTGCATGAAACGGGGCAGGGGCATGATCGGGCGGGGCAACTGGCGATGGGGGTGACGGTGCTGGAGGACGTGGTGGCGGTGGTGATGTTGACGGTGCTGAACTCGCTGGTGGTGATGGGGATGGGCGGGGTCGAGGCGGCGTCGGGCGGGGCGGATCTGGGGGCGACGTTGGGGGGCTTCGGGGCGTTTGTGGTGTTTGCGGGGGTGATGGGGTTGTTGATCGTGCCGTGGTTGCTGCGGAAGCTGAGCGTGAAGGCGGACGAGGAGCTGCAAACCATCGCCACCGCGGCGTTGTTGTTTGGCCTGGCGGTGGTGGCTTTTCGCGCCGGCTACTCGTTGGCGCTGGGGGCGTTTTTGCTGGGGTGCATCGTGGCGGAGACGCCGCACCGGCACTCGGTGGAGCGTATCTTCGAGGGCATGCGCGATGTGTTCAGCGCGGTGTTTTTCGTGGCGATCGGATTGCAGATCGACGTGGGGATGCTGGGCGAGGCCTGGTGGATAATCCTGGCGCTGACGGCGTTCACGCTGGTGGTGAGGGTGGTGGCGATTTCGACGGGACTCACGCTGATCGGGACGCCGCATCGCGATGCGTTGCGCGCGGGCATGGTGGCGACGCCGATCGGGGAGTTTTCGTTTATAATCGCGCAGCTGGGGGTGGCGGCGGCGTTGGTGCCGCCGGTGTATTATCCGATCGCGGTGGGGCTGTCGCTGACGACTTCGCTGACGGCGCCGTTGATGGCGCGCAAATCCGACGTGATCGCGGGCTGGTTGACGCGGCGCCGGCCGCGCTGGGTGGTGACGATGCTGGAGTCCTACCAGGAATGGCTGGAGCGGCTGAGCGAGAAGCGCGCGGGCAATCTGCTTTGGCGGCTGAGTCGAAAGCGCGTGATCCAGATCGGGGTGGAGCTGCTTTTCGTCGCGGGTTTGCTGGTGTTTGCCGAGCCGATGGAGGCCGCGCTGGTGGGGTGGCTGGGGGCGGACTGGTTGATACCGGAGGGGCCGCGCATGTTGTTTTGGTTCGTGCTGATCGCGCTGGCGTTGGTGCCTTTGTTCGCGGTGTGGCGAAACGTGGGCGCGCTCGCGCTGATCATCGCGGAGTTCTCGACCCAAGGGCGGCCGGCGGGGGTGCAGGAACGGATGCGGGGCTTGATCGCGAATGGCATCCGCTTGTTGGCGACGGTGCTTATGGTGGTGTGGGTGGCTTCTTTCGCGCCGGCGGGTTCGGCGGGTTGGACGCTGCTGGGCAGCGGGTTGGTGGTGCTGGCGGCGTTCGTGCTGCTGCGGCGGAAGCTGGTTTACTGGCACAGCGAGCTGGAGGTGGGGTTGCAGGATGTGTTGGGCGACGGCTCGCCGGCGCGGATGAACGCGACCTCGGCGCCTTGGGCGGGCTCGAAGCACGAGGAGTGGGCGCTGGGTGTATCCGATTGTGTGATACCGGATTTGGCGGAGTGCTCGGGGCGGACGCTTGCGCAGCTCGGATTGCGGCAGCGTTTCGGCTGCACGGTGGTGGGCATCGAGCGGCAGGGTTGCATGATCGCGCTGCCCGGACCGGGGGAGGCGCTGTTCCCGCGCGACAAGGTTTTGTTTTTGGGCACGCCGGAGCAGACGGCGGCGGCGAAGGCGGCCACGGGCGCGGTGGCGGCGGCGGACGCATCGGACTTTGACGTGGTGGGTTTGGAGACGGTGACGCTGCCGGCGGGCGGTCGCGCGACGGGCGCGACTTTGCTGGAGATCGCGCCTTCGGCGAAGCACGGGGTGCAGGTCGCGGGCATACGTCGCGGCTCGCAGCGCATCCTCAATCCCGGCGCGGACGAGTGCCTTTGCGGGGGGGACGAGTTGCTGGTTCTGGGCACGCCGGACCGGTTGCGGGCGTTCAAGGTCTGGGCTCGCGAGGCGGTTGCCCGGGAGTGATTTGAACCAGGCACCGGCTGGGTATGCTGCATGGCGGGAGCGCGAAGGAGCGGACGGAGCCGGTCCCTCCAAAAGTCCAACCGCGAGCGGTGATCGGTATCATTCCCCGCCGGCCGGGCGGGGGAAGGCGCAGTGGCGCTCGATGGCGGAGGCGGAGCCGTCGCGAAGCCAGCCGTCGAGCTGGGCCTGGTCCTTCAATTGCTGTCCGCGTATCCGGGGAA
This sequence comes from Opitutaceae bacterium, assembly GCA_036770725.1. Taxonomy (GTDB): domain Bacteria; phylum Verrucomicrobiota; class Verrucomicrobiia; order Opitutales; family Opitutaceae; genus IMCC26134_A. The sequence continues at coordinate 4,815 of DAIPIP010000010.1, forward strand.
CGGATACGAAGGCGGCGGCGGCCTCGGGCAGGGCGCTCATGTCGCCCCAGAGTTTCTCGAACTGCGCGACGGGGAAGACGTCTTCCTGGCCGTTGCCCCAGCGTTTCTTGACCTCTTTGAGGGTGACGTAGGTGGGCATGCGGGCGGCGAGGCGGCGGACGCCGGCGAGCACGCGGGCGTCGTCGGAGAGGGCGGCGCGGTCGAGGTCGAAGAGGGCGAGGAGGGCGTCGATTTTTATCCAGCAGGTGGCGGTGTTGTAGAAGGTGAGGGCGAATTCGTCCTCGTCGCGCGGGAGGGCGAGGCCTTCGACGAGGCGGAGCTGGCCGTTGATGCGGGCGAGGCCGCCGCCGCGGTCTTCGATGCGGCGGCGAACGACCTCGAAGGTGAGGGGGGCGCCGGAGCGGAGGTGGTGGCCGAGGATGGCGGGATCGAGCGAGGCGCCGAGGGTGTCGATGTTGTGAAGGAGGAGGGTCTCGAGGGCGGGGCGGGCGGCGAGGAGGTCGCGCAGGACGCCGTTGAGGAGGAGGTTGGCGAGTTCATACCAGTGGCCGACGGGGTGGATGCACTGGTTGGGGAGGTTGTCGGTGTAGTCGGCGGCCTCGCCGGTGGCGGCGGCCCAGTCGAGGAGGGCTTTTTGCACGCTGCGGCGCATTTTCTCTTTTTGGGGGTCGAGTTGTTGGTGGGCGACTTCCTCGAAGGAGAAGCGAAGGTCGCGCACGGTGGGCACGAAGCGGAGGCCGATGGAGCGGCCGGGGGAGAGGAGGGGGCGAAGGTCGGCGGGGCCGGAGTCGAAGGCGGGCGAGTCGATGAAGGCGGCGGTGGCCTGGTGGGTGAGGTGGCTGGTGGTGAAGAGGTGGGGCGGGGGCGCGCCGTGGTCGCGGGCGGCGGCGCGGGTTTTGGCGAGGTGGGTTTCGAGGAAGCTGCGGTGGCGGCCGTCGAGCTTGGCGAAGGGGTGGAGGGCTTTGACGGTGCCGGCGCCCTGGGTCCAGCGGCTGCCGGCGCCGGCGGCGAGGGTGACGACGGCGACGCGGCCCTCGGCGAGGGCGGCGCGGCCGAGGCGGAGGGATTCGGGGTCGGGGGCGGCGGATTCGAGGGGGAAGACGTCGCCGGGGCGGACGTCTTGCACGGTGGCGGAGGCGGGCAGGCGGTTTTGCGCGAGGCCGATGCGACCGGTGCGGAGGTCGTCGCGGATGCGCTCGTGTTGCACGGGGTCGAAGCCCTGTGCGGCGAGGAGTTCGCGGAGGGAGCGGGGGGTGGCGGAGCCGTCGGTGGTTTTCGCGCCGGGGGCGGGGGGGAAGATACGGGAGACGAGGGGTTCGACGAGGGGGCGGGCGCCGGCGAGGAGTTGATGGGCGGCGAAGCGATCGAGTTCGGAGCGGGTTTCGGGGCGGAGGGTGCGGGGGTCCTGGCGCAGCCAGCGGGGGACCATCATGAGGTAGTATTCGGGGGAGAGCATGGCGGCGGCGGGGCCGGCGCGGAGGTGGGCGGTGGAGCCGTTTTCGTTGAGCTCGAAGTCATAGACGACGGGGTCCATGGCGAAGGGCAGGGCGTGTTCGAGCGCGCGTTTGGTGCGGCGCATGAGGGCGAGGATGCGCGGGACGGCTTCGTGGCGGCGGGCGGGGTCCACCCAGAAGCCCATGCCGCCGCCGGACATGCCGCCGAGCATGACGAAGCCGCGGAAGGCGTCGCCGAGTTCGGAGCGGGCTTCGGCGACGAGGCGTTCGGTGTAGGCGTTGGAGGCCCAGGGGATGATGGTTTGGAGGGGGCCGAAGAAGTTGCGGGTGGTGAGTTCGGCGACGCGCTGGACGTCGCCGTTGCGGAGGGAGCCGACGAGGTCGGCGAGGATGGTCTGGGCTTCGGCGCGGGCGGCGGTCTCGGCGGGGAGGCCGAGGAGGTATTTTTCCGTGACCATCTCGAGGATGGGGCCGACGTTTTGGGACATGCCGCCGTGGACGAGGACGAGGCTTTCGCGGAGGAGGCGGCGGGTATCGGGCGAGACGAGGTCGGGGCCGAGCAGTTGGTGGCGGGGGAGGAGGCGGCCGCGGGAGACTCCGTGTTCGGAGTCGCCGGGTTCGGCGACCTCGCCGCGGATGAATTTGATGCCGGGCCAGACGCCGCCGGAATCTTGCCAACCGCCGCCGGAGCCGCCGAGCCATTCGCCGAGGATGGCGCGGCTGGCGATGGTGCGGCGTTCGTCCTCGGAGAGGCCGCCGGCGAGGAGGGCGGTCTGGCCGGTGGCGCGCATGAGGAGGGCGATGAGGCAGCCGAGGAGGTTGGTGGAGACGGCGAGGCGGGAGCCTTTGGGGATGTCGCGGACTTGGGAAACGAGTTCGAGGCCTCGACCGGGGCCGACGAGGGTGGCGAGCAGGGCGGAGAGGGGGTGGCCGGAGCCTTCGAGGCCGGAGGGAACGAGGCCGGAGGCGATGACGGCGGCCTTGAGGAGGCCGAGGTAGTCTTTGGCGAAGTCGAAGACGTCGGCGAGGTCGGTGAGATCGGCGGAGACGCCGAGGTCCACGGAGACGAGGCGGAGGACGGGTTCGTCGATGACGCGGAGGAAGGCGCAGACGGGCGGACGGGGGGCGTCGTCGCGGCCGTGGACGCCGAGGTTGACGGAGAGGTTGAGCACCTGGGCTCCCTCGGGGTAGTCCATGCCGAGGAAAAAGATGTCGCTCCAGGCGGCGTGGGAGAGGTCGAGGCGGACGGCGGTCTCCTCGGCGAGGACGGGGTAGGGGGAGTCGGGGGAGGCGGGGTCGCGGGCGAGGAGTTCGGGGCGGAGGCGCAGGGGGTAGTCGAGCGGGTGGCCCATGCGGAAGAGCCATTGGTTGCCGCGCACGAGGCGGACGGTTTTCTGGACCTGGGCGGCGAGGGTTTTGAAGGCTAGGCCGTGGTAGGCGGCGGCGAAGGCGCTGGAGAGGGCGTCGCCGGGGCCGTGGTCGCGGCGGTGGGCGTGATAGACGGCGAGGGCTTCCTCGAAGCGGCGGGCGAGGGCGAGTTTATGGCCGGCGTAGGGGACGAGGCCGCCGTCGGTGGCGGGGTAGTGAGGTGGCAGGTAGTAGCGGTGGAGGGCGGCGAGAAAGAAGACGGCGCGGACGCCGTGGTAGAAGTTGGGGGTGGAGCGGCGGAAGTCCTCGAGTTGCGCGGCGTGGGATTCGAGGCGCGAGAGATCGGCGGCGCGGCAGAGGGAGTCGAAGGTGTGGTCGGGGTGCGGGCGGCCTTCGACGAGGGTGAGGAGAACGGGGGACATGGTGCGGGCGGTTTTTTAACCACTAATGGACACTAATGGACACTAATGCGGAGGAGCGGAGGGGGAGCGGCGGGAACGGAGGAAGAACCGCCAAATCTCGCTAAAAGACGCTAAATCGGAGCGGGGAAGAGGAGCGGAGGACCGGAGGAAGATCGGGGGTTTGTTTAGCGAGGTTTAGCGGAATTTGGCGGTTCCTTTTCCGGTCGGTTACTTGCGGAGGGAGGCGTCGAGGGCGAGTTCCTCGGCGAGGAGGGCGAGGATGGCATCGCGGGAGGGGCCGTGGAGGCCGAGGGCGAGCTGGGCGCGGAAGACGCCGAGGCGGGCTTCGAGGTCGGCGCGGCGACCGGCGAGGCGGGCGGCGAGATATTTTTCGCGGGTGGCGAGGGTGGCGAGGGCGGGGGAGAGGCCGAGGCGGGAGTCGGGCGCGGCGGCGAGTTGGGCTTCAAGCAGGGCGAAGACGGCGGGGGTGAGCACGTGCATGCCGAAGAAGCAGAGGTAGTGGCCGAGGCGGAGGCCGGGGACGGCGCAGGTCTGCTCGGCGACGGTGGGGGTGGGTTTTTCGATGACGTTTTCGATTTGGTAGAGGTCGCGGCGGCCGGAGACGAGGGTGCCGGCGATGGTGCCGTAGTGGCAGAGCTGACTCTCGGGGGTGGGCTGGACGGCGGAGAGGGCGCAGCCTTCGGAGCGGGCGAATTCGAGGAGTTGGCGGGTGCAGCTGGAGTCGCCGCCGCCGACGTAGAGGTGGTCGCTGACTTGGAGGAGAAAGGGGTGCCGGCCGACGAAATCGCGGCCGCAGAGGACGGCGTGGCCGTAGCCGCGCGGCTCGGCTTGCTCCACGAGGGCGACGCGCTGGCCGTAGGGGGCGAGCACGGTCTCGTAGGCGGCGTGATCGGCGGGGCGGATGATGACGCCCACGCGCTCGATGCCGGCGGCGAGCATCTCGTCGATCTGGATGACGACGACGGGTTTCCAGTCGCCGTGGCGGTCGGTGAGGTTTTGCAGGGGGAGCCGGCGTTCGTCGGCACCGGCGGCGGTGATGAGGGCGTGTTTGACGTGAAGGGACATGGGGGCGGCGGGATGGAAAGGGGCGGGGCGTCGGGGATGAGAACGGGGCGCGGGTGATGCCGGGGTGCGGGGGGGGGGCGAGCGGGTGGGGTAAGAGAACTGAAAAAGTTGCGGGTGGCGCAAGGTTGGCGAGCGAGGGCGCGGTCGTTGCCCGGGGCTCAGGCTTTTTTGACGAAGCAGGCTTTGAGCATGATGGCGGTGCCGTCGATCTTGCAGTCGAGCTCGTGGTCGCCGTCCACGAGGCGGATGTTTTTGGCCTTCGAACCGGCTTTGAGGACTTGGGCGCCGCCGAGTTTGAGGTCCTTGATCGTCGTGATGCTGTCGCCGTCGGCCAGCATGTTGCCGTGGGCGTCTTTCACGATGCGCGGGGCGTCGGGAGTTTCGGCCTTGGGCCACTCGTGGCCGCAGGTGGCGCACTCCCAGTGGTCGGGGTGCGAGAGCACGTCTTCGAGGGTGCAGACCGGGCAGGCGGGGGCGGGTGTGGACATGAATAAAAAGACGGATTTTTAACCGCAGATTACGCAGATGGGCGCAGATACCGAGCCTTGGGTGACGCCGCCGGGGTTTGGTATCTGCGTTCTCTGCGTATTCTGCGGTGAATTTTTTAATCGAGGCTCACGCCTTCGACGATGAGGCGGAGGCTGTCGAGGCGGAGGCGGGCTTGTTCGATGGCGGTGCGCACGTGGAGCACCTGTTTCTTCGCGAGCTCGATCTCCTCGGGGCGCACGTGGTCGTTGAGCTTGGAGAGATCGACCAGGCGTTGCAGATCCGCCGTGAGCGAGGCGGCGGCGCGTTCGCGGGCGCTTTGCTTGAGCGCGGTCGAGGCCTTGGTCGCGCGCTCGGTCGCGGCCTCGACGAGGTTTTTTAAAAGGGTGCCGTTGAAGCCGGGGCGTTCGAGGAAGCGCGGGAGCGGTGCGTCGTCCACGTCGTCGTCGAGGCGGGTGTAATCGGTGTCGGCGGTGCGGTCCTGGCCGTGGATGTCCACGAGCACGCGCACGGGAGTGGGAGCGAGAAACTGGTCCACGTGCCAGCGCGCGTCGGCGACGGTTTCCAAAACGAAGACGGCTTCGAGCAGGAGGTTGGGTTTGTCGGCTTCGAGGGTGCAGAAGGCGGTGGTGCCGGTGGACGAGGAGACGAGCAGGTCGAGGGTATCGCGGAGCAGGGGATGATCGGCGGAGAGGAAGGCCATGTCTTCGCGGGCGATGGCGCGGCGGCGATCCCAGGTGGCGAGCAGGCCGTCGCGCGGGATGGCGGGGAAGCCTTCGACGTAGGCGTGCGCGGCGTCGAGGTGGAGGTCGCCGCTTTCCTCGTCCTTCACGCGCACGCCGTAGTGGTCGAGCAGGTCGGCGAGGATTTTGCGCGGGGCGGGATCGGCGTCGGCGGCGCGCACGCGGTCGAGCACGGCGCGGGCGGCCTCGCGGTCGAAGGAGTTGAGTTCGAGCAGGCGGTCGCGGCCTTGTTTGAGTTTGGTCTGCAACTCGGCGCGGAAGGCGATGGTTTCGGCGACGAGGGACTCGAGTTTTTTGCGGTTGGGTTTGTTGGCGGTGGCGAGGTCGAGCAGGCGTTCGCGGAAGGCGTCGGCGTAGTCGTTGCCGCCGTGGAGCGGGGCCTCGAAGGAATCGAGGCCGCGGTGATACCACTCGGCGACGGCTTCGTCGGGGCCGCCGGCGAGCACGGGCACGTGGATGCGGATGGTCTCGGTCTGGCCGATGCGGTCGAGGCGGCCGATGCGTTGCTCGACGAGGCCGGGGTTGAGCGGCAGGTCGAAGAGCACGAGGTGGTGGGCGAACTGGAAGTTGCGGCCCTCGCTGCCGATCTCGGAGCAGAGCAGCAGGCGCGCGCCCTCGGGGTCGGCGAACCAGGCGGCCTGGCGGTCGCGGGCGACGAGCGGGAGGCCTTCGTGAAAGAGGCCAAGCTTGATGTTAACGCGGTCCTTGAGTGCGGCCTCGAGGGCGAGGACCTTGCGCTCGGAGCGGCAGATGAGGAGGACCTTGGCGGGAGCGATTTTGTTGAGGAACTCGACCAGCCAGTCGATGCGCGGGTCGTCTTTGTAGGCGTAGCGCAGGGAGGCGATGTCGCCGGATTCCTCGGCGGCGATCTCGCGGGCGACGCGGGCGAGCAGGGTGGGCGTGGCGTCGGGGATGGAGGCTGGGTTGTATTGGCGCTTGGGGAAGCCGGTCATGGCGGCGCGGGTGTTGCGGAACACGACGCGGCCGGTGCCGTGCTGGTCGAGCAGCGTGCGGAGCAGGGCGTCGCGCGCGCCGGGCTGGCCGGCGTCGAGGGCGTCGAGGTGCTTGGAGAGGTTGTCTTCGTCGCGGTCGAAGAGGTCGCGCAAGGCGGCGCGGTCGGACGCGGCGAGGGGTTTGGCCTCGATGATTTTTTCGGCGACGGCGGCGACCTTGCCGTAGTCGGCGGCCTCCTCGACGAAGCTCGCGTAGTCGTCGTAGCGATGGGGATCGAGCAGGCGCAGGCGGGCGAAGTGGCCGGCGAGGCCGAGCTGCGTGGGCGTGGCGGTGAGGAGGAGCAGACCGGAGGCCTTGCGGGCGAGGCGCTCGACGAGCTGGTAGTCCTCGCCGGCGGCCTCGGGGGTCCAGTTGAGGTGATGGGCCTCGTCCACGATGACGAGATCCCAGCCGGCCTCGACGAGCTGGTCGCGGCGGTTTTCGAGCGCGGTGAGGAAGGTGACGCTGGCGAGGCCGAGCTGGGTGGAGAGGAACGGGTTTTTGCCCGGATCGCTGGCCTCGAGATCGGCGCAGCGCGGCTCGTCGAAAATGGTGAACCAGAGATTAAAGCGGCGCAGGAGCTCGACGAACCACTGGTGGACGAGCGACTCGGGCACGAGCACGAGGGCGCGTTTGACGCGGCCGGTGGCGAGCAGGCGCTGGAGGATGAGGCAGGCCTCGATGGTTTTGCCCAGGCCGACCTCGTCGGCGAGGAGGACGCGCGGTAGTTGGCGTTTGGATACGGAGTCGAGGATGTAGAACTGGTGCGGGATGAGGTCGATGCGACCGCCGAGGTAGCCGCGCACGTCGGAGGAGCGGAAGGCGGACTGGGCGCGGAGGGCGCGCAGGCGCAGGGCGAAGACCTCGGAGGGCTCGGCCTGGCCGGCGAGCAGGCGCTCGGCGGGGGAGGCGACGCTGGTGATGTCGGAGATGACGTCCTCGCGCACGCGCTGGCCGGCGGGGCCGACATAAACGCGCAGGCCTGCGTCGTCCTCGACGGCGGTGACGACGAACTTCTCGCCGAGGCGGGTGGCGACGGACTCGCCGGCGGCGAACTGCACGCGTTTGAGCACGGCGGTGCCGCGCGAGTAGATGCGTTTTTCGCGGGTGGCGGGGAATTCGACCGTGACGCGGTGGCGGTCGATTTCCGCGACGAGGCCGAGGCCCAGTTCGGGTTCGCGTTCGCTGAGGCAACGTTGTCCGGCGCGTTCAAGAGACATAAGCGGTGCAACAAAAGGGTTGGCGGCGGTCAGTTCAAGGGACGGCGCGGATAAAGTTGCGGGCGCGGGGGATCGAACGGATGCAGGCGGGGGAAGGGCGGACTTGTCGGGCGGGGCGGGGGGCGTTTGGTTGGCGGGCATGATTTATCCCGGTCTGGTCTCGGTCACGTTTCGCAAACTTTCGCCCTTGGAGATCGTGGGCTTGGTGCGGAAGGCGGGGTTGAGCGGGATCGAGTGGGGCGGGGACATCCATGTGCCGCATGGGAATTCGGGGGTGGCGCGCGAAGTGCGGGCGATGACCGAGGAGGCGGGGTTGAGGGTGGCGGCGTATGGGAGTTATTATCGGGCGGGGTGGAGCGAGGCGAACGGGTTGCGGTTTGAGCAGGTGCTGGATTCGGCGTTGGAGCTGGGCGCGCCGACGGTCCGGGTGTGGCCGGGGGTCAAGGGTTCGGCGGAGGTGGACGAGAAGGGGAGGGAGGTCGTGATCGAGGATCTGCGGCGCATCGCGGAGTTGGCGGCGCGGGCGGGGGTGACGGTCTCGACGGAGTTTCACGGCGGGACGTTGACGGATACGAACGAGTCGGCGAGGCGGCTGTTGGCGGAGGTGAATCGGGCGAGTCTGTTAACCTGCTGGCAGCCGCATAACGGGGAGGAGACTTCGGAGTGCGTGGCGGGGCTGCGGGCGGTGGCTCCGCGGGTGGGCAATGTGCATGTGTTTCACTGGTGGCCGACGGGGGCGGAGCGACATGCGTTGGCGGAGGGGGAGGCGCGGTGGGCGGAGTTTTTGGCGGTGTTGAAGGCGTTGCCGGGGGAGCGGTTTGCGTTGTTGGAGTTTGTGCAGGGGGACGCGCCGGAGGCGTTTTTGCGGGATGCGGCGACTTTGGCGCGGTGGCTTGGGCCAGGCTCCGTGAGCGTTTAGTTTTTTGACGGGAAGCAGCGCAAAGAATCGCAAGGGGATGAAGGTGGCGCGGGGGGCTGCATCCAAGGGGTGATCGGGCAGGGGCGGCGCGCGGGGCGGGGCGGGAGTTTTCGTTCTGTTTGGGTGTTCCTGCGCATCGGGAAACTTAGGTCTGGTCCTTGGTGCGCGATGTGCGGAGGTTTTGAAAAATATATGTCCAATTTTTGTTCATTGCTAATGAAGGGGGTTCTGCGGGTTTCGGTGGTGGCGGCGATGGGCGCGCCCTTGGTGGCGAGCGCGGCGGCGGAGTGGTCGCCGACGGCGTTGCTGGAGGAGTGGCCGGGTTTGGTGGTGGGGGGCGGGTTGGTGGGGTTTTGCACTTATTTGTTGTTGAGCGGGCGGTATAGGAAGCGGGAGAGGGATTTCGTGCTGTCGGCGTCGCGCCTGCAGTTTTTGTTCGATCACGCGCCGGTGGCTTTGTTGGTGACGGACATGCGGGCTCCGCGGGTGTGGTTGGCCGAGCGGAGGGCGGAGGGGGTGCGGGATATAGGAGCTTATCTGGAGGCGCATCCGGAGGGGGTGCGGGAGTTGTTCGCGAAGTTGGAGGTGGTGGCGGTGAACCGCGCGACGTTGATGCTTTCGGGCTTGCCGGATCTGGCGGCGGTGCGGGCGGGGATAGCGCGGTTCGCGGATGATTTTCGGGTGGTGTTCGCGGCGGAGCTGGAGGCGCTTTGGGCGGGGCGCACGCAGTTGGTGCATGACGTGGTGTTTCATCGCGACGACGGGCAGGTGGTGTCGGCGATCCTGCATTGGACGGTGCCGACGGAGGACGGGACGCCGGACTATTCGCGGGCGATGTCGGTGTTTACGGATGTGTCGGATCTGCGCCGGACGGAGGCGCAGCTGCGGCAGAGCGAGGATCGGTGGCAGCTGGCGGTGCAGGGGATAAACGCGGGAATCTGGGAAATCGATTTCGGGGCGGGGAGGTTTTTCGTGTCGGAGCGGAGCCGGGAGATGCTGGGGTATGCGCCGGGTGATTTGGAGGAGTCGCGCGAGGGTTGGGAGGCGTTGATCCATCCGGAGGATAGGGCGGCGGTGGCGCGCGAGATGGAGCAGCATCTGAGCGGGCGGACGACGGGGTATCGGGTGGAGCATCGTTTGCTTTGCCGGGACGGGCGCTACCGGTGGGTTTTGGCGCGGGGCCTGGCGCAGTTTGACGCGAAGGGGAGTCCGGTGCGTTTCGTGGGCACGCACTCGGACATCCAGGGACGGAAGGTGGCGGAGGAGGAGCTGGCGGCGGAGCGGGAGCGTCTGCGGGTGACTTTGCGGGCGATGGTGGAGGCGGTGGTGACGGCGGATCGGGACGGGGTGGTGAACTACATGAACGAGGCGGCGGAGCAGTTGACGGGGTGGGAGGACGGGGCGGCGATCGGGCGAAAGTTGAAGGAGATCTGCCCGTTGCAGCATGAGCGGACGCGCGAGCCGGTCGTGTCTCCGCATGAGCGGGCGTTGGCGGAGACGTTGGTGGTGGAGGTGCCGCCGGCGACGGTGGTGGTGCATCGGCAGGGGGTGCGGCGGGTGGTGGAGGGGCGGTGCGCGCCGATCCGGGACAGCGGGAGCCAGCCGGCGGGGGTGGTGTTGGTGCTGCGCGACGTGACGGAGCGGGCGAAGCTGGAGGCGGAGATGTTGAGGGCGACGAAGTTGGAGTCGGTCGGGGTCTTGGCCGGGGGCATCGCGCATGATTTCAACAACTTGCTGACGGTGATCATGGGCAACGTGACCCTGGCGATGCTGGACACGAATGTTCACGCGGCGGGCGGGCAGTGGCTGGGGGAGGCGGAGAAGGGGTTGTTGCGGGCGCAGGATTTGACGCAGCAGCTGCTGACCTTCGCAAAGGGGGGGGACCCGATTCGCTCGGCGGTGCAGCTGGCGGAGGTGGTGAAGGAGACGGCGCAGTTCACGTTGCACGGCTCGAAGGTGAAGTGTGAATACGAGATCGAGCCGGATTTGTGGACGGCGGATGTCGATAAGGGGCAGATCGGGCAGGTGGTGCAGAACCTGGTCTTGAACGCGGTGCAGGCGATGCCGAAGGGCGGGGTGATGTGGGTGAATCTTTCGAACGACGGGACGCCGCCGTTGCGCACGGGCTTGATCGGGCCGTCGGTGCGGCTGTCGGTGGCGGACACGGGGGCGGGGATAAGGCCGGAGCACGTGAGCCGGATTTTTGATCCGTATTTCACGACGAAGCAGGAGGGGAGCGGGCTGGGTCTGGCGACGGTGTATGCGGTGGTGCGGAAGCACGGAGGCTACATCGAGCTGGAGTCGGAGGTGGGGCGGGGCACGCGTTTCCGGATCTGGTTGCCGGCGGCGCGCAAGCCCGGAGTGGAGCGTCAGGCGACGGGCAGTCCCATCGGGAGCGGGGCGATGAACGGCCGGGTGTTGTTGATGGATGACGAGGAGGCGATTCGCACGATGGCGGCGCAGTTGTTGAAGCGGATCGGTTTCGTGGTCGAGACGGCGGCGGACGGCGCGGCGGCGGTGGAGGCGTATCGGGTGGCGATGGCGGAGAGCCGGCGCTTCGACCTGGTGATCATGGATTTGACCGTGCCGGGGGGGATGGGCGGCATGGAGGCGATGAAGCGTTTGCTGGAGCTGGATCCGTCGGTGCGGGCGATCGTGAGCAGCGGGTATTCGAGCGATCCGGTGATGAGCGATTTCCGGGGGCACGGGTTTTCCGGAATGATTCCGAAGCCGTATCGGATAACGGATTTCGCGAAGGTGATCCGGCAGGTGCTGGAAGGCGTGGGTTGAGGCCGGGGGCGTGGCGGGGGATTTTAGGCGGGGGAAACGCCGAGAGGAGACGTGATGGTTTGGGATCAGCGGAAGGCGCGGTCCTCGATGATGCCGTAGCGAACGAGCAGGGCGGTGACCTCGTCCCAGCGGGCGGGGTCCATGTGGAGGAGGGGGAGGCCGTCGTCGCCGATGACGAGGGGGCGCTCGGCTTCGTAGCGGCGGAGCACGTCTTCGGTAGTGAAGCTCACGTCTTTGGCGTAGCTGGCGGAGATGGCGGCGGAGGCGGCGGGCTCGGCGAGGTAATACTCGACCGCGTGGTGCAGGGCGGCGAGGAAGCGGCGGACGGTCTCGGGGTCCTCGTCGGCGGTGGCGCGGCGCACGACCACGAGGTCGCAGTATTGTTTCCAGCCGAGGTCGTGGAAGAAAAAGGGCCGCCAGTTTTGGTGGCCGTTTTTCTCCAGCAGGCGCGGCTGGTCGAGTATCCAGGCGGCCCAGTGATCGACGACGCCGGTGAGCAGCGCGTCGGGCGTGGAGCCGGTCCAGCGCACGCGCACGGCGGCGGGGTCGAGGCCGAACTCGTGCACGAGAAACTCGACGTAGTGGGTGCGGCCGCGCAGCACGCCGATGCTTTTACCGGCGAATTCCGCGACCTCGACCGGGCGGGTGGAGCGCTGGTTGGCCGGGGTCTCGGGATCGAGCGAGAGGTAGGCGACGGGGTTTTTTTTCAGGAAGGAGGCGACGCCCACGACGTTGCCGCGGGTGCGGCTGGCGGCGAAGACGGGGAGGTTCAGGCCGTCGGCCACGATGGCGACATCCACCTGGCCGCCGACGAGGGTTTGCAGGTGGTCGCGGCCGGGGCCGCCCGGCACCATCTCGATGTCGAGGCCGAGGGCGGAGAAGTAGCCTTGCTCGATGCCGACGTAGAGCGGGGAAAAGCCGTCGCTGAAAATCCACGGCATGCCGACGCGCAGGCGTTGCCGTTTGGCGGGCGGGGTGGAGGCGTAGCGCGCGTAGTCGCCTTCGGCGGGCAGGTAGGCGTTGCTCATGTAGGCGGAGGCGGGGAGGCGCTCCTTCACGGCGGCGAGGATGTGCTCGGCGGAGAGTTGGGAGCGGCGATCGGGCAGCTCGGAAACGGGGATGCCGGAGGAGGCGCCGCGTTCGCCGGCGTCGCGGTTGGCGTTTTGCTCGCCGCCGCCGCAGGCGGAGAGCAAAAGGGCGGCGAGGGGGCAGAGGAGGGCCGGGGTGAGTCGCATGAGAAATGGGGCGGATTTATTTGAAGTAGCGCACGGTGGGCAGGAGTTGGGATTCGGGGAACTCGTGCAGGGTGTCGCGGTAGATCGCCTCGGCCTCGGCGAGGCTGGTGGTTTCCTTGAGGGCGAGGATGCCGCGCGAGACGTGCTCGGCCATGACGCGCGGATCGAAAAACATCATCACGGCGGCGAGCGGGCCGACGTGGACGGGCGTGCCCCAGGGGCCGTGGGTGTTGACCCGGCGCAGGCCGAGTTCGCCGGTGGCGGCGAGGGCGGAGAGCGGCTCGACCGGGTCGGGATAAATCTCGCAGGCCTCGAGCATGGCGGCGACGTCGGCCTGGGTGAGGCCGTGGGCGCCGAGGTAGCCGCCCTTGGCCATGACGATGCCCACGCGTTCGTCGAGCTCGCTGATCTGCATCTCGCCGTCGCAGCCGTAGCCGGCCACGCCATAGAAAACGGGGCAGGGCAGGTCGAGCAGCGCGCCGATGGACATGAAGTCCACCAGGGAAGTGTGGGCTTTTTGCACCTCGTCGCCGCGGTGGAAGGAGTCGGAGCCGATGTCCACCCCGACCACGAGGTCGATGCCGCGGGCGAGCACGAACTCGCGCAGGCCGGCGGCGAGGCCGACGGTGCCGCCGAGCAGGCCGGCGACGAAGGGGCGGCCGCCGGGCAGGACGTCGGCGAGCACGGCCTCGGCGGGTTGGCAGGGGCCGACGGCGGAGGCGCGGGTGACGGCGCGCAACTGGGGCGCGAGCACGGTGGTGTGGGTGAGCTGGTCGATGTCGTAGAGGGTGGGGCCGAGCACGCAGACGCCGTCCACGTCGGACTGGGGTTTGCCGTCGGGCATCCACCACTGGCAGCTCACGCCGCCGAGGTAGATCTCCTCGTGGCCGAGGAGCTGGAAGAGGCGCGCCACCGGGATGCCCTGGATGACGTCGCCGCCGCCGCCTAGGCCCAGGATGAGGGAGCGTTTTCCTTTGAGGGCGACTTCGAGGAGCGAGGGCTTGGGGGCGGCGGAAGACGGGGGTTTGATTGATGTATCCATAAAATGGTGACGAGGTTCACGGGGCCGGGCGGGGCGGGCTCAGGATTCGCGTTCGGGTGGTTTCCAGCGGAAGAGGCGGCGGTCGGCGGCGCGGATGGCGACGAAGACGGCGATGGAGAGCACGCTGGCGATGAAGGTGACGGCGTAGAGCCGGTCGGCGCGGTATTCGGTGGTGGATTGAACGATGAGGTAGCCGAGGCCCTTGCTGGAAAAAAACCACTCGGCGACGATGGCTCCGATGATGCTGGCGGTGAACGCGATCTCGTGCGCGGCCATGTAGTAGGGCAGGGCGGCGGGCCAGCGGACCTTGACCAGGACCTGCCAGCGGGAGGCGTGCAGGGTGCTCATGCGGTCGAGCAGCACGGGGTCCACGGTGCGCAGGCCTTTGCGGAGATTGGCGAGGAGCGGAAAAAAGGTGACCAGCACGACGATGATGAGCTTGGGCGCGATGGTGTCGCCCATGGTGACGATGAGCACGCTGGCGATGGTGACGTAGGGGATGTTTTTGATCACCACGGTCCAGGGGGTGACGAAATTTTCCAGGCGGCGGGCGTAGAGGAACGAGACGGCGAGCCCGAGGGCGAGCAGGTTGGCGAGGCCGTAGCCGAGGAGGGCGATCTTGAGGGTTTCGAGGGTGTGGCCGAGGAGGCTGACGCGTTCTTCCCAGAGCAGGCGGGCGACGAGGTCGGGCGGCGGCAGCACGGAAGGCGGCAGGTTGGAGCCGGCGACGGCGAGGGCCCAGACCACGGGCAGGGAGAGCAGGACGAAGAAGTAGGTGCGCAGCTCTTTCACGCGGCGTCCTCCAGGGTGACGGCGTAGAGTTTCTCGCGCACGGTGGCGACGAGGCGGAGGAACTCGGGATCGGTGCGCACGAGGCGGCTGCGGGGCTGGGGATAGGGCACGTCGATGATCTCGGCGATGCGGCCGGGGCGCGGGGAGAGGATGACGACGCGGTCGGAGAGCATGACGGCCTCGTCCACGCTGTGGGTGACGAGCACGGCGGTCTGGCCGTCGGCGCGGAGGATGCCGCTGAGCCACTCGCCGAGGGAATCGCGGGTGAGCTCGTCGAGCGCGCCGAAAGGTTCGTCGAGCAGGAGGACGCGCGGATCGTGCACGAGGGCGCAGGCGATGTTGACGCGTTGGCGCATGCCGCCGGAGAGCTCGTGCGGGTAGCGGTCCATGAAGTCGCCGATGCCGAAGCGGCGCAGCAAGTCCTCGACCGAGCGGCGGGGTTTCACGCCGGTGATTTCGAGGGTGAGGGCGACGTTGCGCCGGGCGGTGCGCGAATCGACCAGGGCGGGTTGTTGGAAGGCGACGCCGAGGTAGGCGCGGCGGCAGGCGGCGGCGGGGGCTTCGCCGTGGATGAGAATGGTGCCCTTGGTGGCGTCTTCGAGGCCGGCGATGATACGGAGGAGGGAGGTTTTTCCGCAGCCGGAGGGGCCGATGAGGGAGACGAATTCGCCCGGGCGGATGTCCAGGTTGATGGTGCGCAGCGCCTCGACGGTTTCGCCGTAGGTTTTGGTGAGGTGGGTGATGGAGATGGCGGCGTCGCCGCCCGGGTCAGGCTGCGCCGGGAGCATGAATTTGATTCAGCCGTTTCTGTGCCAGCGGGTGCGCGCGCGGGATTTCGGCACAGACGGAATGTGTGCGGGCGCGGATTGTCCGAGACTATGGCAGGCAGTGCCAGCGGTAGCGGCGACGGAAACGGGAGCAGGATGCTCCCGCTACTTCGGGTCGGTGCCGGGCAGGTGTTTTTCGTAGCGATCCCAGCCGGCGATCAGGGCGTGGACGACGGGGGCGCCGACGCGGTGGGCGTGGTCGAGGGCGGGTAGGAGGGCGGAGTAGCCGGGGCCGAGTTTCTCGCCGGAGAGACTTTCCTCGGCGGTGCCGCCGGGCCATTGCATGTCGAAGTTGCTGGCGGTGCGGAGGACTAGCACACGGCTAACGTCGGCGCGACCGGCGCGGGTTAGCCAGGTGAGGGATTGCAGGACGCCGGTGTCCTCCATGGCGGTGGTGACGTAGTTGCCGGTCTCGTCCGAGTAGTAGCGCACCCAGTCGTTGGCCCACTGGTTGAGGAGCTTGCCATGCCAGTAGGTCATGCCGGAGAGGGTGTCGCCTTTGAGCACGAACGGCGGGCGGCGGGCGGCGGGAGTCTCGGTGTAGAGCGCGCGGCGGGTTTGCATGGCCGGGGTGTCGTCGAGCGCGATGTCTTTGGTCAATTGGTAGGCCCACTCGACTAGGCCGGGTTCCAGGCGGTAGGCGGCGCCGGCGGAGCGATCCACCGGTTGTTCGTAGGGGCGGGAGCGACGCAGCGGGATGTAGCCGGTGGTCCAATCGGCCGGGATCTCGCGGGCGTCGATTTCGTGGGCGAGGTCGGCATCCACCACCCACTCGGCCCAGACGGCGGAGCCGAGGGAGGCGTCGGCGGGGTCCACGCCGGCGATGCCGGCGACGAGGAAGTAGGTTTGCGAGAGATCGAAACGAGGATCGAGGCCGAGGGCCATCAACGAGGCGGTGGAGCGGGCGGTGCCGATTCCGGCGCAGATGGCGAGAAGGGTGCCCTCGGCGTTCATGCGCAGGGCTTGGTGCCCGGCGGGGAAGGGGAGGACGACGTCGAGTTTCTCGCGCTCCACCCAGTGTTGGAATTCGCCAGGCTTGTCGCCGGTGTCTTCGCCGATCTCGAAGTAGCTGATCACCACCACGCGGGGGCGATAAACCTCGGCGGCGGTGGTGACGGACGAAAAAACCGAGCAGGCTACCACAGCGGCGATGAGCGGGAAGTATTTCATGGAAATTGGTCAGCAGACGGTGTGTTGGAAGGGAAACGAGGAGGCGGTGCGCTCGAGTTCGGCGACGAGGGCGGCCTTGCGGTCGGCGGGTAGAAGGGCGGCGGAAAAACCGTTGCGCGCGAGACGCACGAGGTCGGCGCGGTCGAGGCCGAGTTCGGTGACGCAGGCGGCGTATTCCTCGCGCAGGGTGGAGCCGAAGCAGAAGGGGTCGTCGGTGTTGAGGGTGCAGGCGACGCCCGCGCGATGGAGCGCGGCGAGCGGGTGTTGGCGCAGGGAGGGGGTGACTCGGAGCTTCAGGTTGCTGATGGGGCAGACGTCTAGGGTGACGCCGCGCTCGACGAGCAGGCGCACGACCTCGGGGTCTTCGGCGGCGCGTGCGCCGTGCTCGATACGATCCACGCCGAGGACTTCGACGGCGTGGCGCACGTGGGCGGCGGGGCCGATCTCGCCGGCGTGGACTTTGGTGAACTTTCCGGCGGCGCGGGCGCGTTGAAAGTAGTCAACGGTCCAGTCGAGGACGGGCAGGGTCTCTACGCCGTGGAGATCGATGCCGTCCACGCCGTCGAGGGTGAGCACCTCTTCGAGGGCGGAGGAAAATTGCAAATGGTCGGCGCGGCCGAAGCCGATGAAAAAGCGCACGTCGGGCACGGCGGAGCGGTCGGCGGCGGCGCGGATGGCGGAGACGACTTCGCGGAGCGGACCGGCGCGCAGGGCGGCGCCGAGGGAGAGGCTGGTCTCTACGTAGCGCACGTTTTGCGAGGCGCACTCGGCGAGCATGGTCTCAACGGCGTCGGCGCAGCGCTCGGGCGAGGTGAGCCAGAGCAGGACGTAGCGGTGGCAGATTTGGAGAAAATCGCCGAAGTCGGCGTAGCGATGGTCGGCGGCCCAGAAGGGCGGCGGGTCGGCGAGGTCGGGGTCGAGGGCGCGGAGGCGGGGCAGGGAGAGGGCGCCGTCGATGTGGAGGTGGGTCTCGGTCTTGGGCAGGGCGTCGATGAACGCGGCCAGCGCGGGATCGATCACGGGAAAATGACGGGGCGCGGGAACTGTATTCATTTCGCGGATACTTTTTTGGCTATGCGCGCGATGAGCGAAGACTCGACCGGGGTGTAAACGACATCGAGCTTGCCGCGCATGGAGACGGGTTGGCGGAGGGTGATATCGTAGCGGGTGACGAGATCGGCCACGAGCAGCGGGGTGAGGATACGCACGAGCGGCTGGCCGACGCAGCCGTGGTTGCCGCCGCCGAAGAGGCCGTGGGCGTATTTGTGCGGCAAGGATGGGTCTTCCAGGAAGCGGCGCGGGCGAAACTCCAGCGGGTCGGGGTAAACCTCGGGCAGGAAGTGACAGAGGGTTTGCAGGTGCATGACGGGCGTGCCCTTGGGGATGAGGTAGCCGCGAAAGGCGAAGTCGCGGGCGGCGATGCGGGCGACGGTGGCGCCGGGCGGGCGCAGGCGCTCGATCTCGAGCAGGGTGGCCTTGAGCTTGGGAAAGGCGGCCATGCCGGAGAAGGCGAAGGGGTCCCAGGCGCGGAGTTCCTCCTCGAGTTCGGCGCGCCACGCGGGGTCTTTTTCCAAGTGGAGCAGGCACCACAAAATGACCTGCGAGGTGGTGGTGGAGCCGGCCATGAAAAGCTGGGACAAATCGTAGATGAGTTCCTGGCGCGGGATGGGCGGCTCGTCGGCGGGGTGGGCGCCGAGGATGAGCGAGAGGATGTCCTCCTTGGCCTCGGGGGAGCGGGCGCGTTCGTCGAGGAGCTTGGCGAGGAAGGAGAAGATTTTGTGACGTCGCCAGAGGCGGGTGGGTTTGAGGTAAAACAGATGACGCCAGCGTCCGAGGGTGGGGGCGCGGAGCATGTCGCGGTTGCTTATCGCCATGGTGCGATCCATGCCCGGAGGGAGGTCGGTCTGCATGAGCACGCGACCGGTCATGCAGATGATGAGGCGCATGCAGAGCAGGCGCAGCTCGACGTCGCGACCCTGGAGCGCGTCCACTTCGGAGAAGAGCACCTCGCTCATCGCGCCGGTGTGTTCAAGGATCACGCTGGGCTTAAAACCCTGGACGGTGCGGCGACGTTTTTTGACGAAGCGTTTGCCTTCGAGTTGGTTCAGGTAGGAGTCGTCGAACTGCTCGCGGAAGTGGGCGTTGGTGGCGTGGTAGTCCCAGTTTTCGTTGTGGGTCCAGATGAACTCGTTGGCTTCGAGTCCGCCCATGGCGACGACCTCGCGGCCGATGAAGTGGCAGCGAAAAACCGGGCCGTGTTCGCGATAGGCGGCCATGAAAGCCTGGTGTGGATCGGCGAAGTAGGCTGCGTCGCAACCGCCGGGCGGGGCGTGGAGCGGCAGGGCGGAGAAGGGCTTGGTGTCGGCGGGAATGACGGGCGGGGGCGTCGGCTCGGCGGGTGCTGGGATTTTTGAACTATGCACAGAATTGATAAAGCAAAGCGCATGCCCCGGCCGGTCGGCGGCGTGGTGCTGGTGTAGTTTCTGCTGAACTTGCGAACCCCATGAACAACGCTCCGCCCGTCTTGATTCGTCCGCTTGGTTCCGCCGGTCCGTCCGTGCCCGTGATCGGGCTCGGCACCTGGGCGATAGGCGGGGACGACTGGGGCGGGGCGGACGACGCGCAGGCGGTGGCGGCGATCCAGGCCTCGCTCGACGAAGGCGTGACCTTGATCGACACCGCGCCGATCTACGGCTTCGGGCATTCGGAGGAGGTGGTGGGTCGGGCGATTCGCGGAAGGCGGGAGGCGGTGTTTCTCGCCACCAAGTGCGGGCTTATCTGGGGCGGGACTGAGGGGCAGTTTTTTTTCCCGGGTCCGCGCGGTGCGGTGCATCGGCATCTTTCGGCGGCCGCGATCCGGGGCGAGTTGGAGGCGAGTCTGCGCCGACTTGGCACCGACCACATAGACCTTTACCAGACGCATTGGCAGGACAACACGACGCCGATCGCGGAGACGATGACGGAGCTGCTGGCGCTGAAGGCCGAGGGCAAGATCCGCCACATCGGGGTGAGCAATGTCACGCCCGCGCAGCTGGCGGAATACCGGGCGCTGGGGCCGGTGGTATCGGCGCAGGAAGGCTACAGCATGGTGGACCGCGAACTGGAGGCGGAGATGATGTCGGCGTGTGTGGCGGCGGGGGTGTCGTTGCTCGCGTATTCGCCGTTGGCAATGGGTTTGTTGAGCGGGAAAATCACACCCGAGCGCGAGTTTCCGCCGGGGGACATGCGGCGGGGCAACCCACGTTTCGCTCCCGGAATCTTGCGGGCGGTGAACGCGTTTCTCGCCGAGATCGCGCCGGTGTCGGAGGCGCACGGCGTCACGCTCGCGCAGCTCGTGGTCGCGTGGACGCTCGGTCGGCCGGGCATCACGCACGTGTTGTGCGGGGCGCGCGATGCGAAACAGGCGAGGGAAAACGCCGCCGCAGGTCGCGTGACGCTGACGACGGAGCAGCAGGACTTTATCACCGCGCGGCTGGATGCGGCGGCGCTGAAGGTGCCGAAGGTCTTCGGCTGAGCGCTGATTTTTCCACTCTATGATCCGTCCAAACATGTCCCAACGCCTCACCCGTTTTTGTTCACTTGGTATCCGGCATGGCGCCATGTTTTTCGCGTTGGCCGTCGGGCTTCGGGCCGAACCGGTGGTCTCGGGTGGCGAGATTGGCGGCGCACCCTACGCGGTGTGGCGTCCGGCGGTTGGCGTGGCGGACAACGGCATCCTTTTGTTGCTCGCGCCCGGCTATAAACCCGAGGACGCGCCGCGCGAGGCGCGGCTCGACACGTCGGCGGCGTTTCTGCGCACGCGGCATGAGGCGGGCTGGACGATCGCGGCCACCGCGTATCGCAAGAACGGCTGGGCGGTGCGCGAAGGCGTGGAAGATGTGGCGGCCTTGGCGGCGAAACTCGAGGCCGAGCATGGTCCGTTTCGTCACGTGCTGGTGGTGGGCGAATCGATGGGCGGCCTGATCGCGGTGCGGTTGATGGAGAGCGCGGAGCACGCGCCCTCGTTTTCCGGGGCGCTGGGCCTGGGCGCGGCTTTGGCGGTGGAGCCGGCGAGATTGGTCGAGCTGGGCGGCGATGCGGCCGACCTGGAGTTCACTCATCGGCCGCTGCGGCCGGTGTTGTTGGCGAGCAACCGAAACGAACTCGCGGGGCCGTTGGCCTATGTCGCGCAAGTGGCGGCCGGGCCGGCGCATCGTTACGCGGCGGCGCAGGTGATCGACCGGCCGGGGCATGTTAACCTCTCCGAGGCCGAGCGTGGACGGACCATCGAGTGGATCTACAACTGGGCGAGCGGCGAGCCGCCTGCGCTCCTGGCGGACGCAACGGTGGCGGTGCCCGCCACGCCGCTCGCGGGCGAAGTGACGGAGGGCGGCTTGCGGGCCAAGGTCACGCGGATCGATCCGGATTTTGGCAACGTGGATTTCAGCGCGAGTCTGGCCGACTTGGAGAAGCTTGGTCTCGGGCTCGGCTCGACCATCGGCATTCGCGCCGAGTCGGCAGCGACCGGCGAAGCGAAGCTGGCATTCGTGGGGGATCGCTACGCGGCGGTGCCGCGCGGGGAGTGGGTGCTCGTGGTGCTGCCCGACGGCCAGCTTCGGCTCGCGATCAACATGGGCCACGCCGGCAAGGGGCTCGGCGTGGCGGTGGGCGACGCCGTTGTGCTTTCGCCACTGAAGTAGCGCGTCTATGGCGCGCGGCGGGCGGCAATCGGGCGGCGCGGCTGGGGGCGTGGTGTCGGTGGTGTTTTTGGGACGATGGTGTGACTTTTGACGCCGTGTGCCCCCGCGGTCGGGTCCCGGCATATGCGCTGCTAAAGTGTAGTTCCAACCCAACTACAACCACCATGAAACCGACTCGTCTTTCCCTCCGATTGCTCGCCGCGATGGCGGCGGCCGGTTCACCGCAGTTTCTCAAGGCCCAGACCGAGCCCGCCGCGCCGGCGGAGGATGTCATCACCCTCGACGCGCTGGAGGTCAGCGAGGTCCCCATCGAGCAAAACGTGATGCCCACGTCGCGTCCGTTTAACTCCGTTTACGGCACCGGACAAAGCATCACCGAGATTCCGCGCAACGTCACCATCATCTCCCGCGAGCAGCTCACCGCCATCGCGATCAAGGATGTTCGCGACTTCGCAAAGCTAACTTCGTCCTCCTACACGCGCACCAACTTCGGCGCGCCGGGTAATCCCGATATCCGCGGCCAGTCGGCCGATGTTTTCCAAAACGGCATCCGCGAGCGTATCACGTCGAACGGCAACGGCCTGCCCATCGAGTTCAACTCCATCGAGTCGGTTAACATCGTGAAAGGACCCGCCACCCCGGTGCAGGGCACCTCGGCGTATGTCGGCGGTTACATCGATTTCATCACCAAGCGGCCCTATTTCGACAAGGCTCGCGGGTCGATCGCCGCGACCTATGGGTCCGACGACAAGCGCGCGGTGCAAATCGACTACGGAGCGCCGATTTCCGAAACACTGGCCTACCGCATCAGCTACTTTGGCGAGGACAGCGACGGCTATTTCGACGACGAGTATCGCAAGACCCAGTCGCTCTACGCGGCCGTTACCTGGAAGCCCACCGATACCTACGAGTTGTTTATCAACGCGACCGGCACCTACACCGAATACACGGAAAACTGGGGCTACAATCGGCCGACGCAGGAACTCATTGATCGCGGGCTCTACACCACGGGCGTATCCGTGGCTCCGGTTCCCGCCCCGGTGTTTGGGCCCTTCGGCAGTTTTGTCTCGCCTGGTAACAACAGCCAGAACGCGGCTGCGGTGGCCGGCGCGGCCAACCCTGTCGTCTTTGGTCCCACCGTTCCTTTGCGCCAGCGCACCCGCCTGCTTGCCCCCGGCGACAATTCGATAGGTCGCAACTTCAAGGTGCAGGCGATCCAGACCGTGCAGTCGTCTCCTGATCTCACCATCGTGAACAACAACATGTTCACCTACACGCGTCGCGGCACCTCCAGCTCCTACTTCTATAACGAGCTGGTCGATCCCTCCGTCACCTTCGAATCGCGTCTCGAATTCCAACAGAAGTTTGACCGCGCCTCGCTCAACTACGGCGTGGCCGCCCGCTATCAGGGGGTGAATTCGTCGAATTATTTCTCCTTGGAGCCGGCCAATGTCTGGGACCTTTCGCTGCCTCGTTCGGATATCGACGTGCGTCTCTCGCAGAACTTCCTGAACTTCATCAACGCGGGCACGGTGCGCGAAGTCCCGGGCAATCCCGGCTATTTCACCACCGCCGGCAGCGAGTCGGATTCGGACGCGTATAACATCGGCCCGTTTGTGCAGGGCGACTATCAGCTCACCGATCGCCTCACCTTCCTGGCCGGCGGTCGCGTGGACTTCCTGAGCGTGAAAGCGAAGGCGCCGATCTTCCAGAACGTCTCGGCGGACGAGTCGGTGGCGCTGCCCAACGTAAACGGCAGTCTCAGCTACAAGCTGAATCCTTCGACCACCCTGTATGCGACCTACAACTACAGCGAAAACTACACCGGCGCCCTGGCGACCGGCGGCGGTTTCGCTCCCGGTGCCACCAACAAGAACAACCTCACCCAGCCGAGTCACTTGTATGAACTCGGTGCCAAGTGGTCGCTCCTGAACAACCGGCTGTTCATCAGCACGGCGATCTATGAGCAGAGCCGCTTCAACAAGCCGCTGATCGGACCGGCGCAGGAATTCAACTACAAGGGTTTCGAGTTCGAGGTGAATTATCAGCCGAACAAAAACTTCTACGCCACCTTCGGCTACTCCGCCACGGACGCCACGGCGGACAACTCGGGCTTCGAGGCGATCATGCTGGAGTTCGCTCGTCTGCCTGGTCAGGTCCAGGCTAGCGGAGGAGGTGCCTTTGACTTCGCCGGAGCCAACAATGTCCGCATCCAAGGTCTGCCCAAGCATCAGTTCAGCGCGCTCGCCTCCTATAAGTGGGACAACGGCTTCAGCTTGTCGGTGAACGGCACGCTGCACAGCGAGGTGAACAACAACTGGGCCGGCACCATCGTCATTCCCTGGCAGTTCAACATCGACACCTCCATCGCCTACTCGACCGACAATTGGGAGGCACGCCTCACGATCTTGAACGTGACCGACGAACTGAACTTCGCTCCGCCGAACGCGATCTATGGCAACGAATCCATCCTGATCGAGAAGCCCATTCGCGGCGAGTTTACCCTCACCTACAAGTTCTGAGATCGGGATTTTGGGGTTTCGGTTTCGTCACCTGAACCAAATACTTCCCGCCGCAATCGCCGCCCAACCGGGCGGCGATTTTTTTGTGCCAGCTTATGGACGCGAACGCCACCCGAGCGCGCTTTCAGCGGCACGGCTCCTGCCCCGTTTGATGTTATGAAATCCGCGCCTCGCCACGCTTCCCTCGTTAAAAACCCGCTCCTCGGTCCGCAGTTCGCTCCGTCCGCGCCGCGCCGCCGATTTTTGCAACAGGGTCTGGCCGCGACGCTCGGGCTCGGCTTTCTCGGGCGCGGCGCGACCGTCGCCCACGCGGCCCCCGCGACCGCCCCGGCCATGCCGGCGACGACTCAGGCGGGTGCCGTCATGGCCACGCCCGCGACCTCCGCTTCCTCGTCCGCACCGCTCGGCGACTTCGCCGCTCGCTTCGAAACCATCAAGCGCGAGTCCGACGACGCCACGCTCTATCGTTTTCTCTATGCGATGCCGAAGGGCGGCGATATCCACCACCACCTGGGCGGCGGGTTTCTGGCGCGCCGCTGGTATGCGGTCGCCACGGACAAGCGGCGCAATGGCGGGCAGACATTTTATACCCGCTACCGCATTTCGTCGGGCACCGACTCCGCCCCGCCGCAGTGGCGCAACAGCCCGCACGTGTATTTCTGGCTGACACTCAACCAGGCCGAATACGACAAGCTGCCCGCCACTCAGCGCGCGGATTTCAAGCCCCTCGACGCCCTCGACGACGCCGAACGCGATACGTGGATATCGTCGGTCAAGCTGGACCGCCCCGGCGAGGGACGGGACGAGTTTTTCGAATACACCTGGGGGCGACTGAACAATCTGCTCTTCAGCATCCACGTCTGCGCCGAACTCGTGGTGGAGAACATGCGCCTGATGGCGGTCGAGGGTGTGCGCTATCTTGAGTTGATGACGTTTTATTCGCTTTGGCGGGACGAGAAGGGACGGCCCATCCCGGCGGCGGAGGCCGATGCGTTCTGGCGCGCGCGCCTCGCGCAGCCCGATGCCCGCGCGACCGGCGTGCTGGTGAAGTTCAAGGCGGTGGTGCTGCGTTTCGCGGCCGACGCGATCAAGCAGGCGGAGCAACACATGGCGCACATCGACTCCGCGCGCGACCTCTGGGTGGGGCTCGACATGGCCGGGCGCGAGGACGACAACCGCGGTTATCCGCGCCGTTTCACCGAGGTGTTTGATCGCCTGCTGCGGCGCTACCCCGAGGTGAACATTTCCATCCACGCGGGCGAGGCGGAGAAGGCGGATCGCAATATCTTCGAGTCACTCCGGCTCGGCGCGCGGCGCATCGGTCACGGCGTGAATCTGCTGCACGACGAGCCGACCATGCAGCTGATGCGCAACAACCGCCACCTCGTGGAGATCAACCTGGTGAGTAACCACCTGCTCGGCTACGTGCCCGATCCCGACCTTCACCCGTTCCCGATCTACCTGCGCCAAGGCATACCCTGCTGCCTCAACACCGATGATCGCGGCATGTGGGATTCGAACATGACCGACGAGTATTTCGTGGCGGTGAAACGCTTCAATCTTTCGTGGCGCGAACTCACGCGCCTCGGGCGCGACAGCATCGAGCACGCGTTCGTGAGCGACGCGGAGCGGGCGGCGTTGCGCGGCGGGCACGAGGCGGCGATGAGTGTATTTGAAAACTCACTACGCGCGGACGATTGGCGGGCCAGGCTCGCCGCCGTGCCGGCCGAGACCTACGGTTACGGCCGCCGGCATCTGGGACTCGGCGCGCTGGCGCGTGTGATGCCGCACGCGGGGGTGATTTGATAATGCAGGCCGGACCGCTGGCATGGTGCCAGACATCGTTTACACATAGGATGCCAGACAT
>DAIPIP010000319.1:0-1584 GCA_036770725.1 Opitutaceae bacterium
TCGTCGCCTTCGGCTACCTCGCCATGAGCCAGGAGGGACGCTTCTTCTCCTTCGTGAACCCGGTCGAGAACCCCACCATCCTGCTCATCATCGCCTACTCCGTGCGCCGCCTCCCCTACGTCGTGCGGTCGGCCGTCGCGGGCTTTCAACAGACCAGCGAAACCCTGGAGGAGGCCGCGCAAAACCTCGGCTGCCCGCCCCTGCGCACCTTGCGCAAGATCACCCTCCCGCTCATCGCCGCCAACCTCATCGCCGGCGGCCTGCTCGCCTTCGCCTTCGCCATGCTCGAGGTATCCGATTCTCTGATACTCGCGCAAAAGCAGGCCTTCTATCCCATCACCAAGGCCATCCTGGAACTCTTCCAGCTCCTCGGCGACGGCCAGTTCATCGCCAGCGCCCTCGGCGTCTGGGCCATGGCCTTCCTCGGCATCTGCATCGTCGGCCTGAGCCTCGTCCTCGGCAAAAAACTCGGCGCCATCTTCCGGGTCTGAGTCAGTCGCTGTCTTCAAACCAACCCGACGCTCTGCGGCGCACCGCAGGTGAAGGGGGCGCTTCACCCCTTGGTCGAAGTGACCCACCCGCACGTGAAGCCGCCGCGCCTCGCTTCCAATCCATCCAACCCTCCCCTTGATTGACCACATGACGGTTATCTGCGGTTCATTCTGACTGTCGTATTTAGCTCCAGCGGGTAACCCCAAAAAATGACCAAGAACATGACCTCCGCCCAACTCGCCGCCGCGCTCGATTCCACCAACCTCCGCCTCGACGCCTCCGCCAACGACATCGTCGAGCTCTGCCGCGAAGCCGCCGAGCACCGCTTCGCCTGCGTGATGATCTACCCCGCCTCCGTGCCGCTCGCCGCCCGCGAACTCGCCGGCACCGGCATCAAAATCGGCACCGTCATCGGCTTCCCCAGCGGACGCTTCTCCACCGCCGCCAAAGCCGCAGAGATCGAGGCCTCCCACGCCGCCGGCGCGCACG
Source organism: Opitutaceae bacterium (assembly GCA_036770725.1). Taxonomy (GTDB): domain Bacteria; phylum Verrucomicrobiota; class Verrucomicrobiia; order Opitutales; family Opitutaceae; genus IMCC26134_A. The sequence goes on from DAIPIP010000319.1 coordinate 982, forward strand.
AAGTGGACATCGTCCTAAACTACGCCGCCCTCCGCGACGGCGACTTCGCCCTCGTCGAGTCCGAGCTCCGCGCCCTCGTCGCCCAAGCCCACGCCAACGGCCAGCTCATCAAGGTCATCGTCGAGACCTGCTACCTCGATTCCGCGCAACAGATCATCGCGCTCCGCCTCTGCGAAGACGCCGGGGCCGACTTCATCAAAACCTCCACCGGCTTCGGCACCGCCGGCGCGAAGATCGCCGACATCGTCGCCTGGGCCGCCGCCCGCCGCGGTGGCATCCAGCTCAAGGCCTCCGGCGGCATCAAAACCCTCGCCGACGCGCAAGCCCTGCTCGCCGCCGGAGCCACCCGCCTCGGCACCAGCAACGCCGCCGCCATCCTCGCCGAATTCCACGGCGCCAAGCCCGCCGCCCCCGCAGCGGGCTATTAAAAGCCCGCCCCCCCGGGAAGCGGTGACACTTGCGCGCCGAAGGAGTAATACCAATCACCCGATGCTTTTAGACTTCTGGCCGCGATCTGTAGGCCAGACCGCTGGTCTGGCTTCGCTCTTGGGCGGCAGCCCGACCACCGGTCGGGCCTGCATCCTAAAGTCCAAATTCAATAGG
>DAIPIP010000145.1:0-7266 GCA_036770725.1 Opitutaceae bacterium
GCCAAACCCGGCCGCGATCCCCGCGCCAAGTTCGAGGCCTTCGCCTTCGACGCGTCCGTCAACAAACCCGAGGACCTGCGCCCAGGCATGAAGCTCCCCGGCATCGTCACCAACGTCACCGCCTTCGGCGCCTTCGTGGACGTCGGCGTGCACCAGGACGGTCTCGTCCACGTCAGCCAGCTCTCCGACACCTTTGTCAAAGACGCTTCGGAAATCGTGAAACCCGGCCAAAAAGTCCACGTCACCGTCACCGACGTCGACCTCCCGCGCAACCGCATCGCCCTCTCGATGAAGTCGAATCCCACCATCGGCGCCAAAGGTTCTCCCTCCGAAGGTAGGGCGCGACCGCCGGGCGCGCCGGGCTCCGGCCCCCGCAACTTCAACAACGCCCCCGCCCGCGAAGCCGCCCCCCAGTCCCTCAACAACGACTGGTTCAGCGCCGCCCTGAACAAAAAGCGCTAACCCCGTCACGCGCCCGCCGCCGGGCGCGCCGCGGCCCGCCAGCGGCGGCGCCTCCCGCGTTCGCCACCGCCCGCGTCGCTCGCCACCGCCCCCTCACTCGCGCATTCCGATCACCGCGACCAGCACCGCCAGTGTTATAAAGATCACCATCAGCAGCAGGCCCACGATCTTGCTCCCCAGGTCGGTTCGCACCTCCATCCGGCCCTCGGCTGCGTTTGCTTCCGCGTCCGCCGCCGCTTCCGTTCTCCGCCGCCGACGGGCGCCGAGGTTCGAGGAATCCTTCGATATCTCCACCACGATAGGTTCCCGCACCACCGGTTCGATCGGCTCGTCCTCGACTTCCTCAACCAGCGTCTTCGACTTCGGCTCGGGTAAGCGCGCACCCGATACCAGATCCATCCCGGGCTTCCCCAGCTCGCCGAAAACATCCAGCGAACGCCGGCGCGCCTGCCCCCATGGCAGATAAAGCCTCCAGCCAAACTCCCGAAACAGCTCCGAGATACGCAGGCGAAACCACGGCGCGCGCTCCGCCGAAACCTCCGGCGCATCCACCACCAACCGCGCCCGGTTGATCCACCCACCCCGCATGTGTTTCCCCTCCACCGTCGCGCGAAACTCCGGTTCAGACCAGCGCTTGCGGGGACGCCACCCCACCCGAAACCCACCCGTCTTCACCATGATCTCGTGCGCCACCTCGAAAGGATACGGCAAAGCCCACGGCCCACGCCGCACCGCTTCGCCCGGCACCGGAAAAACCTGCATGATCAAATCCAGCGGGACATCGAACAAAGCGTTCTTCCACCGACTGTCCGGATACGCCGCGCGCAACACCTCGAACACCTCCACCAGCTCAAACACGTTGCCCTCCCGGTCGTCCCGCCATTTCGGCTCGCCCACGCGATGCACCCGGCCATAGCGGTTCCGCGCCTGCTCCTCGCGTTGCTTCGTGAAAATCTCCGGCCCCTGCTCTAGCAATTCGCGGCGAAAATTATCCGCCTGCCAGCCCTCCGCGCGCAGCCTCACCTCGACCACCGACACCGCCTTTTGCGTGGTGTCGAGCAGCACCGTCTCCCGCAACTCGTAGCGCGCCCCCGTGCGCGCGCCCGGCTGCTCCACCAGCCCGCCGCCCTCGCCCTCGATCACAAGCCCCTGGCCGAACCAACCCACCACCTGCCGCTTGAAACTGCCGCCCAGATCGCGCGCCGTCGGGTCAAACCAACGCGTCACCCCCTTCCACTCGACCTCCACCACCGCGTGGTTCAACAAACCCGCCATCGGCAACAACCGGGCCACTCGCTCCCGAAGCTGCGAATTCACCAGCACCGGCCTCGCCTTCACCCCCCACGACCGCAGCACCGAGGTCGTCAGCCAGCTCAAATCCTTGCAGTCGCCATGCCGCCGCCGCGCCACCACTCCGGGCGACGCCGGTATCCATCCGCTCGTCTCCAAATCCGTGCTCAAATAACGAAACTCGTCCTGCACCCGCCGCACCAAACCCAGCACCGCCGCCGCATCCACCACCTCCGGCTTCGCAAAAAAATCTTCCGCCCCGCGCGTGTCGGCCTGCTCCGACCACACCCGCTCCACCCGGGCCGAGAGCTCGCTCCAATCCGCCAAGTCCGACACCTGCACCCAGGTAAAATCCAAAAACGTCGTCGGCTGATTCGGCTCCGGTTCGCGCGGCTTCGCTTGCACGCCCTCCCAGATCAAACGCCGTCGCCCGTCCACGCCCGTTTCCTCGCGCATCTCCGGCGCATCGCCCGACGCCTTCCAACGCAACACCCCCTTCGCCGTCTCGCCCGCCACCGCCAACCGGTAACGCGCCACCGTCGCCTGCGGCGGCACCACGAAAAACACCTCGCACCCCTCCGGCCGGATCGGATGCACCCACTCGACCGTCCAGCCCGCCTCGATCACATCTCCCGGTCGCACGTCCTCCAACACGATCAGCAAGGTCCACAACCCGTCGATCACGTGGTGATCGAGCTGGGTTTCCCGCTGCATCAAACGCATCCGCCCGCGCCCCAGTTGGTCCACCTGTTCCCCGCCGCGCACCACCCGCAGCCAGTGCAAAGTCACGCGCTCGCGCCGCGCGTCGATATCCATTCGCCACTGCGATTCATGCTGCACCGCCCACGGCGTCTCCAGACGCCTCGCGGTCGCGTGAAACGTCTTCCCCGCCCCCGCATCCACCTGCCGCGCCCATAACAACTCGGTGACATGGATCCCCTCCTTCGCCGTAAACCCTGTATCGTAAGCCTCCGCCTCCACCCAACCCTCGGCCGGCGCGACCATCACGCGGTCCCACGGGGTCTCGCTCGTCAACCTCTCGCCCGCCGCTGTTTCGTTCCCTTTGGTGTCTTGCATTTAAAACGCTACGAGAACGACCCGCCTCGCCGCCCGCCACCTAAAAACTTACGGCGGTTTCACAAAGCCCCCGTGCCCGCGCGCCTCAATCCGCGCCCCGTATCTCAGCCGTCACTTACCACCCTCGGGGCGCCTCCCTCCGCCCGCTCGCCCGCCTCACTCGAACAGCACCGCCAAGTCTTCGTCCTTCCGCGCCATTTGCGCGCAACCGGGCTCCATCGCCACCGCCCGCGCCAGCCGCGCCCGCGCCGACTCCAGCTCACCGAGCAACGCCAGATAACACGCCAGATTGTAGTGCAAAATCGCGCAACGCGCGCCGATGCGCGGCTCCGCCGCCTCCAGGATTCCGCGCGCCTTTTCCAACTCCGCCCTCCCCGCCCTGCCCGCGCGCCGCGTCGCGAAAGCCCCGTGCAACCACCCCGCGTCCAGCCCGGGCGCCACGGCGCGCAGTTTCGCCGCCAGCCCCCTTGCCTTCACCCACGCCTCCGCCCCCATCGCGATCTCCAGCTCCATCGCCAACACCCCCGGATGCCCGCGCTCTTCCGCCGCCACGCCCGCCAGCTCCGCGCGCGCCTGCGGCAGCTTCCCCAACTGCAACCAGCCGCCCGCATAGGTCAGCCGCTTCCTCGTTTCGTTGCTCATTTCTTGCACCCCTCACACACGCCGCAGAAACCGGTAAAAATCAACCCCGAGCTCCCGCCCCGCGCCCACCACGTAGGATTGAGCGCGAGTTCAACAACCCCTGCCCCTCTCCGCCGTCTTGCGCCCGCCGCTTCACTTCTCTTTTCCTCCGCCGCTCCACGCGCCGCATGTTTTCCCCGACCCACTTTATCGACGACACCCTCGGACTCGGCCATCCGCTCACCTACCTCGTCCTCTTCCTCGCCGCCTCCCTCCTGCTCGTCTGGCGGCTCGAGGCCATGCTCGCCGCCGGGCTCGAAGGCACCGCCCTTGGCGCGCTCGTGATGCCGCTCTGCTCCGGCCTCGGCAATCTGCTCTTCGTCGCCGTCGCCGCGCGCAACGACGTCCCCCCCGCCGAGGTCGCCGTCAACGCCCTTGGCAACAACCTCACCAACCTCCTCTTCATTCTGCCCGTCGTCGCCCTCTGCGTTCCCCTCACCCTTCGCGCCCCCGCCGCCGCCCGCCCCGCCAAGCGCAAAAAATCCGCCGCCGACGACCCCGACACCCGCCGCCGACTCCACACCCTCTCGCTCTTCCTCACCCTCGGCGCCGCCGCCGCCTTCCCCCTCATCGTCTGGGCGCTCGCCTCCGACGGACAACTCAACCGCGGCGACGGCCTCGCCCTCATCGGCCTCTTCGTCATCTGGCAAGGCTTCCACCTCTACGACGTGCGCAAGCACCAGCTCGTCAACCGCCAGCGCCTCTCGCCCGTCATCGCGATCGACGCCCTGCTCGCCATCGCCGCCGCCGCCGTGCTCGTCGTCAGCCTCGACTGGATCGTCGCCTGGCTCTCCGCCCGCCCGGCCGACAGCCTTGGCGCTTCGCACCTCGGCTGGCTCACCGCCTGGCTCATGGTCCTGCCCAACGCCGCCCTCGCCGTTTACTACGCCGCCCGCGCCCGGTCCGACATCGTTTACGCGTCGCAGATCGGCGACGGCCACATCTGCATCCCGCTCTGCCTCGGCCTCGTCGCCGCCCTCACCCCCTTCGCCCCGCCCGCCTGGTTTGGCGACAGCCTCCTCGTGCTCGCCGCCGCCGCCGGCTTCCACGCCCTGCTGCTCGCCCTCTTCTCCGGCCTACCCCGCTGGCTCGCCCTTCTCCCCCTCGCCGCCTACGCGTGGTGCCTCCGCGAAGGCCTCGGCGGCTAAACATTCCTGTTTCCGTCCGTTCGCGTGTCTTCCCTTCCGTATCTCCATCCGGTCGCGCTTGTTCGCGTGCATTTATGCGCCTTAGGCGCATTCGCGGTCAAAAATTTCGCCTCCCGAGCGTCACGCCACCGGATCGGCACGAAACCGCTCCGCCAGGTTGAACCACGCCACCTGCGCCTTCCGCCAACGCTCGCCCGCCCGCACTTTTTCCATCGTGCCGTCCATGTGGTTGCACACCAGATAAGCGGCCGGCCCCGCGCGCAAAAACGCGTCCAGATGCGCGCCCTCCGCATCGTGAACGAACTCGAAATCACCGACCTCGTAAGTCTTGAGCGCGACCGCCTCGCGCAGCACGCGTGCATCCGTCGCGACCTCGCTCGCGAAACTCGCCGCCCGCGGCCCGGAGTAACCGGCGATCGTCGCGTCGCCCTTCGCGTCCACCGCCAGCAACGCCCACTCGTCGAAAACCACGCTGCCGTAAAGCGCGTCCAGGTGAGTCAGCTGCGCGCGAATGATTTTGAGGGCCTCGGTATGCGTCATAAAAAGTCCGCCCAACCAAAACACCCGCGCCCTCGCCCACAAGCTCGCCGCGCGCCACACCGCATTTTAACGCCCGCCGCACAGGCCGGCTCGTCCCTCTTCGGCATTGTCATTGGACGTTCGTCCCTCGTCATTGTCATCAAATCGTAATGTCCCCCGCCGCCGCCAAACGCACCATCGACATGCAAATCCTCGCAGCCTGGATCGAGCCGGGCGCGCGCGTGCTCGACCTCGGCTGCGGACGCGGCGTGCTGCTCGAGTATCTGGCCCAGACCCGCAAGGCCCGCGCCTTCGGCGTCGATCTCGATTTCGGCAAGATCACCGCCTGCGTGCGCCGCGGCCTCTCCGCCTACCAGGGCGACATGCTCGCCTACATGCGCGCCCTGCCCGACGGCCATTTCGACCACGTCGTCTGCTCCCGCACCCTCGAGGAGGTGCCCGATCCCGCCGCCGTGCTCGCCGAGGCCCTGCGCGTCGGTCGAGCCGCCACCGTGGGCTTCGCCAACCACGGGTATTGGAAAAACCGATACGACGCCGTGGTCCTCGGCCGCAAACCGCGCAACCCCGTTTATCCCCACCCGTGGCACGAGAGCCGGCCGGCCAATCCCGCCACCCTTTCCGACTTCGAGCGCTTCACCGCCTCCGCCGGCTACCGCATCGCGCGCCGCGCCCGCCTGCGCGGCGATTGGAAAACGCCCTGCACCTTCCTGCCCGGCCTGCTCGCCGGCTACGCCCTCTACCAGATCACGCGTTAACGCGCGGGCGGGCGGCCCGCCCGCGTCGGTTATTCCCCCGTCCCGCCTCGCGCGTCGGTGTTCAGGTCGAGCCACGCGAGATAGGCGGGGGTGAGGGTGACGCGCAGGCATTCGAGGGAGCTGTCGGTCTCGGCCAGGGTGCGCGGGCCGATGAGCGCGAAACTCGGGAAGGGTTGCGCGAGCACGTAGGCGGCGGCGATGGCGGGCGGGGTGACGCCCTTCTCTTTGGCCAACTCGACGAGGCGTGCGCGGCGGGTCCAGTTGTCCTCGGCATACCAGCAGCGCACGAGTTCGGCGTCGTCGGTTCGGTCGGGCGCTGAGCGGTCGGTGAAAAATCCGCGCGCCTGGCTCGACCAGGCGAAGAGCGCGACCTCGGCGGGCGTGCCGGCGCGCTCGGCGAGCCAGCGACGGGTGTCGGGACCGCCGGCACTGAGGCAACCGCCCCACGGGGCCTCGACCATGCGGGCGAGCGAGAACTGGTTGGAGAGGATGCGGAAGCCGGGCAGGCCGCGCGCGGCGGCGTATGTATTGGCTTCGTCGATACGCGCTGGGCTCCAGTTGGAGCCGCCGAAGGCGCCGCGGATGCGTCCGGCGTGTTGCTCGGCGGCGAGGGCGTCCACGAATTCGGCGGCGGGGATGTCGGGGTTGTCGCGGTGGAGGCAGTAGAAATCGCAGTGGTCGGTTTGCAGGCGATCCAGCGATTCGTGGAGCTGGCGCACGATGTCGCGCGGGGTGCAAAACGGGGTGTGGCCGCCCTTGGCGAGCACGACGACTTGGTCGCGCACGCCGCGGGCGCGCATCCAGTGGCCGAGCAGGCGTTCTTGTTTGCCGCCGGCGTAGAGCCAGGCGGTGTCGAAGGCGTTGCCGCCGCGTTCGAAGTAGTCGTCGAACATGGCGCAGGCGTGGGGAAAGGTTTGCTGGTTGTCGCAGCCCATGAGCAGGCGCGAGACGGGTTTGGCGTAGCCGGCGACGCGGGCGGAAGGGATGGTGGCGGTGCGTGAGGCTTGGCGGGCGAGCGGGCGGCGGGCGAGGGTGAGCGCGTTGGCGGCGGCGGGTTTCTCGGAGAGATATTGGAGACGAATGGCGGCGCGCCATTGGTCGAGGGCGAGAAGATTGCCGAGGGTGTCGTCGGGCGTCATGGCGGGGACCTCGCGCGCGCCGGAGCGCACGGCGTCTGCGACGGCGTCGGCTTCAAGCGCGTAGAGATTGCCGGCGGTGGTGGTGTGGATCTCGGGTTCGGTGGCGCCCCGGCGGTGGACGTGGATGTGTTGTTCGCCGCCGGATTTGGTGATGATCCACGGGTGGGGAATCTC
>DAIPIP010000011.1:0-30230 GCA_036770725.1 Opitutaceae bacterium
TTTCGCGAGGGCGGGGCTAAGGCGGTGGGTATCGACGTGGTGTTTTCGAGCACAGGGGTTCCCAACATCGCGGACCGGGAAAAGCTGGCGCAGGGCAACGCGATTTTTGGCCGTTATCTTTTGCAGGCGCCCGGGGTCGTGCTGGGGGCGAGTTACGCGGGCCGGGGCGTGCGCGAGCTGGATGACGGCTCGCGGGTGGACTACGGACTGCCGTTGGTCGCGAACGGGGCGCGGGGGGAGCCGCCCGAGTCGCCAAGTTTCGATGTCGGAGGAGTGGTCGTGCTGCCGCCAAACGTGGGGCTGATCGACGCGCTTTCGGGGGACACGCGGAGGGTGCCGCTTTTCGCGCCGACGACGGAGCGCGACTACCTGCATCTTTCGCTGGAATTGGCGCGGCTGCATTGGGGGTTGCCGCGCGACGCGGTGCGCATCGGGGAAAAGCGTATCGAACTCACGGATACGCAGGGGCGCGTGGTTCGGTCGATTCCGCTGGTTCACGGGCAGATGGCCGACGTGAACTGGTTTTCGCGCTGGGACGACGAGGAGCGCAATCCGCGCGCAAGCGCGGCGATGGTGCATCTCGCGGCGCAGTATCTCGCTTCGGGCGATCCCGAGGCGGTGGCGGCGGGTCGGGAGTTTTTCGACGATGATTTTTTCAAGGACGCGATCATCCTGATCGGTCCGGTGGATCCTTTGTTGCAGGACGTGGCGCCGACCTCGTTCGACGCCTCGCCGGTGCCGAAGGTGGGGGTGCATGGAAACTTGGTGAAGACGATTGTTTCGGAGCGTTTCCTGCACGTGACGCCGGATTGGGCGCTGGCTCCGATCACGATCGGGTTGGCGGCGTTGGTGGCGGGTTTGTTCGTGGGGGTGGAGGGGCGGCGCAGCGCGTTTTGGCGGACGGCGGCGCTGTTGGTGCTCGGCGGTTACGTGGTGGCGGCGTTTTGGCTGTTTGCTTCGTTTGACGTGGTGCTTCCCCTGCTCACGCCGGTGGGGGCGGCGTTGAGTTCGGCCATGGTGGGCGGGGCGGCGCAACTGGTGTTGGAGCAGAAGCAGAAGAGTCGGATCAAGGGGATGTTCGGCGCTTACCTTTCGCCTGCGGTGGTGGCGCAGATGGTGGACTCGGGACGTGAGCCGCAGCTCGGCGGGGTGGAGGAGGACATCACGGCGTTTTTCAGCGACGTGCAGTCGTTCTCGTCGTTTTCGGAGGTGCTCACGCCTCCCCAGCTGGTGGAGTTGATGAACGAGTATCTGACGGCATGCACCGACATCGTGCAGGCGGAGGGCGGCACCTTGGACAAGTATATCGGCGACGCGGTGGTGGCGATGTATGGTGCGCCGATGGCGCTGCCCGGGCATGCGTTGCGGGCGGGAGTGGCGGCGTTGCGGGTGCAGCGGCGTTGCGCGGAGTTGCGCGAGAAGTGGCGTCACGAGGCAACGAGGAAAGGGTGGCCCGAGCTGGTGTGGCGTCTGCGCACGCGGGTGGGGTTGAACTCGGGGCGCGCGGTGGTGGGCAACATGGGCAGCGAATCGCGGTTCAATTACACGATGATGGGGGACACGGTGAATCTGGCCGCGCGCATGGAGTCGGGCGCCAAGGCTTGGGGCGTTTACACGTTGTGCGCCGAGCCGATGATGCGGGCGTGCCGCGCGGCGGATGCGGAGCGCATCGTTTTCCGGCCGTTGGGACGGGTGGTGGTGAAGGGGCGGAACGCAGCGGTGCCGGTTTATGAGCTGGCGGGTTTGCGGGAGGATGTATCGGACCGTTCGCGCGAGGCTTTTGCGCGATTCGAGGCCGGGTTGGCGAAATACGAGTCGCGCGACTGGGAGGGGGCTTTGGCGGAGTTTGCGGCGTCTGCAAAGCTGGAGCCGATGCAGGTGGACGCGGCGGCGGGGGTGCTTACGAATCCGTCGTTGGTTTATCTTAAAATCGTCGCCGGTTTGAAGGCGAGTCCGCCCGGGGCCGAATGGGACGGGGCGCATGTGATGACGCGAAAGTAAGCGGCCCGGGGCTCGCCGTTCCGGTGCAGGTTTAAAGCCTTTTTTCCTTCCACCGACCGCGGCGGAAGAGCAGGGCGCTCCAGAGGGCGAGCGCGGAAAAAGACACCGGGACGGCGATGAACACGCCGGTGGGGCCGAGTCCGAGCGGGGTGGCGAGGAGCCAGGCGAGCGGGATTTGGCCGAGCCAGAAACAGAAGAAGTTGAGCTTGGTGGGCGTCCAGGTGTCGCCCGCGCCGTTGAACGCGCCTTCGAGGCACATGCCGGCGGCGTAGAGAGGAAAGGCGAGGCTCACGATCCAGAGCGCGCGCACGCCGTGGGCCAAGACCTCGGGGTCCTCGGTAAAGATGCCGATGATCGGGCGTGCGAAGACCACGAAGGCCAGGCCGGCCAGGCCGAGCAGCAGCATGTTGTATCGCGCGGCGAGGCGGACGGCGGCCTCGGCACGGTCGGGTTTGTGGGCGCCGAGGTTTTGACCGACGAGGGTGGCTCCTGCATTGGCGAGGCCCCAGGCGGGCATGAGGGCGAAGATGACCACGCGGATTGCGATGGTGTAGCCGGCCACGACGGGGCTGCCGAAGGCGGCGAGAATCTTGAACAGGCCGACCCAGCTGGTGGTGCTGATGAGAAGTTGGCCGACGCCGTTTGCGGAGGTGCGTAAAATGATGCGCATGGTCTCGGCTTCGAGGCGCAGGTCGGTGGCGCGCAGACGGATGTGGCCGGGGCGGGCGGTGAGGTGCCAGAGTTGGTAGATCACGCCGACACCGCGGCCGATGTTGGTGGCGACCGCCGCGCCGTCGAGGCCCATGGCGGGGAAGGGGCCCCAGCCGAAGATGAAACACGGGTCGAGAATGATGTTGAGGCTGTTGGCGAGGATGAGCGTGCGCATGGCGAGGGTGGCGTCGCCCGCGCCACGAAAAATCGCGTTGACGAGAAAAATGAGAAACACGGTGGCGTTGCCGCCGAGCATGATTCGCGCGTAGCCCGTGCCTTGGGCGATGATGTCGGCATCCGCCCCCATGAAGCGTAGAATGTCGTCCGCGAAATAGCCAAGCACGACGCCAATGCCGGTCGCGAGGGTGACGCCGAGCAGCAGCACCTGGCCGGCGGCGCGGGCGGCGAGCGCGGGATTTTTTTCGCCTATGCGCCGGGACACGAGCGCGGTGGCGGCGAAGGAAACGCCGATGGCCACGGCGTAAATGAGCGACATGACCGACTCGGTAAGGCCGACGACGGCGATGGCCCATGCGCCGAGGTGCGCGACCCAGAAGATATCCACGATGGTGAAAAGCGACTCCATCATCATCTCCAACACCATGGGCACGGAGAGCAAAAGCACGGCGCGGTTAAGCGGGAGCGAGGTGTAGTCGTGCGTCTCGCCGCGCAGGGCCTGGCGCACGCCGGACCAGAACGACCGCGGAGGCGGCGTCGGCGCGGGCGCGTCGGAGGGGGAGGGCACGGTTTCGGGCATCGGGTCCGGGAGGCAACGCGGGCGCGAGGCCCGATTCAAGCGCGGGCCTCGACACGTTTCAGCCGGCGGGCGAGGTGGCGTGGTTCGAAGCCGTTCTAAAAGACGTGCAGGTCGTGCAGAAAACGTTCGCACGGTTTGGCGTGTTCGCGCGGGCGGCAACGGGGAGGAAACGTTTCCGGGCAGATGTTGATCGTCGCGAAAGTTTCTGCGTCCGGGTCGTCGCCTCTCCGTGCCAGTCCTTTCGCGACGATCGCCATGTGGTCGATGTGGCTCGTTTCGTTAGAAACGAGACTCGGGCGCGCCGTCCAGCCAGGCGGCGAGGGCGGCGGGCAGGGGCTGGCGTTCGCGGGTCTTTGAGGCGATGCAGACGTGCTCGGTGCGGGCGACGGCGGCGCGTTTGGCGGGGGTGCCGCGCGGGGCGAGTTTCCAGAGCGTGTAGTCGAGCGCGAAGCTGTTTTCGCCGAGGCGAGTCGGCTCGACTTCGACGCGGAGTTTGTCGCCGCAGGCGAGCGGGCGCAAGTAGGTGGCCTCGCTCTTGGCGATGGGAAGGACGAGGCCGGTGTCGGCGAAAAAGGTGCCGAGATTCACGCCGGCGGCGGCGAGCGATTCCTCGTAGGCTTCGTGGCAGATGAAGAGGTAACGCGCGAAGAACACCACGCCGGCGGCGTCGGTATCGGGGAAGTGGATGGTGCGGGCGTAGGAGAAGACGGCCATGCCCGAAGGCATGGAACGACGAATGACCAATGTCGAATGACCAATGGCGGGGTGGGTTGACGCGGGGCGCGGGGTGGTTGCGCTGGGGGGATGACGAAGAACGACATCGCGGAGGTGCTGGAAGAGATCGGGACGCTGCTGGAATTGCAGGGGGAGAATCCGTTTAAGACGCGGGCTTATCAGGCGGGCGCGCGTGCGCTCGAGGCGATGGAGGCGGACGAGTTTGCGGCGCGCATGGCGGCGGGCACGCTCGGGGAGTTGAAGGGGTTTGGGGAGGCGTTGGTGGACAAGATCGGCAAGCTGCACGCGACGGGGCGGCTTGAGTTTTACGACAAGCTGCGCGCGCAGATTCCGGATGGCGTGATCGAGCTGTTGGAGGTGCCGGGGTTGGGGCCGAAAAAGATCAAGGCGCTGCGTGATTTGCTCGGGGTTGAGTCGCCGGATGCGCTGGCGGAGGCCTGCCGCGCGGGCAAGGTGGCGGGGTTGGCGGGCTTTGGCGAAAAGACGCAGACGAAGCTGCTCGAAGGGCTGGCGAATCGCGCGGCCTACTCGAAGCGGCATCGGTGGTGGGATGCGCGGGCGGTGGCGCAGCCGATCGTGTTTGGGTTAAGGGCGCTGCCACAGGTCGTGCGCGCGGAGTCGGCGGGGTCGTTGCGGCGCAACTTGGAGACGGTGGGCGATCTGGATTTTATCGTGGCGGCGGAGGCGGGCGACGCGGCGGCGATCACGGATTGGTTTTGCGCGCAGGACGGGGTGAAGGAGGTGACGGCGCGCGGGGAGACGAAGGCGAGCGTGCGCTTCGGGAGCGGTTTGCAGGCGGATCTGCGCATCGTGCCGCCGCCCCAGTTCGCGTTCGCGCTCCATCATTTCACAGGCTCGAAGGATCATAACGTGGCGATGCGGCAGCGGGCGTTGGCGCGGGGGTTTTCGCTCTCGGAGTGGGGGCTGGTGCCGGAGGCGGGCGAGGGCACGGCAAAGGAAAAGGCGGAGCGTGGGCAGAGTTTGGCGGCGGCGGATGAGGCGGAGATATTTGCGCATCTGGGCATCGTTTTCGTGCCGCCGGAATTGCGCGAAGGGATGGGCGAAATCGAGGCGGCGGAGGTGGCGAAGGCGGGCGGGGGAGCGTTGCCGCGGTTGGTTGAACTCACGGATCTGCGCGGGGCGTTTCACAACCATACGGGCGAGTCGGACGGGAAGCACACGCTGGCGGAGATGGCGGGTGCGGCGGAGTCTTTGGGCTGGGATTATCTGGGGATCGCGGATCACTCAAAATCGTCGGTGCAGGCGCGCGGGCTGGATGAGGCGCGGCTGGCGGCGCAGGGCGAGGCGATCCGGGCGTTTAACGCGAGCGGGCGGTGTCGCACACGGGTGCTGGCGGGCGTGGAGTGCGATATTTTGCCGGATGGACGGCTGGATTATGACGACGCGACTTTTGACGCGTTGAATTTGGACTACGTGGTGGTGTCGGTTCACAGCGCGTTCACGCAGAGCGAGGAGGAGATGACGCGACGGATCGTGCGGGCGCTCGAGCATCCGCGGACGACGATGTTGGGACACGCGACGGGGCGGCTTTTGTTGAGGCGCGAGGGTTACAAGGTGGACATGGCGAAGGTGATCGACGCGGCGGTGGCAAATCGCGTGATCATCGAGCTCAACGCGCATCCGTCGCGGTTGGATATGGATTGGCGGCTGTGGCGGCGGGCGGCGGAGCGCGGGTTGATGTGCGCGATCAATCCGGATGCACATGACGCGGCGGGGCTGCGGCATGTGGAGGCGGGGGTGCGGGTGGCGCGCAAAGGCTGGCTGACGGCGGAGCAAGTGTTGAACACGCGCGACCTCGCCGGGGTGGAGCGGTGGTTGCGGGAGCGGAAGTGAGGAGGGCAGTCGGGCGGTGCGGTCGAGGAGTTGCCCGGCTCACGGTTCCGCTCGCGTTTGGCGGGAAGGGGCGTTGGGTTGGCGTGATTTTACCATGCCACCGATTTTACTGCCAGCCGTCGCCCTGTTCGTCTGGTTTTTTCCCTTGTGGGCGTTTCGTGCCCAAAACGCCAAGCTGGGGGGATTCGATCAGCGCGGCTGGCCGCGCGGGCGTAATCTGGTGTTGAGCGTGTTCGACGCGGCGCGGGCCTGGATGGGGGCGGATTTGTTGATGCGGTCGCTGGGCTCGATTCCGGAGTGGCCGTTTCCTCCGAGCTGGAACCCGCAGCTTTGGGTGGGCTTGGCTTTTGGCGCGGCCTTGCTGGTGCAAGCGTTCGTGTGGCGGAACGAGGATTACCTCATGGCTCCGATCTGGTTCGTGCTGGGTGCGTTGCCCGCGCTGGTGCATGTGCATGTGTTGTTGATCGGGTTGCCGCTGGGTATCGGAGCGGCGTTGGCGATAAGGGCGTGGTCGGCGGGCTTGATCGGGGCGGGCGTGGGCGTGGCGGGCGTGGGCACGGTGGTGTTGGAGCAGGACTGGAAACTCTCGTTGCTGCTCGGTCTCACGCTCACGTTGCCGATCTGGGCCTCGATGTTGGCGGGGCGTCATCTGGGCGCGCCGCGCAAGTGAGAAACGGAGGGCGTGGCGATGAAGATAGGCGGCGCGGAGTTTTTTCTCGGCGTGGATGCGGGCGGGACGAGCACGCGCGCGGTGGTGGCGGACTCGGCGGGCAGGGTGTTGGGCGTGGGGCTGGGCGGCACGGGCAACTGGCAGGCCGTGGGTGCGGCGGAGGCGGGCGCGGCGGTGCGCGCGGCGGCGGCGGCGGCGTTGGCCGGGGCCGGGGTGGAGGCGGGGAGCTTGCGCGGAAGTTTTTTTGGGTTGGCGGGGGTGCGAACGGAGGAGGAACGGGCGGTGATGGGTGCGGAGCTCGCGTCCCTCGCGTTGGGCGGGGCGCTCGGGGTGGGCGGCGATTTGGAGGCGGCGCATGCGGGGGCGTTGGGGGGCGGAGCGGGTGTGGTGGTGATCGCGGGCACGGGCTCGGCGGCGTGGGGGCGCAATGCGGCGGGCGAGACGTGGCAGGCGGGTGGCTGGGGTTGGATCGTGGACGACAAGGGCGGTGGATATTGGCTCGCGGTGCGCGGGTTGGCGGCGGCTTGTGAGGCGGCGGATGGCCGCGGGGCGGCCACGGTGCTGGGGGCGCGGTCGGAGGCGTTTTTTGGCGCGGGCGGGTTACGGGAGCTATTGCGCGAATTGCATGCGGGGCGGCGGGATCGGGCGGCGGTGGCGGCGTTCGCGCGCGAGGTGCGGGAGGCGGCGGAGGCGGGGGACGCGGTGGCGGAGGAGCTGGTGGAGGAAGCGGTGCGGGAGCTGGTGCGTTTGGCGGAGGCGGTGCGGGAGAAGATCGCGCCGGAGATCGCGGGCCTGGGGTTTCGGCTGGCGGTGACGGGCGGGCTGGGCCTGGCGAAGAGGGTGGGGGAGCGGGCTTGGCGCACGGGCTTCGAGCCGGAGGAACCCTGGGGCGAGCCGGTGCTCGGGGCGGTGTTGCGCGCGGCGGAAATCGGCGGGGCCAAGCTCGACGCGGAGGCGCGGAACGCT
The DNA here is from genome assembly GCA_036770725.1 of Opitutaceae bacterium. Taxonomy (GTDB): domain Bacteria; phylum Verrucomicrobiota; class Verrucomicrobiia; order Opitutales; family Opitutaceae; genus IMCC26134_A. The sequence continues at coordinate 7,695 of DAIPIP010000011.1, forward strand.
TTGCTCGCGGCATGGAAACTCCGGGCAAACTGAGCGACGCGGCGACGACCGTAGGCGAAATAAAGGCGCGGGTGCTGGCCTTCGCGAATGAGCGAGATTGGGAGCAGTTTCACGCGCCGAAGAATTTGAGCATGGCGCTGGCGGCGGAGGCGGGGGAGCTGATGGAGCACTTTTTGTGGGACACGCCGGAGGCTTCGCGGGTGAAGGCGGGGGAGAATGCGGTGCTGCGCGCAAAGATCGAGGAGGAGCTGGCCGACGTGGTGATCTATGCGTTGGAGTTCGCGAACATGACGGGCATCGACGTGGCGGCGGCGATAGAGCGGAAGATGGCGCAAAACGCGGCCAAGTATCCGGTGGCGAAGTCCAAGGGGCGCAGCGTGAAATACAACGAGTTGTAAGCGCGCAGGATTGGGCGGATTTTGGAGCGCCGAAATTTTTAGGACGCAAAACGCTTGGCGGTGCGGGGCGCTCGGCGTGTGTTGGAGGAATGCGCATCGCGATCATCGCCGACATCCATGGCAACTTTGCCGCGTTGGAGGCGGCCTTGGCCGAGATCGAGGCGTTGCAGCCGGACAAGTTGATCGTGGCGGGAGACGTGGTGGATGGCGGGCCGGACTCGGCGGCTTGCTGGAGGCGGGTGAAGGCGCTGGGGTGTCCGGTGATTCGGGGGAATCACGAGCGATATGTTTTCGATTACGGGACGGAGCGCGCGGATCCGGCGTGGTCTTCGCCGCAATTCGCGCCGCTGCGGGTGGCGCGGGCGGAGCTGACGGAGGCGGAAATCGCGGAGCTGGCGGCGTTGCCGACGCGGTGGTGTGATCCCGCGATGCCGGAGTTGCTGGTGGTGCACGCCTCGCTGCGGGGCGACAACGACTCGGTTTTCCCTTATACGCCGGACGCGATGATAGACCCGATGTTCGCGGGCATAGACCCGGCGGTGAAGATCATCGTGCGGGGGCACAATCATTTTTGTTCGCAGCGGGAGTGGGGTGGCCGGCGGATCTACACGACGGGGAGCATCGGGTTGCCGCAGGATGGAAATGCGGCGGCGCAGTTTCTCGTGCTGGAGAGGGACGAGGCGGGCGGGTGGCATGGGCGGCACCGCGCGGTGCGTTACGACGTGGGCCGGACGTTGCGGCGTTTTCGCGAGAGCGGATATCTGGAAAAGGCGGGGCCGCTGGGGCGTTTATTTTATCGGGAGATGGAAACGGGCACGCACCAGGTGGTGCCGTTTTTGCGTTTCTACGGGGCGGCGCGCGCGCGGGGGTTGCAGTGGACGCTGGAGGAGACGTTGCGCAGGTTTTTTGAGGCGGCGGGCTGAGCGCAAAAAAAACGGCTCCCCACAATGGGGAGCCGGTGTGGGCGGAGGAGTCGCCAGGGAGTTGGAAAGCGCTCAGGCGATGGCGGCGAGGTAGTTGGCCTCGGCGGCGTCCCAATCGACGACGTTCCAGTAGGCGGCGATGTAATCGGGGCGGCGGTTCTGGTAGTTCAGGTAGTAGGCGTGTTCCCAGACATCGAGACCGATGATGGGTTTGCCTTCGATGCCGGCGACGGCCTTGCCCATGAGGGGGCTGTCTTGGTTGGCGGTGGAGCCGACGGCGAGTTTCTTGTCGGCGGTGACGACGAGCCAGGCCCAGCCGGAACCGAAGCGGGTGGCGCCGGCTTTGGCGAAGGCTTCCTTGAACGCGGCGAAGCCGCCGAGCTCGGCGTCGATGGCGGCGGCGAGTTTGCCCGCGGGGGCGCCGCCCTTGCCGGGGCCGATGGTTTTCCAGAAGAAGGCGTGGTTGACGTGGCCGCCGGCGTTGTTGCGAACTCCGCCGCGGATGGCGTCGGGGACGACGGAGAGGTCGGCGATGAGTTTTTCAACGGGCAAGGCGGCGAGCTCGGCGTGATCTTTGAGGAGATTCACGGCGTTGGTGATGTAGGCTTGGTGATGCTTCGAGTGATGGATTTCCATCGTCTTGGCGTCGATGTGCGGCGCGAGGGCATCGTAGGCGTAGGTGAGCTTAGGGAGTTCGTAGGACATAAGTGGAGAAGATTGCCGGTGGGGCTGTGGGTGTTTCATGGAACGGGGAAGCCGTCTGCAAACAATCAGTGCGCGGGTGTGTCGCCGTCAACCGCGCGAGTCGGGTTGCGCGTCCGGAAGCGGTGCGGGGGAGCTTCCGTTGGCGGCGCGTTTGAGTTTAAAAAAGGCCTGCAGGAGTTCGAGGCATTCGGTTTCCATGACGCCGCCGGCGGTGATTTCGAGGTGGTGGTTTACGCGGGCGAGATCGTTGAGGTTGGTCGCCCCGCCGAGGCAGCCCATTTTCGGATCGGGCACGGCGTAGCACACGCGCTTGAGGCGGGACATGAGGGTGGCGCCGCTGCACATGGGGCAGGGCTCCTTGGTCACATACAAGGTGCAGTCTTCGAGGCGCCAGTTGCCTATGGCGGAGGCGGCCTGGGTGATGGCGAGCATCTCGGCGTGCGCGGTGGGGTCGTGGGTGGCCTCGACGGTGTTGTGGGCCATGGCGACGACCTCGCCACCGCGCTCGATCACACAACCGATGGGCACCTCGTCACGACGCCAGGCGTCGATGGCCTGGTTGTAGGCAAGGGACATAAAAAAGACGTCGTCGCGCGCGAGTTGCGACGGGAAGCGTTTGTCAAACGGGCAGGGCGGAGGCGTGGGGGTGGGTTGGACCATTCGGGTGGCGGCGGGGGAGCGAGGGGGGAATGCCCTTGACTAGGGAGGGGGGCTTGCGGCTTACAAGTGAACTTTACGAACTCACCACGCATGACCCAAATCCTCATCCCCGGCCTTCGCGCCATCCTCCATGTCTGACGGCAAATCGATCGAAGTCGAAGGCAAGATCGTGACCATTCTCCCGGGCACGATGTTCAAGGTTCAATTGGAGAACGGCCATGTTGTCCTGGCCCACATTTCGGGCAAATTGCGCAAGAATTTCATCCGCATCTCGACCGGTGATCGGGTGAAGATGGAAATGAGTCCCTACGATTTGGAAAAGGCACGCATCACCTACCGGGTTCGCGAAACGAACGCGGCGCCGCGTCCGGCCTTCAAGCGCCGTTATTGAGCTCATGCCGCCGCGAAAGCTCGCCGCCAGGGAATAAGTTTCATCGACGCCCCGAATCTCGGGGCGTTTTTTTTGCCCGTATGCCGCGCCCCGCAAAAATTCGATCCGCCGAGGTGTCGCCCGAGATCGGGTCGCCCGAAGGGGCGCACGGCCAGATACCCTCCGGTATGCGCGACGCCATCGAGGAGTTTGGCAACACGCTGACGCTGGAGCGCGGTCGCTCCGATCACACGCTGTTGGCCTACGAGGCGGATCTGCGCCAGTGCGCGGCGTGGCTGGCGCGAAAGGCGCGGGTGAAAGACTGGCGCGAGGTCACGGCGGGGCAGGCGATGGATTGGCTGTATTCACTAAGTGGAGACGATTTTGCGGTGGCGAGTCTGGCGCGAAAACTTTCCGCGTTGCGCATGTTTGCCCGCCATCTCGTGCGCGAGGAGGTGCGGCCGGACGACTTCACGGCCTTGCTTCAGGGACCGAAACTCGCGCGCCGCGTGCCCGGGGCCTTGAGCGAGGCGGAGGTGGACCGCCTGCTGGCCGCGCCGCAGGGGGGAGATGGATTTGCGCTGCGTGATCGGGCGCTGTTGGAGCTGTTTTACTCCAGCGGACTGCGCGTTTCGGAGCTGGCGGGGCTGACGTTGTCGCAGCTCGATTTGGAGCACGGGTTTTTGCGGGTGTTCGGGAAAGGCTCGAAAGAACGCGTGGTGCCGGTGGGCGGGCGCGCGGCGGAGGCGCTCAAAATCTACATCGCGGCGGGACGGTCAACCTTCGTGAAGGCGAAGACGGGGTCGGCGATTTTTTTGAGCGAGCGAGGCGGGCCGCTTTCGCGCAAAACGCTTTGGTATTTGGTGCAAAAATATGCGGCGGCTGCGGGCATCACCCGCGGAGTGAAGCCGCATTTGCTGAGGCATAGCTTTGCGTCGCATCTGCTCGGCGGGGGGGCGGACTTGCGTGCCATTCAGGAAATGCTCGGGCACGCGAATCTGGCGACGACGCAAATTTACACGGCGGTGGAGGAGAAGCGACTGGTCGAGCAGCACGGGAAATTTCATCCGCGCAATCGCGAGGCCCGAGTGTGATTTGAACCTTGCGGGTGCATGCCGCCTGCTTTTCTCCAATACCATGCAAAAGTGGATACTTGTTCTCGCGCTTGGATTTGTCGTTCCGGTCCTCGGCGTGGCGGAGGTCGAGGTCGAGGCGAGTCAGGCAAAGGAAATCCGGCCGGCGACGCACGAGATGCTGGTGCTGGCGGTTCGAGAAAAACGGGTGGTGAGTTTCGTTTATAACGGGCATGCCCGCTTGGTGGAGCCCCACGCCTATGGAGTTAGCGCGACGGGCGAGGTGGTGTTGCACGCGTTTCAGATCGAGGGAGAAAGCGCCTCAAAACCACCGCCCGGTTGGCGGACGTTTAATGTGATGCTGATCGGAGACCTCACCGTGACCGACCGTAAGTTTAATGAGCCGCGTCCCGATTATGCGCAGGGCGAGCCGCCCTTGGCCGCAATTTGGGCCGCGCTCGGACCAAACCGGGAGTAGGTAAGGTTGCAAAGAGGAGGCTCGCCCGGGGGGGCGCGGTTTTGAGGGTGCGGAGTTTGTGGAGGCGATTACCGGGCGGAGCCAAAATGTAACAATCGGAGATCGCCGTTATTATTTTTGTGACTTGTCGATTCGAGCCGACGGCAAACACGGCTCAACAACTCGCCGCTTTCTCTGCTCTTACAGCCGATCCTGCAATCGATCTGATTCAGCACTTTGTGCTATCCTTTAGCGGAGCGATGGTCGTGCTAGGTTTAGTCTTGAAGCCACCCGCGCCCGCCCGCTCCGTTGCGCCATGTCCGCCCCCGCACCGCTCCTGATGCTTGGCCTTCCCAAAGGCAGTCTCGAAGAATCGACCAAGGCTCTCTTCGCCAAGGCCGGCTGGAAGATCACCACAAGCTCCCGATCTTATAAACCGTCGATCGACGACGCCGAACTCGATGGTCGCTTTGTTCGCGCCCAGGAGGTCGCCCGCTACGTCGATCACGGCTTCTTCGATTGCGGCCTGACCGGTTGGGATTGGGTGCAAGAAAACAACGCCGACGTCGTCGAGGTCTGCGACCTCGTTTACAGCCGCGCCTCCACCCTCAAATCCCGCTGGGTGCTTTGCGTGCCTGAATCCTCTTCGGTGAAGACGGCGGCAGATCTCGCGGGCAAACGCGTCGCCACCGAGCTCATGGAGACCACCAAGCGTTGGTTCGCTGAGCGCAACATTCCCGCGTTGGTCGAGTTTTCCTGGGGCGCCACCGAGGTGAAGGTGCCCGATCTGGTGGATGCCATCGTGGACATCACCGAGACCGGTTCCTCCCTGCGCGCCAACAAGCTCCGCATCGTGGACACGCTGCTTGAGACCAATACCAAATTTATCGCCAACAAGGCCTCTTGGGAGAACCCCGCCAAGCGCAAGAAGATCGAGACCATCGCCCTACTTCTCAAGGGAGCGCTCGAGGCCCACAGCAAAGTCGGCCTCAAGATGAACCTTCCCCGCGCCGCGCTCGACGCCGTCACCGCGAAGCTTCCCGCCTTGCGCAACCCCACCATCTCGCCGCTGAGCAACCCGGACTGGATCGCGCTCGAGACCATAATCGACGAGAGCGTGGTCCGCGAAATCATCCCCGCCCTTAAGGCCCACGGCGCCGAGGGCATCGTGGAGTATCCGCTCAACAAGGTTGTTTACTGATCAGGTCGTATCCGAAAATTCCCTACGCCATGCCCGCCGCCAAGAAAACCGCCATCAAGTCGCCCAAGACCACCGTCACCCTCGGCCTGCTTCAGCACGCCTGCGTCGCCGACCCGAAGGCCAACCTCGCCAAGGCCCTTGCCCTCGCCGAGAAGGCCGCCAAGCAGGGTGCCCAGATCATCTGCACCCAGGAGATGTTTCGCTCGCAGTATTTCTGCCAGAGCGAGGACCACGCGCACTTCGGCCTCGCCGAGGCCATTCCCGGCGGTCCCAGCACGGTCGCCTTCCAGAAGCTCGCGAAGAAACACGGCGTGGTCGTGATCGCCTCGCTCTTCGAGAAGCGCGCCAGCGGCCTCTACCACAACACTGCGGTTATCATCGACGCCGACGGCTCCGTGCTCGGCGTGTATCGCAAGATGCACATCCCGGACGATCCGCTCTTCTACGAAAAGTTCTACTTCACCCCCGGCGACACCGGCTTCCGCGCCTGGGACACGAAGTTCGGCCGCATCGGCGTGCTCGTCTGCTGGGACCAGTGGTATCCCGAGGCCGCGCGCCTCACCGCAATGCAGGGCGCGGAGATTCTCTTCTACCCGACCGCCATCGGCTGGCATCCGTCGGAGAAATCTGAATACGGCGTCAACCAGCACGGCGCGTGGGAGACCATCCAACGCTCGCACGCCGTCGCCAACGGTTGCTACGTCGCGGCCATCAACCGCGTCGGCCACGAGACGATCAAGGGCGTGGGCGGCGACGGCCTCGAATTCTGGGGCCAGTCCTTTGTCGCCGGCACCTCGGGTCAGATCATCTCGAAGGCCTCGGTCGATAAGGAAGAAATGATGCTGGTGCCGGTGGACCTCACCAAGGTGGACGTCACCCGCACGCACTGGCCGTTCCTGCGCGACCGCCGCATCGACGCCTACGGCGAGCTCACCAAGCGTTTCATCGACCGCGTCGTCTGATTTTTCCCTCCGCCCCATTCAACATGGCCAAAGCCAAGCCCGCCCCTGAGAAGAAACCCGTCGCCCAGGCGGCCAAACCGGCGAAGTCCGCCGCGAAGCCCGCGACTCCCGCCACCCCGTCCGCGCTCGGTTTCCGCATGCCGGCCGAGTGGGAGCCGCAGGAAGCGGTCTGGTTGTCGTGGCCCCACAACTACGCGTCGTGGCCCGGCAAGTTCCGGCCCGTGCCGTATAACTTCGCCCGCATCGTCGCGGCCATCGCGCGCTTCCAGCCGGTGCGCATCAACGCCGCCAAAAAACTCCACGCCCGAGCCAAGCGTCTTTGCGAGCGCGCCGACGCCGACATGAAGCGCGTGACGTTCTATGATCACCCGACCAACGACGCGTGGTGCCGCGACCACGGTCCGATTTTCGTGAAGCACACCAAGACCGGCGAGGTCGCGCTCACCGACTGGGCCTACAACGCCTGGGGCGACAAATACCCGCCCTACGATCTCGACAACGAGATCCCGCCCTCGATCGAGAAGGTCACCAAGCTCCGCCGCTTCGTGAACGACATGGTGCTCGAAGGCGGCTCCATCGACGTCAACGGCCAGGGCGCCCTGCTCACCAGCGAGCAGTGTTTGCTCAATAAGAACCGCAACCCGCACCTCTCCAAGGGGCAGATCGAACAGGCGCTGCGCGACTACCTCGGCGTCACCGACATCTACTGGGTCGGCGAGGGCATCGTCGGCGACGACACCGACGGCCATATCGACGACATGACGCGCTTCTACAAGCCCGACGGTTTCATCACCTGCGTCGAGCCCAACAAGAAGGACAAGAACCACGACATCCTCGCCGAGAACCTGGAGCGCCTGAAAAAGTTTCGCACCCCGGCGGGCAAGAAATTCGACATCGTCGAGCTGCCCATGCCGCGAGCGTTTGGTTTCAACCGCCAACGCGTGCCGGCCAGCTACGCGAATTTTCTCATCATCAACGGGGCGGTGCTCGTGCCCACCTTCCGCCAGCCCGGCCCGGATGCGCGCGCGCTTGAAATCATCGGCGGCTGTTTTCCCGGCCGCGAAGTCGTGGGCGTGGATTGCTACCACCTCATCTGGGGTCTCGGCACCCTGCATTGCATCTCGCAACAACAACCCGCCGCCGGAGTTTCCAAGTGATGCGCTTCGCCTCAGTTTTCGCGGTGGGTCTGCTCTGTGTCGCCGCGTTTCTCGCTGGCTGCGCCACCGGCGGCAACGGTGATGCGCCCGCCACGCACCGTTCCTTGCCCGACGCGATCAGCGCGCGATTTACTCCGCCCAAATTCGCCACGCGCCAGATCGACGGCGAGCGCGCCGCGGTGCTCGACGCCGCGCTCGCTGCGGCCAATGGGCTCGGATATTCGGTGAGCCGCTTCGACGGCGCGAGTGGCCGTATCTCGGCGTCGCGCCGGCAGGTTTCCAATTTCGACGGCGCGCGCCAAAACACGTTGGAGATCACGGTGAGCGCCTACGCGCCGGGGATTTCTCAGGTCGCGCTTGCGCTGCGCGAGGCGGTGGAGTCGTCCGGCTGGAATGAAAACTCCGGCGCGCTGGCTGCCAGCTCCCTCGTGCGCGACCGCGTGCCTTACGACGTTTTCTTCGAGCGTTTGGAAGCGGCCCTGAACGCGGCGGAGGGCGCGGCGGCCACATCGGCGCCCTAGCGGTCCGCGGAGGCCTCGGCCGGGGGGGCGAAGAGAAATTCGTCCATGAAGGTTTCCGTCCATTCGGCTCCGAAAGTGCGGTGGAGAAAGGGCCGGCCGGGGCTGTGGGTTCGGTGATGATCTTTGTAGGCCTGCACGGATAGGTCGTCGGCCGCGCTTGCCGCCGGCGCGTGGGGCAAGGCATGGAGAAGTTCGGTCCAGACTTCATGCAGGATGGCGGTGAGAAGGGAGAACTGGCCGAAGTCGGCCGGGCGGACGAAAAAGTCGTCGCCGGAGCGGCACTCCTCGAACCACGCGGGTGCGTCGTCGCCGCGCGGCAGGTCGGGGTGGCGGCCGTGAGCGGCGCGGAGCACGCGGGCGGCCAGGGCGCGGCCGGCGGGTTCGTGGCCCTTGGCGTCGATTACGGCGACGACGGGTTTTTTGCCGAAGGCGACGAATTCCATCGCGAAGACCGGTGCGGCCACGCGGGGGAAAAGAAAGAGGTTGAGGACCTCCGCGCGCGGCCCGGCCAGATGAACCGCGCGAATCTCGGCCCGGCCGGGCAAGGCGAGGGAGCGGGCGGCGTGGCGCACTCCCGAGGCTTCGCGGGCGGCGTGTTCGGCCGGCAGGGCAAGCGGCACGGCCTCCGGAGGCAGGGCGGTGAGGAGATTTTGCAGAACGGGGGCGAAGAAACCGGCCGAGACGTCAGTCATGTTGGTGGGCGTAGAGGGTGAACTCCGTGCCGCCGCCGGAGCGTCGCGCGGCCAGCAAATGGCGGGAATCGGCCGAGAGCGCGAGTTGGCGGGTCTCGGGGTGGAGGGGCCCCAGGGGGAGGTGTCCGCGTTCCGCCGAGACGTGCAAAAGCTCCCGGTTGGCGAGGAGGACGAGCAGGCCGTCGGCGGCGGTGACGTGGGCGGCGATCATTTCGGGAAGAAGCAAGTCGAGCCACCCGCCGTCGGGGGAGAGCTGGAGGGCGGCGATGCGGGCCTGGGCGGCGTGGTCGATGACGAGCCATACGGGGGTGCCGCCATGGCGCGGGGCGTCCAGAATGGCGCCGGGCAGAGGGAGGGCCTGGAGCAGTTCGCCGGCGGGCGAGTAGAGGCGGAGTTCGGGGCGGAGCAGACCTCCGGCGGCCGCAAGGGTGCGGCCCTGGTCGAGCCAGACGAGGCGCGGGGCGTGGAAGCCCTCGGGGAGTCGTATCACGGCGAGGTCGCCGTGCGGATGGTGGATGTGGAGGCGAGAGCCGTCGGTGGTGGCGAGCAGTCCGGCGGATTGCTCCCAGGCGAGGTGGGCGCAGGGGCGGGAGAGTTCGGCGAGGATGGTTTCGGTGCGCAGACGGGTATCCCACGCGATGGCGGCGCGGGCGGTGGAACGCACGATGAAACCGAGGTGGTCGAGGCGGGTGGTGGCGCCGGATTTGGGCAAGAGAACGCCGGCGGAGGCGCCGTTGGCGGCGTCGTGCAGGGCGAGGTGGGAGCCGTGGTCGAGGACGAGGCAAGGCCGGCCGTCGAGGGTGGAGAGATCGAAGCCCGGCGCCTCGCCGGGCAGGTGAAAGGAGGAGGCGAGCACGAGGCGCGAGGCGGGGCCGAACCGAAGCGAAGGGAGGATAGGAGGCGCCGCGATCGGGCGGGGCGCGTGCCGGGCGGGACCGGGGAGGAGCGCGTCGAGCAGCGCGAGGGCGGCGCCGGTATCGGTCGTCCGGTGGCGCGGATCTTTTTCCAGCAGAGCGTGCACGAAGGGTTGAAGCGCGGCGGCGTCGCCGGTGAGGGGCGGTGGCGGAGAAGCGAGGTGGGCGCGGGCGAGAGCGGCGCCCTCGCCCTCGAAGGGGCGGCGACCGGCCAGGAGTTCGTGCAAGGTTATGCCGAGCGAGTAGAGGTCTCCCTGCGGGCCGGCGCGGCGCTGGTAGTTTTCCGGGGCGAGGTAGCCGGGCGAGCCGACCACGCCGTCGCCGAGGGCGGCGTCGTCAACGCGGCCGGCGATGCCGAAGTCGGCGAGCAGGTAAACATCACCCTCGGGTCCGGGGGCCACGAGGATGTTGTCGGGTTTGATGTCGCGATGGACGACGCCGCGGGAGTGCAGGTAGCCGAGGGCTTGGAGAATGTCGGCGGCCACGGCGGAGGCTTGCGCCGCGGGCATGGGGCCGAGATCCGCGCGCTTGCGGAGCGAGCCGCCGGAAACGTAGTCCGACACGATGATCATCTCGCCCGAGGGGAGATAGCGGAAATCCCGGAAGGGCACGATTCGCGGATGGCGCAGGTCGAGCAGCGAGGCGAGTTCGTGGAGGGCACGTCGGCCGGGCCGGCGCGCGCAGCACTTGAGCGCGACCTCGGCGCCGTCGTGCAGATCGCGGGCGAGCCAGACGGTGGCCTCGGCGCCGTCTGCGAGGTGGCGCAGGGGGAGGTAACGATCAGCCAGCGCGGCGACGAGGGCGGGTTGCGGGGCGTCCGCGCGGGGAAGCGGTAGAAGTGGCGACGACAAGGGGCGCGAATGCCCGGCGCTCAGGCGCGGGGGCCGAAGCGGGCGTGAACATGGAGGAGTTTGCGCAGGGAGCGAAAGTCCTCGGGGAGAAACACGCCGAGATGCCCGGCGAGCTCGGCGGCGCGGGCGGGCTCCCATTCCTTGAGCAGCAGCTTTTCGTTTTTTTCCGCGGTGAGCTGGTTCCAGTAGGGGCAGTCGGCGCAGTGGGCCCCGCTGGGGCGGCCGCGCGCGACCGCGAGGTCCTGGCGTTCGCAGGAGGCGGCGCCGGGCGCGGGCTCCTTGTAGGACATGCGGCACTTTTTGAACTCGGGCTGGACGACGCCGCGAAGCAGCTCGCGGGCTGCGGCGGCGAGGAGGGGCCGGGCATCCTGTATCGGGAAAGCGGATACGGCCGGGGCGGCGAGGCGGTCCGCCTCGGTGTCGGGCAGATCGGCGGGGGCGCCCTGGTCCGCGCCCTTGAGCGGGGCGGGCAGGCCGTGGCGGACGGCGATTTCCCAGAGGCCGCGGGCGAAGGCGAGGAGGGCGGGGTCGGGCGGGACGGTGGCGTCGTTCTGGGCGAAGTGGCGGCGCAGGATTTTTTGCACGGCAAGGGCGAAGGCCTCGGCCATGTCGCCGCCGTAGATGGCGAGCATGCGGCGATAGGTGGCGGGGCTGTCTTGGGAAAGGCTTAGCATGGCGGGTGGTCGGAGGGGTCTTAGGCTCCGGGGAGAATGAGTTCGGGGTGGGCGAGGGTGGCGGTGGGCGCGGACTCGGCGAAGAGTTTGGCGAGGCGCGAGGCGTGGCGCGCGCCGGAGGCGTCGAGGGGGATGGGGCTGTAGGGAAAAAGGCCGGCGAAGGTCGCGGGGGCGAGCAGGTGCTCGGCGCGAGCCCAGCGGGCGAATTCGAGCAGGTCGGTCTCGGGGGCCTGGTTGGCATCCCACGCGATGGCGAAGCGGTCGGCGAGGTGGAGCGCGGCGCCTAGGACGGCGGCCTGGGCGACGGGGACGAGCAGGGTGATGTGCGCGGGGGCGTCGGGCCGCGAGCGGAGGAGGCCGAGGGCGTCGCGCAGCACGGCGGGGTCGGGCGCGGAGCCGGGGGCGGGGATGAGTTTGGCCGGGAGGCGGTCGATGCTGAGGGCGAGTTCTTGGAGCGGCAGGCCGCCAAGCAGGCCGGCCAGACCAGGGAAGTGGGCGGGGGTTTCCCGGTTGAGCGCGAAGGCGAGGGCGGGGCGGGTGGAGAGCTCGATGTAGAGATCGCCGGCGAAGGGGCGCGCGGCCTCGGAGGACAGGAAGCCGGGCAGCGAGGCGGGGGAGGTGTAGAACAGGCAATGGAGGCGCATGGTGGCGGGTGGTCGACGGATTATGCGCGCAGGCTGGCGATGATCTCCTCGGCGGGCTCGACCCCGAACCGGGCCTCGACCGCGTCGAGGCGGGCGGGGGCGGTGATGGCGAAGACGCATTCGGGGGCGCCTTTGCGCACGCAGGCGATCTCGGCGCAGCCGAGCTCGGCGCCGGAGACGTGTTCGAGGAAGCCTTGCAGTATGCCGGCGAGCAGGGGATCGACGAGGTCGTCCACGTCGTTGAGCACGGCGGCGAAGTAGCTGTGGGCGAGGCGGGCGACGACGAGGCCGCGGTCGGCGTGGGCTAGGTCGAGCTTGAGCACGCCCCAGCCGTGCTCGGCGAAATAGGCCTCGATGAAGGCGATGTAGCCGGCGAGGGGGAGAGCGGCCTGGCCGGAGACGCCGGTCTTGGAGAGGCCGGTGTCGAGGTGTCGGGCGACGCGTTTGCCCCAGGTGCGACCGCAGTTGCGGAAGATGATTTTCCAGGCGTCGGCGGTCTCCTCGACGAGGGCCTGGTGGATGCCGCGCATGAGGTCGGCGGAGACGTAGATGATGCGTTCGGCGCCGGGGTTGCGGACGGTGCCGGCCTCGAGGTCGTAAACAAGGCGGGTCTCGGAAAAGAAGCGCTCGAGGTTGAGCTGGGTGAGGATGGTGTCGGAGGATTGCATGGTCGTGGTCGGTGTGGGGGCGGCGCGGCGGAATCAGTCGCGGCTAAGGACGTCGATGGGGAGTTGGAGGTAGGGTTCGAGTTCGGCGAAGGGGCCGGGGGGGAGGGTGCGACGCAGCTCGGTTTTGAGGCGGAAGTAGCACTCGTAGATGGAGCGCTGGTGGGGTTTTAGCCGTTGGAGGGTGGCGTGGACCTCGGGCTCGGGATTGAGGCGGCGGGTGGCGCCGGCGGGGATGTCGGGGTAGGCGAAGGACTGGAGGATGGTTTTCATCCAGACGAGTAGCTTGTCGCGGAACCAGTCTCCGTCGCCGAGGAGCATGGCGTGGGAGGCGTAGGCGCAGACGTAGCGGACGTCGCGGATGCACTTGGGCATGGCGAGCTGGTGGTGCTGCTCGTAGGGGTAAATCTGATACAGCTCGGTGATGGTCTTGCGGACGGCGGCGGCGTCGTGCTCGCGGATGGCCTTGGCGGCCTCGGCGCGGGCGGCGTGTTCGGGTGCGAGGGCGAGGTAGGCGTCGAGTTCGTCGTCGGTGAGGTGGCGGGATTCGGCGCGCTTGAAGAGCTCGGCGATCTCGGGGTCGTGGCGGAGGGCGGCGGTTTGCATGCGGAGTGGCGAGGGGGCGGATTTATTTCCAGGTGAGGTTGCGGAAGAAAGCGCCGGCGGAGTCGGCGGCGGAGGGAGGCTGGGACGGAAGGGGAATGGCGGCGGGGGACGGGGGCGCGGCTTTTTGTGCGGTGACCAGCGCGCTGCGGGTGGCGGCGAGCAGGGGGTTGGCGGAGGCGGGCGGGGCGGTGCCGTCGCTTGGCGTGGAGGCGGGGGCGACGGAGATGGCGGGAGCGCGGTCGGGCTCGGCGGCGGCGGCGCGGGCGGCGGCTCCGCCGGCCCAGGGAATGTCGGCGAAGAAACGACCGGCGTCGGCGGGCGCGACGGGCGGGGGCGGAACCACCGGCGCGACGGATGCGACGGATGCGACGGGCGCGACGGGTTCCGCGGGCAGGACGGCAGGTGCGGGGGCGGCGGAGGCGGGCGCGGGGGCGAAAACCCGGGAGAAGAACGCGCCGGCGTCGTCGGGGTCGGCGGCGGCCGCAGCTTTGGGCGCGGGCGGATCGAGTGTGATCGCGGGCGCTGCCGGCGCCGGGGCGGGCACCAGGTCCGGCACCGGTTCCGGCGCCGGGGCGGGGAGCGGAGGTGCGGGAGCCGGCGAGGGCGAGGTTGGGCTCGCGGGGACGAGGGCGACTTCGAGTTCGGCGAGAAACGCGCGGGCGCGTTCGTAGTGGTGGTCGGGCCAGGCTTTCATGCGGGGTGGCGTGGGGCGGTTCAGGTGAGCTTGCCGCGGATCTCCTCGGCGGTGGCGCCTTCCTGGCGCCAGAATTCGGCGGCGTTCACCTGCTTGGGCGGGCCGACCATGAATTTGCAGCAATCGTTGCCCATGGCGTAGCACTGGACCTCGATGGCCTGGCGCTCGGCGCGCTCGTAGAAGCTCATGGTGCCGGCGAAGAGTCCGGCGTAGAGGTGGCAGACGGGTTTGCCGATGCGTTCCATGGAGAAGGCCACGGCGCTGTTGCGAATCTCGACGAAGGAGAGGTCGCGGGATTTGAAGGAGAGGTCGAGGCTCCAGGCGCCCCAGCCCTGCACGGTGAGGGGCCACCACCAGGACTCGAAGACGAAGTTCGGGTTCATCTGCCAGATGTCGAGTTTGCCGCCGCCAAACTCGTGACGCATGCGGTGGTTGAAGCGCTTCATGTCCTGCAGGCCCCACTCGAAACCGCATTTATACATGATGAGGTTGGAGGCGTCGCCGACATCCTCCTCCAGGCCGTGGTGGATGCCGTTGACGAAGTCCTCGGTGACGGCGGCGGCGCGCTGGCCGTCGCGCAGGTAGATGGCGCCCTCGGCGGTGGCGCGGCGGAAAAACTCATCGCGCGTGAAGTAGTTGTGGTAGCCCTTGAAGCCGCCGTCGTTGGGGCTGATGGGAGTGAGGGGGGAGGAGGGTGTGCTCATGGTGGCGGGGCGGGTTTGTAGTTGTTTTTGGATACGAAGTTGGGCGGGGTCTATTTTTCGGTGGTGTGGACCTTGGTGGGGTCGAAATCGACGTCGGCGAGCTGCATGATGGCGGAGCGGGTTATGAACTTGCCGGCCTGGATGAGGTGGCGGCCGTCGGCGGGGTGGAGGATGGGGACTTGGGTGCGGCGACCGATGAGGCCCTCGATATCGTTGAAGGACTGGACATACATGCCGTCGGGCAGGCGGATCTCGACGCCCTCGCCGATGACGCGGCATTGGCAGGCGAGGCGGGACATGTCGCCCGCGCCGGTGATGAGGCCGAGGGTGCGGGCTTCGCGGTCGCCCTTGGGGGTGAGGGATTCGCGGCCTTTGGTGACGTGGATGTGGCAGGTGGCGCAGATGCCCTGGCCGCCGCAGGCCATGAGGACGTTGCACTGGCGGGCCAGGAGGGTGTCTAGGATGCGGGTGTTGGTCTCGACGGCGACGCGCTGGTTGAGTGGTTGGAGGGTGATTTCTTTCATGTTGTCGAGCGGGTTGGTTTGGCGGCGGCGATAGAGGAGCGGAGCAGCCGGGGCAGGCTGCGGAGGAGAAAGGCGGCGCGGTATTCGGGTTCGGCGAGGAGGGTGTGGAAGTAGAGCACGGAGTTTCCGATCCGGCGTTCGTGGAGCTGCCAGCGGGAGCGGGCGGCGAGGCGTCGCTCGGATTCCTGGAGCGAGGGCGGGCCGAGAAAGAGGCGGGGCAGGCCCGGGGCGGGCCAGGCGAGGGGTTGGAGCTCCCGCACGCGGATGGGTTGCGAGGGCGGCAGGCGCAGCGCGGAGTGCAGCGGAAGGGTGAAGAAAAAACTCTCGCGGCCCACGAGGCGTTGGAAGCGGGTGGGACCTATGAGGGGCACGCGCACGAGTTCGTCGAGGGAGGTGAAGAATTTTTCGCTTTCGCGAAACTCGATGATCTTGGCGGCGACCTTGGGGCCGAAGCCGGTGAATTCCTGGAGGCCGGCGAGGTCGCGAAAATTGATGGCGTGGAGCAGGGCTTGTTCGACAAGCCCGGTGAGGGTGGGGCGCGCGAGAAGGGTGTCGGGCTCGGCGGCGGGGTCGCCCGCCTCGAGGATGTTGTCGGGCGGGAGGCCTTCGGAGGTATCGCCGTCGGGGGTGATCGTCGGGGTGGCGACCCAGCCGCGCAAGGGGACGAAGGCGGGGGCGCGCAGGGAGGGAAATGAAAATTCCGGGCGCATCAGGCGGTGAGGTTGGACCAGGTCTGGCGGAGGGCCTCGGCCTGGGCGCGCACGGCCTCGGGGGCGAAGGCAGGGAGGAGCGGGGCGAGCCATCCGGGGGAGAGCGCGGCGGCGATGGCGAGATCGTGGGCGAGGTGGGCGGGAGGCGCGCCGAAGAGGCCGCCGAGGAGGCCGGCTTTGGGTGGCGCGGCGGTGAGGGCGGCGCGGCGCGGCGAGGCGGGGGGCGGAAGGACGGTCGTCTCGCAGGGAGGTTCCGAGGCGGGCGAGGGTTCGCCGACGAGGGCGAGAAGATCGTAGTAAACGGTGCCGTCGAGCTGATCGAAAAGCGTGTCAAGAAAGGCGACGAGGCGCTCGCGCTGGCCGGCGGAAACGGACGGCGCGGCGGCGGCGAGATTGACGCCCGGCCAAGGGGCGGAGCCGGTGGTCGCAAGGCTGGGAAGGAGGACGGAGGTGAGCGCGCCGCGGAGGTTTTTTTCGTCGTGGCCGGCGCGGTCGAGCGCGGGGTGGCCGGAGGGGTAGGCGAGCTGGAGAAAAGGTCGCAGCGCGCAGAGTCGCGGGCCGATGGCGACGAGCTGGGCGAACCAAAGGTCGAGGAGGGGGCGGGCGAGCGCGGGGCAGTCGCTCGCGAGGGCGGAGCGGGCGGCCTGGATGTTTTTCTCCAATTCGGCGGGGCCTTCGACGAGGTGGGGGCCGACGAGTTCGAGAAGGAAGCGAGAGGTTTGGAGCACGGCGGACTCAAGCGGGCGGAGGCGAAGCTGCTCGGCGAGGTAGGCGTGAGTGAGGGCGAGGTCGCGTTCGCCTTTGGTCGCCTCGGAGCGGGTTTTTTCGAGATGATCGGCGAGTTGGCGGACGGCTAGGCGCGCGGGCAGCCGGGCGAGGGCGGAGAGGGCGTCGTCGGCGGGGGCGGGATTGGCGCGAAGGGCGTCGCCCAGCAGCAGAGCGGTGGCGCGGAGGACGGGTTCGGCGCCCTGCGCAAGGGCGAGGGCGGCCAGGGAATCTTCGGCGGGGTTTTCAAGCCAGGCGGTCCATGCGGGGACGAAGGCGGGCGGGGCCTCGACGAGCGCGGAGACCCGTTTGAGGTGGGCCTTGAGGAAGGCCGGTCCGGCGAAGCGGGCAGGCGCGATGGCGGGGAGGGCGGGAGCGGGGTAGGCGCCGAAATGAAGGAGGGGAGAATCGGGGACGCCGATGGCCTCCTTGTAGAGTTGGTGAAGCGGCGGGAAAACCGCGTCGAGGCCCTCGGGCGGGAGGGCGTGGCGGAGGGCGGCGTGGAGGGAGCGCAGGTTCTGGACGAAGAGGTGGGGCGGGCGGTTGACGATGTGCACGCCGACGGTGGCGCTCCACCATTCCTGGAGTCGTTCGGCGGGTTGGGGCTGCCCGTCGAGGAGGAGAAGGGCGAGTTGGCGCAGGGTCAGGCCGTTGTCCTTTCCGCAGGCTTTTTCTCCGGACGGGCCGGTCTTGGCGGCGTAGTCTGGCTGGGCGGCGTAGGCGCGGCGGGCGGCGTCGGCGCCGATGGCGGCGTGGGAGGCGAGGAGCGTGGAAGCGGCGCGGAGGGTGGCGCACGAGGCGCGCAGGATGGAGAGGGCGGCGGCGGGTTCGCCGCGTTGCCACGCGGGGAGCGACGCGAGGTGTTCGACGACGGCGGGCATTTCGGCGAGGGGGGTGGCGGTCTCGCGGGCGAAGTCGAGGGCGAGGCGGCGAAAGGCTACGGCGCGCGCGGCGGCGGGACGGCGAAGCCGATGCTCCTCGAGGAGCACGTCGGCGACATAAGCGGCGGCACGGTGGGAGCTGGTTTCGGCGAGGAGGGTTTCGGGCCACTCGGCGAGGTCGCGTGCGATGATGTTAAGGCTGCGCAGGGCGGGGCGGGCGGCGGCGAAAGCGGTGGGCAGGGCGGCGGCGCGCTCGGCGGCGAGAGGGGAGAGGGAATCACAGGCCTCGGGGGTGTTTTGGCGGTGACGACCAACGAGGCGGAGACGGAAAAGGGCGGCGGGCGGAGACCCCTCGGGGGCGAGGGCGGAGCGGACGGCGGAGTCGAACAGCGGGTCGGCGTTTTCGAGCAGGGCGGGGGCGGCGCGCAGGCGGCGGAGCCAGGCGAGGCCGGCGAGGGCCTCGTCCACGCCGGTTTGTTCCAGGTCGGCGCGGAGCCGGGCGACGAGGGCGGCCTCGTTTGTATCCAATGAGTCGATACACGGGGCGGAGGCCGGTTCGATGGCGGCGGCGACGCGAAGGGTGGGCGCGGAGCCGGGGGCGGCGGCGAGCAGGGCGTGGAGGGCGAGGGCGGACTCGGCGAGGGCCAACGCGGGAGCGGGTCCGGCGAGCTGGTTGAAAAAGCCGGCCAGGGCGCGCAGGTAGGGCAGGCGGGGCAGGGCGTTGATGAGAAGCGGGGCGGCGAGGGCGAGGGGGTGGTCGGCGAGCGCGGGGTGGGAGGCCGCGCGGTCGAGGAGGAGTGTCCAGGTGGACGGGGCGAGGGCGTGCCTCGAAGCGAGCACGCGATGGAAGGCGACGAGGGAGGCGGCGGCGTCCGCCTCAGGGTGGCCGATAGGGGCGAGGGCCAGGAGGGCGCGGAGATCGGAGCGGAGGGCGGGTAGATCGAGGGCGGGGTCGTATTGTGAGGCGGAGGGGCCGAAGATGGAGTCGAGCGCGTGGGTGAGCTCGCCGGCCAGGGCCTCGGCCCGGGAGGGGTCGAGGGCGGGTCGGGGGGGGGAGTCTGCGGGGGGGAAAAGCGGGAGGGCGGCGAACATGGATGGACCGGGAGGGGGTGGCGGAAACTGGGCCGGAGAGGGGAATCAGGCGGCGCGGCGGACGGGGCCGAGGAGGGCGTGGCGAAGGAGGTTGAAGAGGGTGGAGAGGGAGTTGCCCTCGAGGGCGCGAAAGATGCCGAGGTTGAGGGCGAAGACGTGATTGGCCTCGGCGACGATGGCGTCGTGCAGCGTGGGGGTGGCGCAGGGCAGGGAGTCGAGCCGCGCGCGGAATTCGCGTTTGGCGGCGGCGAGGTCGGGGAGTTTTTCGAACTCGTAAAAGGCGGTGCCCATGCCTTCGGCAAGGCGGAGCGAGCGGCGGAGAAGGGATTTTAGAATCTGGCCGCCGGAGAGATCCCCGAGGTAGCGGGTGTAGGCGTGGGCGACCAGAAGCTCGGGCGAGCGGGCGGCGATTTCATCGATGCGTTTGGCGTAGCGGCGGGCGGGGGAGGAGGGCGGGGGAATTGGCGCGTTGGCGAGGTGGGAAAAAACAGCGAGGTCCCGGTCAAGGGTTTCCAGGCGGCGGAGACCGGGGAACCAGACGGCGGCGACGGCCGGACAGGAGGGGGAGACATGGTCGAGCGCCGACTCCATGGCGGAGTAAACGAGGCGGAGATCGGCGAGGAGTTGAAGGTAGTGGGCTTCGTCGATCACTCCCCGGAGGAAGCCGCGAAGGAAGTCGGTGTTTTCGGCAAGGGTGTGGGAGCGGCGGGTGTCTTCGCGGAGGCGGCGGGAAAAGGGGGGAGCGGATGGCGGGGTGGTGGGGTGGTTCATTTTTTTTCGGGGGCGAAGCGGGGATGCACCGGCAGGGCAGGGGCGGGGGTGTCGGCGGGGGTGTCGAGGCTGGAGCGAAGGCGGCTGGCGAAGTCGTAGGAGCCGACGCGGCCCCGTGGTTTGGGAAGAGGCTTCGCGGGTGCGGGAGCGGGCTCGACGGCGGTGCGGGGTGTTGGGGCGCTGACGGCGGTGGGTGACGCCGCCGTATCCGTCTCCAAATCTCCCAGGGTTGAAGGTGGCGTGGGAAGGGCACGGCGAGATTCCTCGGTGAGGCCGGGCAGGGTTATCTCGTAGGCGTCGGGGGGGACCGAGCGTTCGATGCTTAGGGCGGATTCGAGGAGTTCCGCGGTGAGCGGGCGCGTGTTGCTCGCGGAGACGGCGATCAGGATGACGCGGCGGAATTGGGCGTAGTCGCCGGGCCATCGCTGGTTTTGCAGCCACTCGACGGCTGCATCGCAGAGGGTGTAGTCGGCGGAGGAGCCGGTCTCGAGGATGATGCGCCGGGCAAGAAGGGCGCGATCCGGGCGGAGGGCGTTGAAGTCGGGGAGATGCAGCACCTGGTCGGCCACCTGTTCGGCGAGGGCGGCGGGAAACCGGCTTTCCGCTGAACCTTCCAAAAAGTCGTGATGGGCGGACATAACGATGCGAAGCCGACCGGCGTAGGGCGAAAATTCACCGTGACCCTTGATCAGATCGGAGAGGGCGCGCACCTGTTCGGGTCCGTAGGTATCCACTCGTTCCATCGCCAGGGTGACGCTTTGCGCGGTGGCCACATGTCGGGCCAGGCGGGCCGCGACCTCCGAGGCGTTGAAGTGACGCGGTCCGAAAGGGAGCAGGGGGGACCGGGCGTGCGGCCCTTGGGCGTGAAGATCCCGGACCACGGGCCAGAAAACGCAGCCCTCCCGGCCGAGGAGCAGAAGCGTGTGGGGGAAGTCGGCGCTGGTCGCGAGGCGGGCGCGGAGCACGCCATGGACCGCGCTTACTCCGGGGAAGTGTTCGCAATACAGCGGGTTTTCGGGTTCGACGCGCGGGTCGAGGGCGGGCTCCGATTCGAGTGGCGAGCGGGCACCGGCGGCCGCGCTTGTCTGCGCGTCCGAGAAGCCGTTTAGCAGTTCGCGGACTTTGTTGAGGAGGGCCCGAGCAGGGATGGGTTTGTGGAAAACCGCCGCTACGCTTTGACGGCTTACGGCCAGCGCGGTGGCCAGATCTGCTTGTCCGGAGACGAAGACCACGGGGGTCAGGGGGGCGTGGGTTCGGATCTTGTCCAGATGTTCGCTGGAGCGCCCGTCGGGCAAATGTTCGTCGAGGACGATGAGGTCGGGGGTTTGGGTGCCGATCTCGGCGATACCACTGGCCAGTGTGCCGCAGGCGCACACCTCGTAGCCACCTTTGCGCAGGAGCAGACTCAACAACTCTCGATCCACGCGCGAGTCCTCTATGACGAGAATCCGGGGAGCGGTGGGTGCGGTTTCGTCGCTTCGGGCGCTTTTCATTCACCTTTACCTTACAAGGGTTTTACCCCATTGCCTAGTTGCGGAAAACGCGGTTTTGATCGAACCGTAATTCTCATGGTAACTACTGAAAAAGCGCGTCGGGTAGGCGCGCGAAAACGTGTTTTGCTCGTGGATGACGACCCCGTCTTCATGGCCGTTTTGCACGCTATCGTGGAGAAGTGCCCCGGGGTCGAATTTGCGGGTGAATGTCAGGGCGCTGATGAAGCTTTGGCGCACATCAAGATTTGTCGTCCGGATGTGATCGTGGTCGATTGGCTCATGCCGGGGATGAACGGGGTCGAGTTCATCCGGGAGGTGCGCTCCTTGGGCGGGATGAGCGGCACGCTTGTTCTGCTTTGCACGGCGCACCCGAATCGCGAGCTGGCGGGGGAACTTTTCGCGCTGGGGGTAAACGGCTACATCGACAAGGCCAAGCCGTTCTCGATGATAGAGGCGGCGTTGTTGAGCGTTTTGGGCGGAGGGCTGTTTTTCGCGAGCGATGTGGGACCGGTCGTTCCGGGGACGAGGTCGCCTTTTGGCGGTTTGTTGAAGAGTTCGGCGGCCCCGCTGGATGTGTTGTCCAAACGCGAGCGCGAGGTGGCATCTCTGGTGGCCGGAGGCATGAACTCGAAGGAGATAGCGGCCCGGCTGGGAGTGGCGCAGCGAACGGTCGAATCGCACCGGGCCAACCTGATGCGGAAGATCAGGGTTTCGGACGTGGCTTCGCTCACCCGCTGGGCGATACAGGTGGGCATCATAGTGGTGTGAGGCGTATCGTGGCGGCTTAATCCGGCTTGCGGACGATTTTGGGTTTACGCGGTTGTTTCGCGGGTTTTTCGGCCGCCACGTAATCGGCGGGGTTCATGCCGAGGTCGGCCGGGCCGAAGGCGCCGGGGAGAAGCGCGTCGCAAGTGGTGTCGATGACCTCGTCGCCATCGCAGCAGCAGACGACGCGCGCCTCGGGTCCGCCGAATTCGAAAATGACCTGCCGGCAAGCGCCGCAGGGCGCGGTTGCGCCGGGAGTCGGGGTGTAAACCACCACGCATTCCAGGCGACGCGCGCCGCCGGCGGCGGCGGCGAAAATCGCGGTGCGCTCGGCGCAATTGGTGAGGCCGTAGGAGGCGTTTTCCACGTTGGCACCGGTGAAAAAACCCTTGTCCGTCCAGATGGCCGCGCCGACGCGGAAGTTGCTGTAGGGCGCGTAGGCCTGGACGGCGGCGGCCTTGGCGGCTTGTTGAAGCTTCACCAACGAAGGCTGCGATGCGGTGCGGGAGGCGGGTTTCGGCATGATGGTGAAAGGCAGCGCGCCCGCGCCGGAACGACGAGCCGGAAATCGGGGCTTGCACCGGGTCGGGCGGATCTATGCTTTGGACCTTTTAACCAATTCTACCATGCCGCAAGAACTCGTAACCCTTGAATGCACCGAAGC
>DAIPIP010000012.1:0-30207 GCA_036770725.1 Opitutaceae bacterium
ACTGCGGAGGGCCCAGCGGTCCCTCCCTACCTTTCAATCCGCTTGTTATGGCTACAGTTCTATTGAAAATACTCTAGGAGCATCTACTTCGCCGCATGCGAAAAAAAAACACCCGGCCAGTGAAGGCCGGGTGATAAAGCTAACTGAGCAAGCTCCAAGTTAGCTTTTTGGCGGGAGGGATTACTAGAAACACATGCGTGAACCCGTGTCGCAAGATCTTTTTTCGTGATTCGACGATTTGAATTTCGAACGGGTTTTCGACGGTCACAAAAAAGGCCGCCCGGAATCAACCGGGCGGCCATTGAGTCTGATCCGAAGGATTTCCTTAACCAGCGACGGCCGGGGCGGGCTCCTCGGCATCAGCGCCGAAGGGCAGGCTGATGCGCACCTTCTTGTAGGTGGGCAGGCCGGTGCCGGCGGGGATGAGGTGACCCATGATCACGTTTTCCTTAAAGCCGCGGAGGTTGTCGATCTTGCCCAGGGTCGAGGCGTCGGTGAGCACGCGGGTGGTCTCCTGGAAGGAGGCCGCGCTGATGAACGACTCGGTCTCGAGCGAGGCCTTGGTGATACCGAGCAGGATGGGCTCGGCCTCGGCGGGCTTGCCGCCGGCCTCTTCGATGCGACGGTTCTCGGAGAGGAAGGTGGTGCGGTCCACCTGCTCGCCCCAGAAGTATTCGCTGTCGCCTGGATCAGTGATGCGGACCTTGCGGAGCATCTGGCGGATGATGATTTCGATGTGCTTGTCGTTGATCGTCACACCCTGCAGGCGGTAAACCTCCTGCACCTGGCCGATGAGGAACTCATAGAGTGCCGCAGGCCCGAGGATCTCGAGGATCTCGTGCGGATCGGCGGAGCCTTCCGTGAGGTGCTGGCCCTTGGTGACGAGGTCGCCCGGCTGCACGATGATGTGCTTGCCGGCCGGGATGAGGTGCTCCTCTTCCTGGGCGGTGTCGGGGTTACGAACGACGAGCTTGCGCTTGCCGCGCAGCGTTCCCTCGAAGGACACGACGCCTTCGATACGAGCCATCTCGGCGGCATCCTTGGGACGGCGGGCCTCGAAGAGCTCGGCGACGCGGGGGAGACCACCGGTGATGTCCTTGGTCTTGGACGCCTGACGGGGGGTCTTGGCGAGCAGGGCGCCGGGCTGGATCTCGTCGCCTTCGTTGACGACGATCTGAGCGCCGACGGGAATCGAGTAGGCGGCGATGGCCTTGTTGGCGCCGTCGCGGATCTCGATCTGGGGATTGAGGTCCTCTTTGTGCTCAATGACCACGATGGCGATGCGGCCGGTGGCCTCGTCGAGCTCGCGCTTAACGGTGACGCCGGTGATCATGTCCTTGAACGCGAGAGTGCCGCCCTTTTCGGAGAGCACGGGAACGTTGTAGGGATCCCACTGGGCGAGGATGTCACCCTTGTTGATCTGTTCGCCGTCGGCGACGGGGAGCACGGAGCCAACCACGATGTTGTAGGTCTCGATCTCGCGATCCTCGGTATCGAGAATCTGGATACTGCCGGTCTTGTTGAGCACGATGGAGGCGCCTTCGGCGACCTCCACCAGGCGCAGTCCCTTGTAGCGAACCTTGCCGCCAGTGCGGACGCGGATCTCGGGGGTCTTGAAACCGCCGGAGGCGACGCCGCCGATGTGGAAGGTGCGCATGGTGAGCTGGGTGCCGGGCTCGCCGATGGACTGGGCGGCGATGATGCCGACCGAGTCGCCGACCTTCGCGACCTTGTTGGTCGCGGGGTTGATGCCGTAGCACTTGGCGTCGATGCCGAGCGGGCTGGTCGAGCTGAGGGGCGACATGATCTTCACGCGCTCCACGCCGAGCTCGTCGATGCGGGCGGCGGTCTCCTCGGTGATGAGTTCGCCGGAGGCGACGATCAGCTCGGAGGGGTTGAGCGGGTTGGGCACGTCGTCGGAGCTGAAGCGGCCGATGATGCGCTCGCGCAGGGGAACGATTTCGTCGTCACCCTCCACGATGGCCTTCTTCCAGATGCCGTCGCGGGCACCGGAGTCTTCCTCGGCGATAACAACGTCCATGGCGACATCGCACAGCTTACGGGTGAGGTAGCCAGCGTCGGCCGTCTTGAGGGCCGTATCCGCCAGACCCTTACGGGCACCGTGGGTGGAGATGAAGTATTCGAGAACGGTCAGACCTTCGCGGAAGGAGGACAGAATCGGACGCTCGATGATTTCGCCCGAGGGCTTGGCCATCAGACCGCGGGCGCCGCACAGCTGGCGAACCTGCTGTTTGTTACCGCGGGCGCCGGAGTCCATCATGATGAACACGGGGTTCACCTCGGTCTTGCCTTCGTTGGACTCGAGCTTGGCAAACACTTCCTTGGCGATCTTGTCGGTGACGCCGGTCCAGATATCGATGACCTTGTTGTAACGTTCGCCATCGGTGATGATACCCTTGGAGAACTGGCCCTCGACCTCGGTGATGCGACCGCGCGCTTCCTTCACGATGTCCTTCTTGGACTCGGGGATGATCATGTCGTCGATGCCGATGGAGATACCGGCCTGCATGGCGGCCTGGAAGCCGAGGTCCTTCAACTTGTCGAGGGTCTCGACGACGATGACGTCGGTGGTGACCTTGGTGGTATTGAGGATGATGTCGCCCAGCTTGCCCTTGGGCACGGGGAAGTTCACGAAACCGAGATCCACGGGCCAGATTTGGTTAAAGATTACGCGGCCGACGGTGGTGCGGATGATGCGCTTATCTTTGTTGCCATAGACGGTGTCGCGACCGAAGTCGGGATTGGGCACATCGACCCAATCGTGGGTTTTGAGCGCACCATCAGCTTTGACATAGAGGACTTCGTCGAGACCAGAGAGCAGCGGCACGTGCACGCCGGCGGCGGGCTTCTTGCGGGGCTCGATGGTGAGGTAGTAGGCGCCGAGAACGATGTCCTGTGAAGGGGTCAGGATGACCTTGCCGGAGGAGGGCGAGAAGATGTTGCTCGTCGCCATCATGAGGAGTTTGCACTCCATCACGGCCTCAAGGGAGAGGGGCACGTGGACGGCCATCTGGTCACCGTCGAAGTCGGCGTTATAGGCCGTGCAAACGAGGGGGTGAACGCGAATGGCTTCGCCCTCGATGAGCACGGGCTCGAAAGCCTGGATCGAGAGACGGTGGAGCGTGGGGGCGCGGTTCAGGAGAACCGGGTGGCCCTTGGTGACTTCTTCAAGGATGTCCCAGACCTCAGGGGACTTTTTCTCGATCATCTTGCGAGCGCCGCGGACGGTGTGCACGAAGCCGAGTTCTTTGAGGCGGCGGATGATGAAGGGTTCGAAGAGGACGAGGGCCATCTTCTTGGGCAGACCGCACTGGCTGAGCTTGAGTTCGGGACCGATGACGATCACGGAACGACCGGAGTAGTCCACGCGCTTGCCGAGCAAGTTCTGGCGGAAGCGGCCCTGCTTGCCCTTGAGCATGTCGGAGAGGGACTTCAGGGGGCGGTTGCCGGCACCGGTGACGGGGCGGCCGTGACGGCCGTTGTCGAAGAGGGCGTCAACGGACTCCTGAAGCATACGCTTCTCGTTGTTGATGATGACGTCAGGCGTCTTGAGATTCATCAGGTTCCGCAGACGGTTGTTGCGGTTGATGACGCGACGATAGAGGTCGTTGAGGTCGGAGGTGGCGAAACGGCCGCCTTCGAGAGGAACGAGAGGACGCAGGTCGGGCGGGATGACGGGCAGCACTTCCAGGACCATCCACTCGGGGCGGGACTTGGAGTTGATGAAGCCTTGGATGACCTTGAGGCGCTTGGAGAGCTTCTTCTTGATCTGCTTCGACTTGGTCGCGCGCATGTTCTCCTGGAGCTCGGCCACGGTGGCGTCCATGTCCATGAGCTTGAGGCATTCGCGGAGAGCTTCGGCGCCCATCTTGGCGACGAAGGAATCGTCGCCGTATTCGTCGAGGGCCTGGCGATACTCGGTGTCGGTGAGGAGCTGCTTGTGCTCGAGCGGGGTCTTGCCCGGGTCGATCACCATGTAGTTCTCGTAATAGATCACGCGCTCAAGGGAGCGGGCGGTCATGTCGAGCAGGAGGCCGAGACGGGACGGCATGCTCTTGAGGAACCAGATGTGGGTGACCGGGACGGCCAGCTCGATGTGGCCCATGCGCTCGCGGCGGACGCGGGCGACAGTGACCTCGACGCCGCAGCGGTCGCAGACGACGTCCTTGTATTTGATGCGCTTGTATTTGCCGCAGGCGCACTCGTAGTCGCGGACGGGGCCAAAGATCTTTTGGCAGAAAAGACCGCCCGGCTCGGGCTTGAAGGTGCGGTAGTTGATGGTCTCCGGGTTCTTCACCTCGCCGCGGGACCAGTTGCGGATGGTCTCGGGGGAGGCGACGGTGATGGAGACGCAGTCGAAGGGATTCTCGTCGAGGCCGAGGGCGGAACGGACTTCGTCGCGGGCGCCGGCGGCAACTTCGTTGGGTTGGATGCTCATGTGGGTTCCCTAGTAGATAAGATTTAGAGGCTGGTGGCGCGGGGATTGCCGGAGGCGATCTGCGCGGCGGAAGGCGGGCGGGTCTCGACAAGGTTGCCGAGGGCGTCGCGCTTGTTGAGACGGATATCCAGACCGAGGGACTGGATTTCTTTGATGAGCACGTTGAAGGACTCGGGCGTGCCGGCCTGGAGGGTGTTGTCGCCCTTGACGAGGGACTCGTAGATCTTGGTGCGACCCTGCACGTCGTCGGACTTGACGGTGAGGAGCTCCTGGAGGGTGTGCGCCGCGCCGTAGGCTTCGAGCGCCCAGACCTCCATCTCGCCGAACCGCTGGCCGCCATACTGGGCCTTGCCGCCCAGCGGCTGCTGGGTGACGAGGGAGTAGGGACCGACGGCGCGGGCGTGGATCTTGTGAGACACAAGATGGTTCAGCTTCAGCATGTAGATGTAGCCGACCACGACCTGCTGGTCGATCTTTTCGCCGGTGCGACCGTCGAAGAGGGTGGCCTTACCGGAAGTGGTGACGGTGACGACACCGCCCTCCTTCTTCTCGATCTCGTTGGCCTGGCGGAGGTATTCGCGGACCTGTTTCTCGGGGATACCGTCGAAGACAGGGGTGGCGACCTTGATACCGAGCTTTTTGCAAGCCCAGCCAAGGTGGGTCTCAAGAACCTGACCCACGTTCATGCGGGAAGGAACGCCGAGGGGGTTAAGGCAGATTTCGATGGGCGTGCCGTCCGCGAGGAAGGGCATGTCGGCCTCGGGAACAATCTTGGCGACGACGCCCTTGTTACCGTGACGGCCGGCCATCTTGTCACCGACCTCGAGCTTCTGCTTGGTGGCGATGTAAACCTTGACCTGCTTGATCGAACCGTCGCCGGCGATGTCGCCGGACTCGATGCCGGAGACCTTGCGCTCGCGGTCGCTTTCCAGCTCGTCGAAGCGGGACTGGAAGGAGGCGATGATCTCCATGATCTTGATGCGAACCGGGGACGGGTCGATCTCGACGTGCTTGGAGACGGCGGCGAGCTTGCGGAGGAGGGTCTTGGTGATCTT
Source organism: Opitutaceae bacterium (assembly GCA_036770725.1). Classification (GTDB taxonomy): domain Bacteria; phylum Verrucomicrobiota; class Verrucomicrobiia; order Opitutales; family Opitutaceae; genus IMCC26134_A. The sequence continues at coordinate 5,515 of DAIPIP010000012.1, forward strand.
GCGGTTGGCGGGGATGATGATCTCGCCGGTGGCGCCATTGGTGACGTCGAGCGGGATCTTTTCGCCGAGGAGGATGTTGGACAGGGCTTCGGTGAGGGTCTCACGGAGTTTGTCCATCTGGGTCTTATATTCCTCCTGGATCTGCTTGATCTCGCGGCGGCGGTCGGACGGAGAAAGCTTCTCCTTTTCGAAATCGACGCGGCTGGAGACCTTCACGTCCATGACGATGCCGTGCTCGCCGGAGGGGACGATGAGGGAGGTGTCCTTCACATCGGCGGCCTTCTCGCCGAAGATGGCGCGGAGGAGCTTCTCTTCGGGAGCGAGTTCGGTCTCGGACTTCGGGGTGATCTTGCCGACGAGGATGTCGCCGGGCTTCACCTCGGCGCCGACACGGATGATGCCGTTGTGGTCGAGATTGTGGAGGGCTTCTTCACCGACGTTCGGAATGTCACGGGTGATTTCTTCCGGCCCGAGCTTGGTGTCACGGGCGGTGACCTCGAACTCGTGGATGTGGATGGAGGTGAAGATATCGTCCTTCAGCACCTTCTCGGAGATGAGGATGGCGTCTTCGAAGTTGTAACCATTCCAGGGCATGAAGCCGACGAGAATGTTGCGACCAAGGGCGAGCTCGCCGTTGTCGGTCGAGGGACCGTCGGCAATGATCTGGTCGGCCTTCACCTTCTGGCCCTTCTTGACGATGGGCTTCTGGTTGAAGTTGGTGCTGGCGTTCGAGCGCATGAATTTGCGCAGCTCGTAAACCTGCACGCCGGCCTTGGGATCGGACTTCGGGTTCTTGTCGAAGTTGCGGGGAAGCTCGCCGTCCTTGGTGATGACGATGCGCTTGGCGTCGACGGAGGCGACGATGCCGGCCTCTTCGGCGACGGAGACGATCTTAGAGTCGCGAGCGACGCGCTCCTCAATGCCGGTGCCCACAAAGGGAGCTTCGGCTTGGAGGAGGGGCACGCCTTGTCGCTGCATGTTGGCGCCCATGAGCGCACGGTTGGCGTCGTCGTGCTCAAGGAAAGGAATCATGCCGGCGGCGATCGAGATGACCTGCTTGGGCGAAACGTCCATGAGGTCCACTTCCTCGGCCTTCACTTCAAGGAACTCGCCGTCCTTACGAACGGTGACCTTGCCCACGAAGTGGTTCTTGTCGTCGAGCTCGGAGTTGGCCTGGGCGATGACCTTGGCCTCTTCCTGGTTGGCAGTGAGATACTCGATCTTGTCGGTGACCTTGCCGTCTTTGACGATGCGGTAGGGAGCCTCGATGAAACCATACTCGTTGACGCGAGCGTAGGTGGAGAGGGAGTTGATCAGACCGATGTTCGGACCTTCGGGGGTCTCGATGGGGCAGATGCGGCCGTAATGCGTCGGGTGAACGTCGCGCACCTCGAAGCCAGCGCGGTCGCGGTTGAGACCGCCAGGCCCGAGGGCGGAGAGACGACGCTTATGCGTGACCTCGGCGAGCGGGTTGATCTGGTCCATGAACTGCGACAGCTGCGAGCGGGCGAAGAAGTCGCGGATTACGGTGGTGAGGGCCTTCGGGTTGATCAGCTTGTTGGGCGTAATCGAATCGACGGACTGGTCATACATGGTCATGCGCTCGCGAACAAGACGCTCGGTGCGGGCGAGACCCTTGCGGCACTCGTTGGCGAGAAGCTCGCCGACGGTGCGGACGCGACGGGAACCGAGGTGATCGATGTCGTCAACGACGCCCTCGCCGCGCTTGAGGCGGACGAGATACTTGGTGGAGGCGATGATGTCCTCGGTGGTGATGATGCGCTGCTCGATGGGGGTTTCGAGGTGCAGCTTCTGATTGATCTTGTAGCGACCAACGGCGCCGAGGTCGTAGCGCTTGGGATCGAAGAAGAGACGCTTCAGGAGAGCCTTCGCGTTGGCGATGGTGGCGGGCTCGCCCGGACGGAGGCGCTTGTAGATTTCCTTGAGGGCTTCCTCCTCGTTGATGGTCGGGTCTTTCTTGAGGGCGCGCACGATGGCGCCGTCGTCGATGGCGGTGTCGAGCACGCGCACGCTGGTGATGTCGTGCTTCTCGAAGGTGCGGATGGTCTGCTTGGTCAGCTGCTCGAGGGCGCGGGCAAGGACGACGCCCTTGTGCGCGTCGATGACGTCGTCAACGAAGACGAGCGTGGAGACGTTCTCCTGGTCGAGGAGCTTGCTGATCTTGACGTCTTTGACGTCGTAGAAGAGTTCCAGAATCTTGGCGTTGTCGGAATAGCCGAGCGCGCGAAAAAGGGTCGTGATGAGGAACTTGCGACGACGACGACGGCGGTCGAGATACACGTAGAGCAGGTCGTTCTGGTCGAACTGGACCTCGAGCCAGGTGCCGCGGTCGGGGATGATGCGGAAGGCGAACAACTCCTTGCCGGAGGTGTGGCGGTCCTTCTCGAAGCAGAGACCGGGGGAACGGTGTAGTTGGGAAACCACTACGCGCTCGGCGCCGTTGATGATGAAGGAGCCTCGGTCGCTGACCATGGGGATCTCGCCCATGTATATCTCCTCGTCCTTGATGAACTCTTCTTCGCGGAGGCGGAGCTTGACGTGGAGGGGCACCGAAAAGGTGACGCCGTCCTTGATACACTCAATCTCGGTGTTGCGAGCGTCGCCCAGCGTGTAGGAAACGTATTCGAGGTTCAGGCGACCGTCGTAGGACTCGATCGGGAAAATCTCCCGGAAGACCGCCTCAAGGCCTTGGACTTTGCGCTGTTTTTCCGGCAGGCCCTTTTGAAGAAAATCAAGATACGAGGTGATCTGAATTTCGATCAGATTGGGCGGCGGGATAACTTCACGAAGCTTACCGAAGTTTTGACGCTCAGAGTGGTTGCGATCGGCCATGGAGATTTCCGGTTGGGTGGGATGAAAAAAATAAAGGGGCGGCGAGCGGCGGATTAGCCGACGCAGCCATCAAACCAACGCCGTTCCAGATGGAGCGGCGGAATCAAAAAAGAACGAAGAAAGAGAAAAGGCAAAAGACAGGCCGCGCGGACGCACGGCCTGTCTCGTGGAAAAAGATGCGTGAAACGCGTTGAACTCCAAGTGATTACTTGAGCTGAACCTTGGCGCCAGCGGCCTCGAGCTTCTTCTTGATCTCTTCGGCGTCGGCCTTGGAAGCGCCTTCCTTGACGGGCTTGGGGGCGGCTTCGACGAGATCCTTGGCTTCCTTGAGGCCCAGGCCGGTGATGGCGCGGACTTCCTTGATGACGCCGATCTTGTTCGCACCGGCTTCGGCGAGAACGACGGTGAACTCGGTCTGCTCTTCGGCAGGGGCGGCGGCGCCGGCACCAGCGGCGGGTGCAGCGGCGACGGCGGCGGCGGCAGAAACGCCCCACTTGCCTTCGAGATCTTTGACGAGGGCAGCGAGGTCCAGAACGGTCTGGGCGGACAGCCACTCGATAACTTGGTCTTTGGTGATGTTGCTCATGGTAATGACTCCTGCGAAAAACTAGCGACTGCGGATGCGGTTCGTTTAAGGGACGTATCCCCTAGCCTGTCGCGTTGGATGGTATTCCCGGACCGTGAATAAAACCACGACCCGGAGAAAGGGTTGGAAATAAGGGTTAGGCGGTGGCTTCGGGCTGGTCCTTCTTGACCTTGGCATCGAGCAGGCGAACGAAAGCGCCGGCATTGCTGGTGAGAAGACCGAGGAACTGGGAGCGAAGGGCGTCGAAGGGAGGAAGATCGGCGATAGCCGCGAGGTCCTGGGCGGAGACAACTTTCTTGTCGAGCACGCCAACTTTGACTTCGAGCTTTTGCTTTTCCTCGAAGAACTTCTTCAAGATCTTGGCAACAGCGGCAGGGTTCTTGCCACCGACGATAATGGCCGTGGGACCGGCGAGCGCACTGTCCACTTCGGGCAGGCCGAAGGCCTTGGCCGCGACGCGGAACGAGCTGTTTTTCACCACGTGAAACTCGGCCTTCTCGGCGTCGAGGCGCTTGCGCAGCTCGGCGGTGTCGGAGACGGTGACTTTGGTGAAATTGGCTAGGATGACGTAGTCCGACTTCTGGAGGTGGCCCTCGACTTCGGAGATAAGGTATTTCTTTTCGGCTCTCATGGGTATGGCTCCGGATTAGACTTTGCTGAACTCGGTCGAGGCCAGCTGCACGCCGGGGCTCATCGAGGACGAGATGTAAATGGACTTGATGTAGATGCCCTTGAAGGAAGCGGGCTTGGCCTTGGACACGGCGTCGATGACGGCGGCGGCATTCTCAGCGATTTGAGCGGGAGTGAAGGAACGCTTGCCCACGCCGACGCCGATGTTGGCGGACTTGTCCATCTTGAACTCAACACGACCGGCCTTGACGGCCTTGATCGCGCCGACGACGTCGTCGGAAACGGTGCCGGCCTTGGGGTTGGGCATCAGACCCTTGGGACCGAGGACGCGGGCGAGGGTGCGGACCTGCTTCATGGCCTCGGTCGTCGCGATGGCGACATCGAAGTCGAGCCAGCCTTCGGTGACCTTGGTCATCATGTCCTGCAAACCGGCGTGATCGGCGCCGGCCTTGATGGCTTCCTCGGCGTTGTCGGTGAAGACAAGCACGCGGACTTTTTTACCGGAGCCGTTGGGCAGGGGCGTGGTGCCGCGGACCATCTGGTCGCCCTGGGTCGGATCGACACCGAGGCGGATGGAGAGCTCGACGGTCTCGTCGAACTTGGCGGACGGGAATTTACCAAGCACCTCGACCGCTTCGGCGAGGGTATAGCTCTTGGTGAGATCGGCGGCCTTGGCGGCGGCCCGGTAGCGTTTGCTTTGTATTTTTGGCATGTGGGACTCCTAGCGGTTCATGCGATCCGGGTGGATCTCCCGCGGTTGGTTGGTCTGACGGAAAGGGAGATTAATCGACGACTTCGATGCCCATGTTGCGGGCGGTGCCGGCGATGATCTTGATGCCGGCGGCCTCATCCTTGGCGTTCATATCGGCCTTCTTGAGCTTCCAGATCTCGGCTAGCTGCTTGGTGGTGACCTTGCCGACCTTGTCCATGTTGGGCTTGGCGGAACCGGAGGCGATGTTGGCGGCCTTCTTAAGCAGCACCGAGGCGGGGGGGCTCTTGAGAATGAAGGTGAAGGATTTGTCGGAATAGACCGTGATGACCACGGGCAGGATCATGCCGTTCTGGTCTTTGGTCTTGGCGTTGAATTCTTTGCAGAAAGCCATGATGTTTACGCCCTGAGCACCGAGCGCGGGACCGACGGGGGGCGCGGGGTTGGCGGCGCCGGCGGGCAGTTGGAGACGAATGTAGCCTTGTATTTTCTTGGCCATGGTAAGGTGAGGTTGGCGGGTGTTTTAGTTGACGGTGGGTTCTTTTGCTGAACGTCGGCGGTGTCAAAGAGGGCGTCGCGTCACTCGGTAACGCGTTGCACCTGCCAGTATTCGAGCTCGACCGGGGTGAACCGGCCGAAAATGGAGACGGAGATTTTCAACTTACCGCGCTCGGGATCGACCTCGTCGATCCGGCCGGTAAGATTAGCAAAGGCTCCGTCGGTTACCTTTACTTCTTCGCCGATGTCGAAGGTAACCTTCGGCACTTCCTTGCCGGCGGCCGCCTCGACGCGGGCCTTGATCTCGTCGATCTCGGATTGGCGGAGAGCTGCGGGGCGATCCCCGCCCACGAAACCGATCACGCCGTTCACTTCCTTGACGAAATACCAAGGCTTGTTGATGACGCGGTTTTCCTCGTCGAACATCTTCATCTGAATGAAGACGTAGCCGGGGTAAAGGTTGCGCACTTTCGTGCTCTTTTTTCCGTTCTTGACCTCGGAGGCTACCTCCGTGGGCAGCAAAACTTCGAAAATATACTCGTCCAACTCCTCCTGGGATTTGAACTTTTCAATGTAGGTTTTCACCTTTTTCTCCTGCGCGGAGAGAGTGTGAAGAGCGAACCATTGGGCGCCGGTGGGAACTGAGGTCTGGGTGGACATGGGTGCGTGTCAGGGGGCGGCGGGATTAGCGGACCCAAGAAGTGAACAGATCAACGACTTGAACGAGTGAGAAGTCGGCGATACTGGTGAACAAACCTAGTAGCGCGCACGCGATTAGAACCACGACGGTGGAGTCGCGGAGTTCGGTCCAAGTCGGCCACGAAGCTTTTTTGAGCTCGTCAACCATCTCACCGAAGAAGATGCGGGTGCTGCGGAACGGGTTTTTCATTAAGTGGAAAGTGGCAGGCGCGGAGGGAATCGAACCCCCAACCAACGGTTTTGGAGACCGCTACTCTACCAATTGAGCTACACGCCTGTGGGAAAAGCTTTTAGACGACGCAGCCGAGGCCCCGTTACGGGCCTCGGCGGTCATTTATCCAAACGATATCAACGATGCTTATTCGATGATCTCGGTGATACGACCGGCACCGATGGTGCGGCCGCCTTCGCGGATGGCGAAGCGCTGGGTCTTCTCCATGGCGATGGGGCAGATGAGGTCGATCTCGACGGCGATGTTGTCACCGGGCATGATCATCTCAACGCCGGCGGGCAGGTTGATGATGCCGGTCACATCGGTGGTGCGGAAGTAGAACTGGGGACGATAGCCGTTGAAGAAGGGGGTGTGGCGGCCGCCCTCGTCCTTGGTGAGGACGTAGATCTCGGCCTTGGCCTTCTTGTGGGGCTTGATGCTCTTGGGAGCGGCCAGAACCTGACCGCGCTCAATGCCTTCTTTGTCGATACCGCGGAGGAGGATGCCGACGTTGTCGCCAGCCATGCCGGAGTCCAGCAGCTTGCGGAACATCTCAATACCCGTAACAACCGTGGTCTGAGTGTCCTTGAGGCCGACGATCTCAACGGTGTCGGTCACCTTGACGACGCCGCGCTCAATCTTGCCGGTGGCGACGGTGCCGCGACCAGTGATGGAGAACACGTCTTCAACAGACATGAGGAAAGGCTGATCGGTCTCACGGACAGGCTCGGGAATCTCGGAGTCGATGGCTTCCATGAGCGCCTGGATGGCGGCTTCGCCTTCGGGCTTGGCCTCGAGGGCTGCGGTGGCGGAGCCACGGATGATCTTGGCGTTGTCGCCGTCGAACTGATACTTGGAGAGAAGTTCGCGGATTTCCATCTCGACGAGCTCGAGCAGGTCCGGGTCATCGATGAGGTCCACTTTGTTGAGCCAGACAACAATCTTCGGAACGCCCACCTGACGAGCGAGGAGGATGTGCTCACGGGTCTGGGGCATCGGGCCGTCGGCGGCGGAGACCACAAGGATCGCGCCGTCCATCTGGGCGGCGCCGGTGATCATGTTCTTCACGAAGTCGGCGTGGCCGGGGCAGTCAACGTGCGCATAGTGGCGCTTGTCGGACTCATATTCCACGTGAGCGACGGAAATGGTGACGATCTTCGAGGCGTCACGCACGGTGCCACCCTTCGCGATGTCAGCGTAGGTTTTGACCTCGGCCAGGCCCTTGCGCGCTTGAACGGCGAGGATGGCGGTGGTGGTGGTGGTCTTGCCGTGGTCAACGTGGCCGATGGTGCCGACGTTAACGTGGGGTTTTTTGCGCTCGAATGTGCCTTTAGCCATGGGAGTTGTGGACGTTTATGTGTGTGTGGATTAGGAAAATCCGTTTTTTTGACCTGGAGCCCAGAAACAGATTCGAACTGTCGACCTCGCCCTTACCAAGGGCGTGCTCTACCAACTGAGCTATCTGGGCAAATGGGAAAGGATCAAAAAACGAAAAGAGCGCGGAGCGTCTAATGCCGTCCTGTCTCCGTCAACTGGAATCTTAAAGATTCCGCATCGTTTCGGAAAATCCCTGTCAGGGACCGACTTCAATTCGATAGATTCCTGGTCGCAAAGATAATTTGGGCAGTAATTGACGCCCCACTAGGTCGCGAATGCGTTCATCCGCTTGTTCATCGCCCGAGCCAATCACCAAGCTGGGTCTAGCTACCGCTCCGATCTCATTGACCACTGCGGTTAATTCCACTGGGCGCCAAACAACCGCCTCTAGCACGTCGTCCGATATTAAATCGTCCGAAGCGACCGCTCTATGTGCGCCTACATCATACACAGTCATTCGTGCCGCCCGCCCCCTCTCAAAAAATAAATGGTTATCTTCCGAACTTTCGCGCGTCATGCCGCTAAACCATCTGGGCTCAAGCAGATCTCCCGCCGCCTGAGCGGCTGATACGGGCATTTCTGGCTTAAAAAGCCCGGAGCCAGGACGACTTGCCGAATACAAAAGCACCGGCGGAAACATATCCGCCGCCCTCCCTCCGGGCCGATCTGATAAACTGCGGGGCCCCACCCCGTCGCTCATGGGCAAATAAAGAGGCGCAGGGTTCAGCAACCAGAACTGCTCTCGCAATCCCTTGCCCACCGGCAACGCATCCACTCGGGAGATTACCAAACTTGGCGACTCCAGCCGCCCACTTGCCGCTGCCGACAAATCAGGATTTGCCGGAACCTTTACCAGAGCAGCCAATGTCGCCAAAATAGCGGCACTAGCGCCCCATACGGACACCGCAGCGACACGCCCCCAACCCTTGGCCAACTTTATCCTCGGTCTCGAATCCATGAAATACGGGCGATTATGGAGTTCGATTTGTGGCGATCAAAACGCCGGAAAATCCGCCTTTTGCCGCCATCGCATAGATAGATGCCAGATCACGAGCAGGTAAAGACGCCGACACCTGCACAAGCAAGCGCCTCGATCCCTGGCCCTTCCCGCCCTCCTCAACCAGCCATTTTTCAAGCGATTTGAAATCCAACACCGCACCGTCCACCACCGCCATGTCGCTCGCCGGAATCGCGATCATCAAATCCGTTATTCGCGCCGCCGTGCCCGCACCCGAAGTCTGAGGCAGGGCGAAATCCACCGGTAGCCCCGGAGCCAACACGAAACGAGAACCGAAAATCGTGAAAAACAACGCCAATGCCCCCACATTAACATAAAACAACGCATCCAACCCGCGCGGCGCCGCACGCAACCGGGAGGCCAAATCCAAAGGACGCGTAATCATCCCTGCGACCCTTTCCGCTTTTCCTCATTATCGCCCTTTGCCCCGCCCGACTTCACGCTCGCCGCCGCGTCGCGATAATCGATCAGCAGATAACGCATAATCTCATTTCCCGCCCACTCCACGTCACGCACGATCGACCGAACGCGCCCATGCAAAAGGTGATGCGCCAAATGCGCCGGTATCGCCAAGGCCAACGCCGCGCCTGCCGTGAGCAACGCCTGCCACATCCCGGTAGCCAGCGCCTCAGCGGTCGCGTATTCGCCTCCCTGCATAAACGCCCGAAAGGTCGTCGCCATGCCCAGCACCGTGCCCAACAAACCGACCAAAGGCGCGATTTGGGCGATCGCCGCGATTGCCCCCAGCCTCCGTTCCAGAGCCGGCAACTCGACCACCGCCGCGTCCTGCACCGCATAACGCATGCGCACTTCGTCATCTTCGAAATGTATCAACGCCGCCTTTACCACCGCCGCCACCGGACCGGGCGCCTCCTCGCACACCGTGACCGCCTCCGCCATTCGCCGCTGCGCGAGGATGTTTTTCACCCCGTCCAAAAACTCCGTGGACCTGATCTGCCCGCGGTGCAGATAGAGCATGCGCTCAACAAAAATCACGAGGCCGAGCGCGCCAAGCATCAGCAACACCCACATCACGGGGCCTCCGCTCTCGAGTAAACTGGGGTTCAAACTGGTTTCCATAAGGGCAAAAAATTATAGCTTTGTTGTCGAGCCACTCACTGTGGCGATCCCGTTCCGCTTCCGCTTCCTATTCCGCTTCCGCTTCCGGCCTCGCTTCCAGTTTCAGCTCCGATTGCCGTTCTCGCTCCGGTTCCGCTTGCTGTTCCGATCCGAGATGACGCGATCGCCATGCCCGGCAGCCCGCGCGCCACGATCATCCGGTAAACCTCTCCGGCTTCGTCCACCCGCCCTATCTGCTCCAATACCGCCGCCATGCGCACCGCCATGCGCCCCACCCAGTAACGCCCGCGCGAACCCAGCGCGCTCATGGCCTCCGCATCCGCCGTCAAGGCATTCAACAACGGCCCCCACACCGCCAAAGCGGCCGCGACCGACTCCCTGTCGCGCGGCTCGCGCAGAGCCAGCATGTCACCCAGCTTAAACCCCGCCTCCGCGCGCAAATCCACCGGCGCGCTGGCCAAATCCCGCAACCTCTCCAGCAACGTGATCGCACTTTCGAACCGCGACGGATCCTGCGCAGCCAGCGCCCGGTAACAATCCGCCAGCGCCATCTCCGCCCGCAACACGTCCGCGTGCTGCGACTGGTTGTTCACCAAATCCTCGTAAGTTAACTGCGCGCGCGCGAAATCACCCAGCCGCCTCAGCAAATCCCCCTGCTTCATGCGCGCCGGGAAAATCAGCGGATGCCCCGTATATTCAGTCGGCTTTATCAGCCTGTTCTCCAACAAAAGATACGCCTCGAGATAAAACGCGTCCTCGCCCCGCCGCTCCGCGTGCAACGCCGCCTGGAAAATCGCATACGGCGCATACGCATGATCCCGATGCTCGTCGGCAAACCCCGTCAACAAGCGCTGCGCCTCCACCAAACGCCCCGACAGCGCATGGTAATCCGCCTCCACCAAAAACGACTGCAACGCCGCCTCCGTGCCCGGCTCCGCCGTCCGCAAATCCTTCAACACCTCCACCGCCTCCTCGCCCTGCCCAAGCACGAACAAGGCCTCCGCCTCCACCAGACGCCCCAGCCCCCCGATCTCGCGCGCCAGCTCCGCCTCCACCCCGCTCAGACTCGCCGGAATCGCCCGGGCCAACTCCAACGCATCTTCCGGCCGCCCCGCCTCCTGCGCCAGTCTCGCCTCCAACCAAGCCAGTCGCGCGCGCAACGCCGCCGGGCGCTCCGCCGCCCCGGACTCCGCCCGCAGCCTGGCGATTCGCGCCCGCGCCAGCTCGCTCTGCCCCGTCATTTGCAAAGCCCGCGCCAGGTTCCACTCCGCCTGCCACCGCGTGGTCGCGTCAAACCGCTCGTCCACCGTGAACTGGTCGATCAACTCCGCCGCCCGCGCCGTCCGTCCTGCCCCCAGTTCGCTCATCACCCGTTGAAAAAGCACCGACGCAGCCGTCACCCCCGGCGGCGGCTCGGCCGCCACCACCGCATAAGCCTCCCCCGCCGCCGCATAATCCGCCGCGCCCCCCTCCTCCGCCGCGCGATACCACGCCTCCGCCGCCAACAACCGCAACGCCGACGCCGATGCCGCATCCCCCGCCGCCCCCGCCGCCTGCACCGCGAAATCCGCCGCCGTTCGGAAACGCTTCAACTCCCAGTTGGTCGAAGCCAGCTGCGTCAACGCCCGCGCCCGCAACTCCGAACGGGGAAACCGCGCCAACAACTCCTTCGCCCCCGCATCCGCCTCCACAAAAAGACGATCAACCAACGCCAGCTCCGCCCGCGCCAGCAACAACTCCTCCGCCAACGGATGCGCCGGCGTTACCTCCAACAATCGCCCCGCCGTGCGCCTAAGCTGCTCGCGCGCCTCGATCGATTCCGCCCCTTCCCCCAGAAGCACCAACGCCATCCGCTGCTTAGCCCGGTCCGCGCCCACGCTCAACAACTGCTCCAAAGCCCCGCGCCCCACCCCCTGCCCCGGCCCCGCGATAAGCCCCAACATCAAGCGCGTGTCATCCCTCGCCTCCGCCGTTCCCAAGCCCGCCAACGACGCCAGATGGTCCTGCAACCAGCTCGTCGCCTGCTCCCTCCGCCCCAACAACGCCAGCGCCACCGCATGCTGGATCGCATAGTCCGTCCCCACCCCGCGCCCAGCATAACGCTCCGCCTGCTCGCGCAACGCCGCCGCCTGGGTCTCCGTCGCCTCCCCCTGCCCCAACCTCACCCGCTCCCGCGCCAGCTGCACCCGCGCCCGCTGCCACCCCGAAGTCGCCACCGCCAACGCCTGATCATACGCCGCCGTCGCCCGCGCCGCGTCCCGACCCAGCTCGGCCACCAAGCCCTGCAACAAATAAAACCACGCCCGCTCCTCCACCGGCAACGCATCCACCTGCAAACCCGCCAGCTCCGCCTGAGCCGCCGCCGCCTGCCGCTTCCGCACCGCGATCAAACCCGCCCGCAAACGATACACCGCCGGCCTGTCCGCCCCATGATTGGCCAACGCCAGCGCCGCCCCCTCCACATCGTTCAACTCCAGCCGCGCCGCCGCCAACAACAACGCCCCCGCATCCCGCCCCGCGCTCCCCTCCGCCGCCTGCGAGACCAGACGCTCCGCCTGCGCCGCCGCCGTCGCCGTCAACCCCAGCGCCAACGCCCGCCGCGCCGACTCCTCGCTCACCACCAACGCCCCGGCCGCCATCGGCGTCGGAGCCAACGGCACCGGCGCGAACAAACCCCGCTCCACCTGCGCACGCCCCGCCCCGGCCAGGATCAAAAAACAAAAGACATACAGAAAACGCGAAGCCATGTGTGAGTATTGGGAGGCCCCGGCCCGAGACCGCGAACCACCAAAGTGGCGCGCCCCCCGGACCCATGGCAACCGTGATTCCAGACTCGCCTGCCCCCGCTCGCGTTCCCACTTTTTCATCCGCCACCGCTTTGCTTCGCCCAGCCCCGCCTCCACTCGCGTCTTCAACTTAAACCCGTCGCACAACATGTCGCCCGCCATCATCACCTTGCTCGTCCTGGCCGTCCTGCTCGTCGTCTTCATCCTCTGGCTAGTCGGCCTCTACAACGGCCTCGTCACCCTGCGCAATCGCTTCAAAAACGCCTTCGCCCAAATCGACGTTCAACTCAAACGCCGCTACGACCTCATCCCCAACCTCGTCGAAACCGCCAAGGGCTATCTCGCCCACGAACGCGAAACCCTCGAAGCCGTCATCCAAGCCCGTAACATCGCCGCCACCGCCGCCAAAGCCGCCGCCGCCGATCCCTCCAACGCCGCCGCCCTCAAAGGCCTCGGCTCCGCCGAGACCGGCCTCGCCGGCGCCCTCTCCCGCCTCATGATGGTCACCGAGGCCTACCCCGACCTGAAGGCGAACCAAAACATGATGGCCCTCACCGAGGAACTCACCTCCACCGAGAACAAAATCGCCTTCGCCCGCCAGGCCTTCAACGACTCCGTCATGACCTACAACACCCGCCGCGAGACCTTCCCTACCGTGGTCTTCGCCGGCGTCTTCGGCTTCCAACCCGCCGAACTCTACGCCATCGAAACCCCCTCCGAACGCGTCGCCCCCAAGGTCGCTTTCTGAGTCCGCCTTCGCACGCCTACACCATGCTTGCGCAAATGGCGCCGGAAGCCATCGCCCTCGGCTTCGGCCTGGGTTTCTTTCTGCTCTTCGGCGGCATTGCGCTGCTCGGTCTCGCCCTCACCGCCTTCTGGATCTGGATGCTTGTGGACTGCGCCCAAGCCCCCGAAAAACCCGGATCCAACGACCGCGTGGTCTGGATTCTCGTCATCGTCTTCACCAACTGGCTCGGCGCCGTGCTCTATTATTTTATCGTCCGCCAGCCGCGCCTCGCCGCCCTGCGACCCCACGCCGCGCCCCCCCCGATTGCCTGACCCGCGATGGATTTCTTCGAGGCCCAAGCCCGCGCCAAACGCCGCACCGCCCCGCTCGTCGCGCTCTTCTGCCTCGCGGTCATAGGCACCATCATCGCGCTCTACTTTGCCTTCGTCGGCGGCACCGCCCTGCTCGGCATCCGCGCCAACGCCCACGGCGGCGGACTCGAACGCTACCACGAATACGCCGAGACCGGCGTCATCGAGTGGTGGCAACCCGGCGCGCTCAAAGCCATCATCCTGCTCGTCATCCCCACCGTCGGCCTCTCCGCCCTGTTCAAGTGGCTGCAACTCCGCGCCGGCGGACCCGCCGTCGCCGCCGATGTCGGCGGCCGCCGCGTCGCCCCCGCCACCACCGACCCGCGCGAACGCATGCTCATGAACATCGTCGAAGAGATGGCCATCGCCTCCGGCATGGCCGTCCCCGCCGTTTTCATCCTCCCCGCCGAAGCCTCCATCAACGCCTTCGCCGCCGGCTACACCCGCTCCGACGCCGCCGTCGCCGTCACCCGCGGCGCCCTCGAACGCCTCGACCGCGACGAACTCCAAGGCGTCATCGCCCACGAATTCAGCCACATCCTCAACGGCGACATGCGGATCAACACCCGCCTCATCGCCCTCCTCTTCGGCATCCTCTCCCTCGTCATCCTCGGTCGCGGCCTCCTCCGCGCCGCTTACTACACCGGCGGCTCCAGCAAAAAAGGCGGCGGAGGCGCCATCCCCCTCGCCGCCGGTGGCCTGATTCTCATGACCATCGGCGGCATCGGCCTCCTCGCCGGACGCATCATCCAAGCCGCCGTCTCGCGACAGCGGGAATACCTCGCCGACGCCGCAGCCGTGCAGTTCACCCGCAACCCCGACGGCATCGCCGGCGCGCTCAAAAAACTCGGCGCCTCCGCCCTCCTCGGCCGCCTCTCCCACCCCTCCGCCAACGAGGTCAGCCACTTCTGCTTCGCGCAAAACTTCAGCCCCGCTTTCCTTGTAGGCTCGCTCTTCGCCACCCACCCGCCCCTCGACGAACGCATCCGCCTCCTCGACCCCTCCTTCGACGGCAAATACCCCGACCTGCCGCCACCCCCGCCGCCACCGCCCCCGGCGACTCGACCGCCCGCCGTTCCGCTCCCGCCGCGCGGCTTCCCCCCGCTCTCCCCCGCCGCGCTCATCGCCACCGCCGGTATCCTGAATCTGGATACCGTTCACGCCGCCCGGGGCTTCATCGCCACCCTTCCGGAAGAGCTTCACGACGCCGCCCACCGGACCGAACTCGTCACCGCCCTCACCTGCGCCATCTGCCTCCCGCCCGACCTCTCCGGCCCGCCGCGAGACCACGCCCTCGCCCTCGCCACCCGCCACCTTGGCGCCGCGCAAACCGCCCACGTCGCCCGCCTGCACACCCTCCTCGGCGACCTCCTTCCCTCCGCCGGCCTCTCCCTGCTCCAACTCGCCGCCCCCGCCCTCCGCGCCCTCGAGCCAGACGCGCAAGACACCCTCCTCGCCGCCCTTGACGAACTCGTGCACGCCGACGGCACCGTCTGCCCGCGCGAATTCGCCCTGCAAAAAATCATCGCCCGCGATCTGCGCCTCGCCGCCCACCCCGGCGAGACCATGCCGACCGTGGCCCCCGGCGCGGCCTCCCCCCACCTCTCCGTCGCGCTCTCCGCCGCCGCCCGACTCGAAGCCCCCGACGACGCCACCGCCACCAGCCTGTTTTCCCGCGCCGCCGCCGACTTCAACGGCCTGCACCCCCCGCTCGCTTACGTCCCCGCCGAACGCGCCACCCTCGGCCACCTTGATCGCGCCCTCGACCAACTCGCCCTCACCCCCGCCCCCTTTCGCAAACGCATCCTCGCCGCCGTCGGCGCCGCCCTCACCGCCGACAACGCACTCTCCCCGACCGAGGCCGACCTGCTCCGCGCCATCGCCGCCG
Organism: Opitutaceae bacterium; assembly: GCA_036770725.1. Lineage (GTDB taxonomy): Bacteria > Verrucomicrobiota > Verrucomicrobiia > Opitutales > Opitutaceae > IMCC26134_A. Next base: position 20,948 of record DAIPIP010000012.1, read on the forward strand.
CGCTCGACTGCCCCATCCCGCCTTCCCTAGCGCGGTAGAATCCGCCCGCCGCCGGCCCACAAAAAAGCCCGCCGCAAAAAAATCGCGGCGGGCAATCAAAACCAATTCCTACCAGCATCCGGCCCTTTGCAGGGACCGGCTCCGTCCGGTCCTCCGGGCTGACTCTGCGGGCGGTTCGTATTACTCCCACTTCAGCACGAACCGACCATAGTATGTCGTATCCAGCTTATCGACTCCGGCCGACGGCTGGCTGGTGTAATCATTGTTCATCCCGATGCGGAACTTCCAGTTGCCCGAGATCGGAACCTCGAAACTCGAATCATGCACCGCGCGATAGTTTCCAAAATCGTCGAACGACGGCACGTAGGTGATGCTGTTGTTCAACACCGCGTTTTCGAAACGGTAGAAATGAGTCAGACCCAAATCGAGACCCGCGCTGCGCACATCTCCCGTGAGCGGGTTGCCGTATTGCTCAAACCGATACGAAAGACCGGCGCGGCCAGTCAGCTTTTGTTTCGGCAGATTCTTGATGAAATCATAACCCAAACCGGCCGCCGCGACATTGTAGAAATCGATATCCTTGCCGTTGTCATAGCCACCCTCGTTGCGGGCATACCAAGTCACGCGCTCGCTCAAATAGCTCGAGTAATCGACCCCTAGCGCAAGTTTGTCGTCGGACGTCACGTTGTTCACGCTCTTGTAGGCGAACTGGGTGTAGAAAATCAGCGTGTCCTGCGAACTCGCGAGCGTCGCCTTGGCTCCGCCCCCATAACCAAGTTCCTCGCTGTTGCCGGTCTTGCCCGTGACATCGAAGGAAACCTCAAACTTCCACTTGCGCATCAACTGCGCCACCGCCGGATCGACTCCTCCCGGAGCCCAGGTCGAAGCGACCTTGTCCACCGTCGTGTTGATCGTGCCGTCCTGGCCGGTGATCGTGATGTTGCCTTCCGACGTCGCCGTCACCGTGCCCTCTATCGTGGTGCCTCCGACCAGACGGATGACCAGCGGCTCCTCGGTCTCGAAACGCGCGACCTCGGACTGCTTGATCGTGATCGTTCCCGCGTAGTCGGTGTCCAGCGTGATGGAGCCCGCATCGACCTTCTTCACCGTGCCGGTCAACCGCGCCCCGCTTTTCGTCTCCACGACATCGGCCTGCGCAACCACGCCGGTCAGAATAAGGGCCGACATTACAGCCCATGATTTGCTTGAGAAAATTGACATAAGACTGCGGTTAAAAACAAGCCCTCCGCCCGCTGTCAAACACCGTAACCCGCCCCCGCGATTTTACGCGCGCTCGACACCCCGCCGCGCCCCGCCTTCGCTCGCCCCCTCGTGTCCGCTTCCGCCATCCACCGCTCCCCCCTCATCCTCGCCGACGGCTGGCGAGATTACCAACTCCTCCACTGCGGCTTCGGCCTGAAACAAGAACGCTGGGGTCGCGTGAACCTCGTCCGCCCCGACCCCCAGGTCATCTGGCCCAAGACCGGAGGCCCCGAATGGCGCGACTGGGACGGCTTTTACCACCGCAGCGAAAAAGGCGGCGGCCGCTGGGAATTCAAAAAACAACCGCCCGACCACTGGACCATCGGCTACGAACGCCTCGGCCTCACCTTCCGCATCCAGCCCACCAGCTTTAAACACACCGGCCTCTTCCCCGAACAAGCCGTCAACTGGGAGTGGTCCTCCGCCCTCATCAAAAAAGCCCGCGCCACCGGCCGCGAAATCAACGTCCTCAACCTCTTCGGCTACACCGGTGCCGCCACCTGCGCCGCCGCCAAGGCCGGCGCCGCCGTCACCCACATCGACGCCTCCGAAGGCATGGTCAAATGGTGCCGCGAAAACGCCGCCCTCAGCGGCCTCGCCCAGGCCCCCATCCGCTTCATCGTGGACGACTGCCTCAAGTTCGTGCGCCGCGAACTCAAGCGCGGCAAAAAATACGACGCCATCATCATGGACCCGCCCACCTACGGCCGCGGTGCCGGCGGCGAGATGTGGAAACTCGAGGACAGCCTCTGGGAACTCCTACGCGAATGCCGCGAGATCCTAACCCCCGAACCGCTCTTTTTTCTCATCAACGCCTACACCGCCCGCCTCTCGCCCACCGTAGTGGCCAATCTACTACACGCCTTGCTGGGCGACCGCAAAGGCGGCCAGCTCACCGCCGGCGAAGTCGGTCTCCCCATTCAGGGCGACGGCGGCGCCACCGTCCTCCCCTGCGGCATCTACGGCCGCTGGCAATCCACCGCGGATTAAGTCGCTTGCCCCAGTCCCAAATCACCATGCGCCACCTCCTCGCCCTCCTAGCCGCCTGCCCGGCCGCCGCTCCCCTCGCCTTCGCCGCGCCTGATCGCGCCGAAGCCGCCCGGCTCGAAGGCCTCGCGCTTGAAGAAGCCCGCCTGGGTTTCGGATCCATCACCCTCTACGCCGAGAACGACAAATTTTTCGCCGGCACCGACCGCAACTACACCAACGGTTTCAAAATCTCGGCCCTCAGCACCAACCTGCGCGACTTCGACCAGGACGGCGTTCCCGGCCCCGTTCGCGCCATCGCCCGCGGCCTCGACCCGCTCATGCGCGACGACGCCATCCCCAAGCTCGGCCTCTCCCTCGGCCAAAACATCTACACCCCCGAGGATACCCAGACCACCGCCTACCAGCCCAACGACCGCCCCTACGCCGCCTGGCTGTATTTGGGAATCAACTACCAAAACTATTACCCGCCCAAGCCCGGCTCCGCCCTCGCCCGCCTCGCCACCATCGAGGTCCAGCTCGGCGTCGCCGGCGGCGACTGGGCCCTCGGCGAATTCGTGCAAAACGGCTTCCACAACATCATCAACGTCGAGGAAGCCCAAGGCTGGGACAACCAGATCGAAAGCGAACCCGGCCTCAACCTCGTCTATGAACACAAGTGGCGCTTCTCCACCCCCGAAGCGCACACGTCGTGGGGCGCGGACTTCATCCCCCACGCCGGCTTCTCCCTCGGCAATGTCTTCACCTACGCCAACGCCGGCTTTTCCGTCCGCTACGGCTACCGCCTCCCCGCCGACTTCGGCACCAACCTCATCCGCCCCACCGGCGACTCCAACCCCGTCGCCCGCCAGCCCTTCAGCATCTGGCTTTTCGGCAGCGTCGATGGCCGCACCGTCGCCCGCGACATCACCCTCGACGGCAACACCTTCAAATCCGGCGGCCCCTCCATCGACAAAGAGTATTTCGTCGCCGACCTCGTCGGCGGCCTCGGCCTCGGCACCCGCCGCTGGCAACTCACCTACGCCCAGGCCGTCCGCTCCAAAGAGTTCAAAGGCCAATCCGACGCCCAAGTCTTCGGCTCCCTCAGCCTCACCTACTTCTATTAACCCCAAGTAGCGCAGGCGTCCCGCCTGCATCCGCGCCCATGCCCGCCTCCCCCCGCCGCAGCTCGAAGAAAAAATCCCCCGCCGACCAGCTACCGTCCGCCACCGACTGGCGCACCACCGACGAGCACGAAATCCTCAAGCGCCAACTTCGCGCCCGCGAAGACAAAGCCCGCGTCGTCAACCTCGACCCCGCCCACCCCGCCTTCTCCAACTTCGCCGTCCACTAGCCCAGCGGCCTCACCTACCACGTCGAGATCCGCGACCTCGCCGCCCGCCACTTCGCCTGCACCTGCACCGACTTTCGCATCAACGGCCTCGGCACATGCAAACACGTCGAGGCCGTCCTCCTACACCTGAACCGGCCCGCCATCCGCCCCGCCTTCAATCTTGCCCGCTCCGCCGGCTCCCCCCGCATCGACCTCGTCCCCGACTCCGCCGCCGGCACCCTCCGCGTTGAGCGCAACCTCTCCCGCGTCCCCGCCCGCCTCCGCGCCCTCTTCGACCCCGCCGGCCGACTCCACCCCGACATCACCCCTGAGCACGCTCTTGCCGCCCTCCAGCGCCACACCTCCCCCTCCATCGTTACGGAACGGCAGAGCCGTTTTCGACGCCACACCTCCCCCTCCATCGGAGCGAAACGGCGGAGCCGTTTCGATTCCGCAATCGCCGCCCCCGAGCCTGACGCCTCCACTCGCCTCTGCGTTGTGTAAACCGACGCCTCCTCCGCCCGCGCCATCCTCGAACCCCTGCTCGCCGAAACGCCCTGGCGAGGCACCCGCCCTACCCTCCAAGTCATCAACGAATCCGCGTGGGCCGCGATCCAGCACCTCCGCGCCGCCGCCCTGCTCACCCGCAATCTCCTCGCCGCCGACCCCTCTCAGCCACCCGCCCCACCATCCCAGCCCCCGCTCACCCCCGAGCAGCAAGCCCGTATCCAAGAATCAACTACTTTGGCCCGCCGCAAGGCGAGAGTCGCCCAAGCCCTCCTCGCCGCCGACCTCCCCGAAGAAGCGATGGAGCCCCTCCAAGCCGCGCCCTCGCCCACGCCCAAGCCACCGCCATCCAATCCCGCACTCCAGAACCCGCCACCCTCCCCGAGCCCATCTTCCCTTCTGACGCCGCCCTCCTCTAAAAAATTTTAACTCCCTGACCTTCAAGTTAAAAAACTCCCATGACGCCAATCAAATCTCCATTTAGAAGGCTAAATACTTTCATTTAGACGCCAACTTATTTTCAAACAGACGGTATTTTCTTTTCAAATGGACGATTTCCCGCCTAACTCAGGGCGTGTCCGAAGAGACTCCCTATCCTCGTTTTGCCCTGCCGCGCCTAGAAGCCACGCTGGCCGACACGCCCGTCGCCGTCCTCCACGGCCCCCGGCAATGCGGCAAATCCACCCTCGCCCGGATCGCTGCCGACCGCCACGGCCACGCCTGCCTGACCTTGGATGACGACAATATCCTCCGAGCCGCCCGCGAGGACCCTGCGGGATTTTGTGCGAACCTGCCTCCCAAAGTCGTCATAGACGAGATCCAGCGCGCTCCCGAACTCTTCACCTCCATCAAAGCCCTGGTGGACCGCGACCGCCGCCCCGGCCGCTTTATCCTAACCGGCTCGGCCAACGTCCGCCTCCTGCCGCGCCTCGCTGATTCCCTCGCCGGGCGCATGGAAGTGCTGCGCCTCGCCCCTCTCGCCCAAATCGAGATCGCGCGCGCCACCCATGGCCGCGCCTTTCTCGAGCGCCTCTTCGCCTGCGAGTTCGCCGTCTCCGCCGCGCCCACGCCCCGCCTCGGCGACGAGTTGATCGAACGCGTGACCGCCGGCGGTTTCCCGCCTGCGCTGACACGCGCCACCCCGCGACGTCGTCGCGACTGGCACCTCGCCTACGCAGACTCCCTCGTCCAGCGCGACATCCGCGACCTCGCCAACATCCGCTCCCTCGAAGCCGTTCCGCGCCTGCTCGAACTCGCGGCCACGCAGACCAGCCACCTCTTCAACGCCAACGCGCTCTCCGCCCCCCTCGAACTCACCCGCCCCACCGTGCGCGAGTATCTGTCCCTGCTGGAAAAACTCTTCCTCATCGAACCCCTCCCCCCGTGGCACCATAACCGGCTCAACCGCCTCGTCAAAACCCCCAAGCTCCACCTCGCCGACACCGGCCTCGCCGCCGCCCTGCTCGGCCTGGACGTCGCCGCACTCAAAGCCGACCGCACCGCCTTCGCCCCCCTGCTGGAAAGTTTCGTCTGCCAGGAACTCCGCCGCATGGCGACCTGGGCGGGCTCCTCGTATCGGTTTTTCCACTACCGCGACAAGGACCAGGTCGAAGTGGACGTCATCGTGGAGCGCGATGGACGCGACCTTTGCGGCGTCGAGGTCAAAGCGTCGTCCACCGTCACCTCCTCCGACTTCGCCGGCCTGCGCCGCATGCAGGAAGTCTGCGGCCCCCGCTTCAAATGCGGCGTGGTCTTCTACGACGGAGAGACCCCGCTCCCCTTCGGCAAAAACCTCTTCGCCGTGCCCTACCCTGCCCTGTGGTCCCCGTTCAACCGCTCATAATGCCACCCGCAACCAGCCGACTCTCTCGCCACCCTCCCGCTGGGACCATAAACCTTTCCGCTTCACCGCTACACGCACTCCTTGTCCCCACCCACCGCCACCTCCCCGACCACACCGCTTCCGCCAAAACCTGCCTCGCGAAACAAAATCGCGCTTGCAACCTTACGCCGTAAGGCATGGCTCGCACCTCATGAAAATCTGGGTATGCGAGCGCTACGGCGGACCGGACCAATTACGTCTAGCGGACCGCCCCGCGCCCGTTCCCGGCCCGGGCGAAATCACCGTGCGCGTCCATGCGACCTCGGTAAATTCGGCCGATAGCCGCGTGCGCGCCTGCCGTTTCCCGCCCGGGCTCGGCCTGATCGGTCGCCTGGCCCTGGGCTGGCGCGGGCCGCGCTGCCGGGTGCTGGGCACCGATTGCGCGGGCACCGTCGAGGCCGTAGGCCCGGGTCCGTCGCCATGGCGGATCGGCGACGCCGTCCTGGTGGTCACGGGCGCGCACATGGGCTGCCATGCGGAAATTGTCTTGGCCAAAGCACGCGACGTCGTCGTGCCGCTGCCGCCCGGCCTCGGCTGGACCGAGGCGACCAGCCTGCCCTTCGGCGGCCAGACCGCTCGGCATTTCCTCAACAAAGCCGGCCTCCGCGCAGGCCAACGAATCCTGGTCATCGGCGCATCCGGCGCGGTCGGGAGCGCAGCCGTGCAACACATCGCGCTCGCCGGAGCACACGCCATAGCGGTCACCCGATCCGTAAACGCCCCGTGGATCACCGCCCTCGGCGCGACCGAGGCGATCGACCACGAGCACACCGACTACGCCGCGTCCACGTCCGCGTCCCGCTACGACTTCGTCATGGACTGTGTCGGCACGGGAAACTTCCGCACCCTCCGCCACCTCGTTCGCCCCGGCGGAGCTTATCTCGCGATAGCCGGCGGCCTCCCCGACATGCTGGCCCGGCCAAAAGACGGTGTTCGATGCATCACCGGATACACCCCGGAATCGAAGGAGGTGGTCGCCGAGTTGGTCGCCTCAGCCTCCTCCGGCCAATTGAAGCCGTCCATCGGCGCACGTTTCCCTTTCCACGAACTGCCCGCCGCCCACGCGCTCGTCGATACCGGCCGCAAACGAGGCACCGTCGTGATTGAAACCTGCCCATGACCAAACGCCAAGCCCCCACCCGCAATCTTACGCGCCAAAAAAAGCCCCCGAAGGGCGGCCTCAATCTCCCCCGCATCGTCGGCGAAGCGATAGCCCAGGCCGACTCCGACCCCACCGGCCTCGCAGCCGTCTCGATGCGCGGCCTCGCCTCGCGCCTCGGCGTGGAAGCGATGTCGCTCTACCACCACGTGCCGGGCAAAGACGCGCTTATCGACGCCATGGTGGACGCCGTCGTCGGCGAGATCGAAACGCCCAATCCCACAAAACCCTGGCGCGACGAAATGCGCCGCCGCGCCCACTCCGCCCTGGCCGTGCTAAACCGCCACCCCTGGGCCTGCCTGCCCCTGGTCGCGCGCATCAACATCGGCCCAAACATGCTGAACTACTTGGATCGCACCCATGGCTGCCTCCTGCGCGCGGGCTTCTCCCATGCCGGGGCCGACCGCGCACGCCACCTCATCGACAGCCACATCCACGGCTTCGCATTGCAAGAACAGCATTTCCCCATCGCCCCCGAGGACTACGCCACCAGCGCCCGGACCTTTCTCCCCACCATCCCCGCCGAGCGCTTCCCCCACTTTCACGCGCTTGCCGCAACCGTGGCCGACGGCGACTACGATGGGCGCAACGCCTTCGACTTCGGCCTCGAACTCATCCTCGACGGCCTCGCCCGCCTCCTGCGCCAAAAACACCCGCACGTCCGTGACACATAATCCCCACCACCTCCAACCATTGGCTCAACATCCCGCAGGCACCCACACCACAACTCCGCTCCGCCGCTGCGCGCGGGCTTTTTTTGTCCAATAATCCCCATCCCCATTTTCCCGCTTCACCCTCCGCCGCCTCCACCCCTCACTCCCCTTCAACTAATCCCTCACTCCCTTCCCATGAGCACCACGCCCAACCGTCCCGATCATCCCAAAAAAGTCGCCTTCCTCACCGCCGGCGGCCTCGCCCCCTGCCTCAGCTCCGCCGTCGGCGGCCTCATCGAGCGCTACACCGAGATCGCCCCCGACATCGAACTCATTGCCTACCGCGGCGGCTACAAGGGCCTCCTCCTCGGCGACTCCTACAAAATCGGCCCCGCCGAACGCGCCGCCGCCCCCATCCTCCACAAGCACGGCGGCTCCCCCATCGGCAACTCCCGCGTCAAACTCACCAACATCAAGGACTGCGTGAAACGCGGCCTCGTGAAGGAAGGCCAGGACCCGCAAAAAGTCGCCGCCGACCAGCTCATCAAGGACGGCGTCGACATCCTCCACACCATCGGCGGAGACGACACCAACACCGCCGCCGCCGACCTCGCCGCCTTCCTCGCGACCCACAACTACGGCCTCACCGTCATCGGCCTGCCCAAGACCATCGACAACGACGTCTTCCCCATCCGCCAGTCCCTCGGCGCCTACACCGCCGCCGAGCACGGCGCGCGCTTCTTCCGCAACGTCGTCGCCGAGCACAACGCCAACCCGCGCATGCTCATCATCCACGAGGTCATGGGCCGCTCCTGCGGCTGGCTCACCGCCGCCACCGCCGTCGAATACCGCAAGCTCCTCGACCGCGAGGAATTCGTGCCCGGCCTCGGACTCTCCCGCGCCAACCTCGAGGTCCACGCCGTCTTCATCCCCGAAATGGCCATCGACCTCGCAGCCGAGGCCGCCCGCCTCAAGGTCGTAATGGAAAAAAATGACAACGTGAACATCTTCATCTCCGAAGGCGCCGGCGTGGAGTCCATCGTCGCCGAGATGCAGGCCAAGGGACAGGAAGTCCCGCGCGACGCCTTCGGCCACGTCAAACTCGACGCCGTCAACCCCGGCAAATGGTTCGGCGAACAATTCGCCAAGATGCTCGGCGCCGAAAAAGTCCTCGTGCAAAAATCCGGTTACTACTCGCGCGCCGCCGCCGCCAACCCCGACGACCTTCGCCTCATCAAAAGCTGCACCGACCTCGCCGTGGAGTGCGCCCTCCGCCGCGAGAGCGGCGTCATCGGCCACGACGAAGATCGCGGCGGCATCCTCCGCGCCATCGAGTTCCCCCGCATCAAAGGCGGCAAACCCTTCGACATCGCCACCCCCTGGTTCGGCGAGCTCCTCGCCGCCATCGGCCAGCCCAAGGCCGAAAAAGTCCACGCCGCGCACTAGAGCATTTCAAATAAAACTGTAACCGCAGTGGGCAAACCAGCCGAGGGCATC